>QHUT01000146.1 GCA_003222055.1 Gemmatimonadota bacterium
CGTTGGCGCTGTACTTGACCGAGTCGGCGAAATACGCCTCTTCGGCCGTCACCAGGTTACGAAGGTCCGACTTCATCGAGGCGATGTACGCCTTGCCCTTCGTGTTCGCGAACTTCGGAATCGCGATGGCGGCCAAGATGCCGATGATCACGACCACGATCAGAAGTTCGATCAGTGTAAAGCCCTTGCGGTTCATCGTCACCTTAACCCCCGTTAGAGTAGCAGCCAACAAACTGCACGCCTGCATGAAACCCACTTATCCGGCCGTGGATAAAGCAAACCCCGTGCCCGATGCGGCGAGACTGCATCTAAGCAATTGTGAGATAATACGTTAAGATGGAGAAAATCCTTCTCGCGGACAGACAGAAGGAGCTCGCGGTCGTCGTGTTTTGCAAGGCGCAAGGCCGACGGCGATGCCCGTTACGCGCGAGTGCCACCCGAAAGCAGCCATCACCTCCCCGCACCGTCCAGCCGCTTGGCGCGTGCGAGCAGGGAGTCGGCCGTGCCCGGATAGCCGTGGGCGCGTGCTTGCACGGCCTCGTAGCGATAGTAGCCGGCGGCGCAGGGACCGGCGCAGAAGCGCTCCAGCCCCACAAACAGGGAGTCGGCTGCCACGCGGTCGCCCGCAGCGAGCGCTGCCACGGCTCCGATCGTATAGACCCAGGGATCCCGGTCGATAATTTCTGAGGCCAGGCGCGCCGCGGCCAGGGCCTTCGCCGGCTCGTGGCGGTCGAGGTAGACCCCAGCCATACGAGCGGGGCCCCCGTAGGACGCGGGCGAGTCGTCGAGGAGGCTGGTCGTGACCGCGTTATCATCCCGCCACACCGGAACGCGCAGAGCGGAACGCACGGCGCCGAGCACGCACAGGGCGGCCACGACCGGGCGGAGTCGGTGATGCGCCAGGCGTACGAGCGCGGCGGTCGCCGCAAGCACGAGCCCGACCGACGGGAGATATAAGGTCCGCTCGGCTACGTAGAAGCCCGTAGCATAGAGCAGGTTCGCGACAGGGAGGAACGCCACTCCGATCCAGCCGATGCCGAACGCCTCGACTTTGCGGCGGCGTCTCCAGGCAAAAACCAGAAGCCCGCACCAGAGCAGCACACAAGCGAGTCCGCCGGCGAACCGCCAGTCGAGCGGCGACGTCACGACCGTGCGCTCGTTGGGGGAATAGTCGACGCGCAAGGTGAGGGGGAACACGAGCAGACGCGCCACGTCGGCCAGCGCGGCGATCGCGGTGAGCCGCACGGTGAGCCAGGACTGCCCCACGAACATGGGCGCGATGCCCGTGTAGCCCCCGAACGGATGACGCACGAGCGCACGAATCACCCCATAGGCCGCTCCAACCACCACCCAGCTCGTTACGAGCGAGACCATGCGCCGCCGCTCGGGCCGCTCGAGGCCCAGCATCCACGCCCAGACGACGAGGGCGGGCGCGACCGCGGCGTTCTCCTTCGACAGGAGGCCGAGGGCGAACGCCGCCGCGCTCCAGACGGCCGGTTTTCCGGCGAGCGCGGCGTAAACGGTGAGCACACTGAACACGGCGGCCATGAGCTCGGCGCGGCCCACCACGTTGGCGACGGCTTCTACGTGCACGGGATCCACCGCGAACAGCAGCCCCGCCACGAGCGCGCCCGCCGGGTCCAGCCAGCGCCGGGCTAGGGCGGCCACGGCGACCGCTGCGCCGGCGTGCCACAAGAGGTTGACGGCGTGGTACCAGACCGCGCCGTCCACCAGGCGGTCGATGGCAAAACTCGCGATGACCAGGGGCCGGTACATGTGGCCCCCGAACTCCGGTGGCCAGTAGGGCGCGGCGAAGGCTCGCCACAGTCCGGAGGGATGGGCGACGAGCGGGTTCAGCACGACGATCGGGACGTCGTCGAGCGCAAAGCGATTCCACAGGGCGCCGAGGTAGACCACGACAGCGCACACGGCCACGGTGGCGTAGAGACGCTTCGCGCCGATGCCAGTAACCTCGAACGTCAGCGCGTCCGCCACTGCCCGCCCGGCGCGAACACGTTGTACCGGATGACATGAAACAGCGCCGCGACACCATCGCGCCAGGTGATCTTCTTGCCTTCGGCGTAGGTCCGGCCGCTGTACGTGATGGGCAGCTCCCAGATGCGGGCGCCCGCCTGCGCCAGCCGTGCCGTGAGCTCGACCTCGATCCCGAAGCGCTCCGACCTGAGCGGCAAACGCTTGAGCAGGTCCGCCCGGACCACCTTGTAGCACGTCTCCATGTCCGTGAGGTTCAGATTGGTGAACATGTTGGAGACGAGCGTGAGAAAGTTGTTGCCGACGGCGTGCCAGAAGAACAGCACGCGATGCGGGCCCCCTTGAAAGCGCGAGCCGTACACGGCGTCGGCCTTGCCCTCGCGGATCGGCCGCAGCAGGGCGGGCAGCTCGGCTGGGTCGTACTCGAGGTCGGCGTCCTGGGCGACGATCACCTGCCCCGTGGCGGCGGCGATCCCGCTCCTGAGCGCGGCGCCCTTGCCGCGATTGGTCGGGTGACGGATCACCTGCTGGACCAGGCCCGCCTCGCAGGCCAGCCGGTCGAGGATCGCGCCCGTACCGTCGGTCGACGCGTCGTCCACGACGATCACCTCGAGCCGCAGCGGCACCTCCTTGAGCTGCCGCAACACGGCTTCGATCGTCGTCGCCTCGTTGTACGCCGGCACGACGACCGAGAGCAGCATGTCCTCGCGCGACGAGCGGGGCGAAGTCACCCGGCTACCTCGCCGATGGCGATGAGCGACTGCCCGATCCGCCAGGGGAGGAACCGCTCCAGCCGGAACAGCGGCACCAGGGCCTCGTACCAGCGCAGCGCGCCCGCAGGGATGAGCCGGCGGCGCAGCACGCGACCGGTGAGCCACCACCCCGGCACGCCGGCGAGGTTGAAGTACTCGAGATGGCGCACGCGGAACCCCGCGACCTGGAGCTTGGCCTGTAGCTCGTCGGGGACGTAGCGGCGGAAGTGTCCCAGCGCCTCGTCCAACGAGCCGTACAGCGCTCGCAGCGAGGGGACGAGCAGCAGGAGCCGGCCCGCGGGCTGGAGCAGATCGTGCATGGCGCGGAGCGCCGCGCCGTCCTGCTCGATGTGCTCCAGGACGTTGAGGCAGACCACCGTGTCGAGCCGTTCGGCGGCGAGCCGGGGATCGCGCCCGGGCAGCCGCAGCTCGGCCACGGCCACCTGCGGCCGGCCCGCGAACCGCTGGCGCAGGCGACCGAGGTAGTACGGCTCCGTGTCGGTGAGCACGAGGCGGTCCACCCCTGCCTCGTCCACCAGGAACGCCGACATGTTGCCGATCCCGGCGCCGATCTCGAGCACGCGGCGCCCGACCCAGGGGCGCAGCCGCTCGAACATCCAGCGATTGAAGCGGGGGGCCGCGGCCATGCGCTCGAGCGTCGCGGCCCCCACGTGATCAACCGTCTGAGCCGGTGGCATCGCCCTCGTAGCGACTCAGCTTGCGATACAGCGTGGACGGATCGATGCCGAGCACCTCGGCGGCGCGGGTCTTGTTGCCTCCCTCGCTTTGCAGCACCCAGGTGATGTAGGCGCGCTCGATCACGTCGAGGGTGGGGTTCGGGTGCGACCGCTCCGCGACCAGGGGCTCGGCGCGCCGCTCCGTGAGCTTTTCCGGCAGCGCGGCGAGCTCGATCGTGTCGCCCTTGCTGAGCACCACCGCCCGCTCGACCGCGTTCTCGAGCTCGCGCACGTTGCCGGGCCAGTCGTACGCCAGCAGCACGGCTTGCGCTTCCTGGGACAGCGGCTTGGGTTGCTCGCCGCGCTCCTGCGCGATGCGGCCGAGGAACTCGTCGCACAGGATCTGGATGTCGTCGCGCCGGTCCCGCAGCGGGGGGAGGTGCATGGCGATGACGTTGAGCCGGTAGTACAGGTCGGTGCGGAACCGGCCCCGCTTGATGTCCTCTTCGAGATCGCGGTTCGTGGCCGCCACCACCCGCACGTCCACGGGAATCGCCTCCGTCCCGCCCACCGGAATGGCCTCGCGCTCCTGCAGCACGCGTAACAGCTTCACCTGCGTGGCCGGCGACATCTCGCCGATCTCATCCAGGAAGAACGTGCCGCCCCGCGCCGCGGCGAACAGCCCCTGCTTGTCGCGCACCGCACCGGTGAACGATCCCTTCACGTGGCCGAACAGCTCCGATTCGAGCAGGCTTTCCGGCAGCGCCCCGCAGTTGAGCGAAAAGAAGCCGCCGTCCGCCCGCGCCGACAGCTCGTGGATGTAGCGCGCGATGACTTCCTTTCCCGTGCCCGATTCCCCCTGAATCAGCACCGTGCTCTCCGTCGGAGCCACCTGCTCGGCGAGCTTGAGCACCTCGACGAACGGGCGTGACTTGCCGAGCGGTTTGACCAGCCCCGAGCGCTCGCGCCGCCGGATCTCCTGCTTCAGCTGCTTGTTCTCGGCCTTGAGGAGCCGCTGCTCGGCGGCGCGGCGGCAGATCGCCACCAGGTCGTCGTTGGAGAACGGCTTCTGGATGTAGTAGAAGGCGCCCTGGTTCACGGCCTGGATGGCGCTCTGCAGCGACGCCTGGGCGGTCATGAGGATCACCGGCGTCTCGGGATCCTGCTCCCGCACGGCGGCGAGCAGCTCGGTCCCCGAGACGCCCGGCATCTTGATGTCGGTGAGCACGATGTCCGGGGCGGCGGTCTTGAGGGCCTCGAGGCCGGCCTTGCCGCCCTGTGCCGTGACGACGTCGAACCCCTCGCCCTTCAAGAGGATGCGCAAGACGTCGAGGATCCCCATCTCGTCGTCCACCACCAGAATCGAGGGTTGTTGGCTCACGCGGCTTCCTCTCTCCGTCGGGCTGCGGGCAAGTACACCGTGAAGGTCGTCCCCCGTCCCGCCGTGGAATCCACCAGCACCAGGCCACGGTGCGCCTCCACGGCGCGCTGTACGATGGCGAGCCCCAGCCCCGTCCCGCCCACCCGCCCCGTGACGAACGGCTCGAACAGGCGGGCCCGGAGATGCTCGGGGATGCCAGGCCCGTTGTCGGCGACGGTGAGCATCACCGGGTGCTCGATGCCCGCTCCGCCCGGGACCTCCTGCGGCGCGGGCCGGCCCGTGCGCACCACCACGCGGGCGTCCTTGCCGCCGGCCTGCACCGCGTTGAGGACCAGATTGGAGACCACGCGGTGCAGCAGGTCTTCGTCCCCTTCCATGGGGGTCGCCCCGCCCGCCAGGTCGATCACCGCATCCTCGGGGCAGTCGGGGTGCTCGCGCACCAGGCGGATCGCCGCCCCGGCCACGGTGTGGAGGTCGAGGGGGCGGCATTCGGTGGCGCGCACGCGCGAGAAGTCGAGGAACTCGGACAGGAGGCGCGACAGGCGGTCGCTCTCGCGCACCACGAGGGACGTGAGGAACTTCTCGTCCGGGTTGGCGCGTTTGGCCCGCCCCAGCTGCTCCACCGACGACCGGATCGACGCCAGCGGGTTCTTGATCTCGTGCGCCAGGCTCGCCGACAGCTCCGCGACCGCTTCCAGCCGCTCGGCGCGCAGGTGCAGCTCTTCCAACCGCTTCGAATCCGAGATGTCGGTGAAGATCGCCGTCACGCGAGGCTCCGTGGCGGGCTCCACCTCAAGCGTGGTCGTCGTCACGCCGATCGGGAACGTGCGGTCGGGACGCCGCACGATCGCCTCGACCCGCATGGCCCGCACGCCGCGTCGCGCGGTCGCCGTGATGGCGGCCCAGAACTCGGGGGCGATCCTCGCGAACTCGGGCATGATCGGCCGGCCCCGCCAGTGGCGCTCTTTGAATCCGAATATCTGCTCCGCGGCCGGATTGCAGTAGAGCAGGTGACCCGCCTGATCGACGGTGACGATCCCCGTCGGGATGTTGCGCAGGACGTCGGCCGCCTCGAGGCGCGCCTGCCGCAGCTCGCCCGCGAGCGCCTCGCGCTCCGCGCCCATGACCGACACGCGGCTCGCGAAGTACGCCGTCACGGCCGCCACCCCCACGAAGACCAGCAGCTGCAACGCGACCTGCCCGGTCATGGGCGTGCGGTGGCCGAAGAACACGTCGGCGAAATAGACGATGCCGACGAGCGCCGTGATCAGGGCCGTGCTCGCCGGCGGCATCAGCACGGCCGTCGCCGCGATCAAGGGGACGTACAACGGCGTCAGGTCGCTCTGCGGCCCGCCGGTGATATGCACGACCGTTGTGATCAGCCCGACGTCGAACAGCGCCTGTGCGTACAGGAACGTGCGGCCCGGCGAGCGCCTGAGGAAATGGGTGTACCAGTACGACGCGATGGTGACCACCACCGTGGCCACGAGCACGAACGACGTGACGAGCAGGTCGAGCGGCGCCGCGACGGCGAACTTGAGCGCCGCCGCCAGGTAGATCGCGACCGCGACGCACACCCGCCCCACGTACACCGACCGCAGCAGGCTTTGGGGAGTCGGGATCGCCGACCCGCGCGAGCCGTCGCCGAACCAGCTCATTGACGCGATACCTCCTGGACGGCCGAAAGCCGTAAGCCTTAAGCCGTATGCCTCCTGCGTAACATATTTGCTACAAGCAAGTTACGGCGCTCTTGCGGCTTGAGGCTTGCGGCTGGGGCTGTAAGTATTGGGACCGGTCTGGCAAAGTGCAAGAGCGACGGGTCGTGGGGCGAGCGCGCCGGCCCGGTTGTATCGTACGGCATGTCGCCCGGGTTTGGTCGCCTCGCCGCCGGCGCGCTGGTCGCGGCGCTGATCTCTCCCGTCGCCGCATTCGCCCAGGCGCCGCTCACCGCCACGGATTCCGCGATCCTCGCTTCCCAACCGCTCAAGCGGCTCGCGCTGGCGCCGTCACTGCTGCGACGCGTGAGTCTGCTGGCGGCCGGGCTCGACCGCGAGGTGGTGCTGTGCCTGCAGGGCCGAGTGACGGGTGACAGCGCGCTGGTCGACGATTTCGTCATGCCCGACGTGGTGAGCTCCACCGCCGATCAGGTGCAGCCCCTGCCCTGCGGCCGGGCGACGCTCGCCGTGTGGCACAATCATCCGTGGACCGGTCCGGACTCGACCTTCGGTGTGAAGACGGCGGAGGACCTGTGCTCCCTGAGCCAGCCCGATCTGCGCAGCGTGGTGGCGGACTCGATTCCGTTTGCCGTAGTGAGCGTCGGCCGAACCGCCCAGCCGATCATTTGCTGGTGGCGCCGGGTGCAGGCCGTGGTGAACCGGCACGTCAAGTTCCTGCCGCGCTTCCCGCGGCAGTGGACCGAAGGACTGCCCTGACGACAGCAGGTTGGGGAGGTTAGAGGAGGTTTACTCCCCAACCTCCACAGCCTCCTATTGCACCGCGTTCACCATGTCGAAGATGGGCAGGTACATCGCGACGACCATGCCGCCCACGATCACGCCCAGCACGACGATCATGACCGGCTCCATGAGCGACAGCAGCGCGCTGACGGCGGCGTCGACCTCGTCGTCGTAGAAGTCGGCGATCTTGGAGAGCATCTCGTCCATGCCGCCGGTCTGCTCACCCACGGAGATCATCGAGATCACCATCGGCGGGAACACTTTCGACTTGGCCAGCGGGGCGGCGATGGTCTCACCCCCGGCGATCGAGGCGCGCGATTGCATCACGGCGTTGTGGATCACCATGTTGCCGGCCGTGCGCGCCGTGATCTCGAGGCCGTCGAGGATCGACACGCCGGAGGAGATGAGGGTGCCGAGCGTGCGAGTGAAGCGGGAGACGGCGGCCTTGCGAAGCACGTCGCCCAGCACCGGCATTTTCAGGAGCATCGTATCGATTTGCAGCCGGCCCGGCGCCGTTTTGTAATAGCGGTTCAGGGCGAACACGCCCGCGCCGATGCTCCCGATAATGGCCCACCAGTAGTTCTTGAGGACATTGCTCATCCCGATCACGATGCGGGTCGGGAGCGGCAATTGCAGGTTCACGGACGCGAACATGTTCTGGAACGTCGGGATCACGAAGATGAGCAGCACCGACACCGCGATGACCGCGACCGACAGAATCACGCCGGGGTAGATCATCGCGCCCTTCACCTTGCGCACGATCGCGTCGTTCTTCTCGAGGAATTCGGCGAGACGGACGAGAATGGTGTCGAGAATACCGCCGGCCTCGCCCGCCGCCACCATGTTGACGTACAGGTCGCTGAACGCCTTGGGGTGCTTGCGGAGGGCGTCGGCGAGGGTCTGGCCGCTCTCGACGTCGTACACCACCTGGCGGGTGGTGTCGGCGAGGATCTTGTTCTCGGTCTGCTGCGCCAGGATGTCGAGGGCCTGCACCAGCGGGAGGCCCGCGTTGATCATGGTGGCGAACTGCCGGGTGAACACGACGACGTCGCGGGTCTTGACGCCGCCGCCGAACTTCAGGTTGAGTTTGAACTCCTTGGGCGCCGCCCGGACCTGGACGACGACCATGCGGTTCTTGCGCAGGTGGGCGATGACGTCGTCACGGGACGGCAGGTCGATCTTGTCGTTGACGAGATCGCCTTTAAGCGTGCGGGCGGTGTATTGAAAGACCGGCATGGCTCCCTCCCCTTCGCTTCGGGCGCCTAGCGGCGGGCCGCGACCTTACCCGCGCCGACCGCGGGCTGGCCCGCAGACGGCGTGGGCTCTCTGTCGTCCAGCGGGGCCTCGCCGATCATCCGGAGAAATTCGTTCGGGGTCGACGTCACGCGCAGACACTCGTCCTTGCTGACTTCCCGGCCTACGTACAGCTGGTACAGCGCGTCGTTCAGCGTCTGCATGCCGTGCTTCTTGCCCGCCTGCATCATCGACGGGATCTGTTCGATCTTTTCGTCGCGGATCAGCGCCCGGACCGCGGGGGTCATGATCAGAATCTCGGCGGCCATGACGCGCCCGCGGCCCTTGATCTTCTGCAGCAGCGTCTGTGTGACGATGCCCTCGAGCACGAACGACAGCTGGGCACGGACCTGCGCCTGCTGGTGCGACGGGAACACGTCGATGATGCGGTTGATGCTTTCCATCGCCGAGTTGGTGTGCAGCGTGGCGAAGGCCAGGTGGCCCGTCTCCGCGATGGTCAGCGCCGCCCCGATCGTCTCCAAGTCGCGCATCTCGCCGACCAGCACGACGTCGGGGTCCTGACGCAGGGCGTACTTGAGCGCGGCCGCGAAGCTGTTCGTGTCGGTGCCGATCTCGCGCTGATTGACGATGCACTGCTGGTGGCGGTGGATGAACTCGATCGGGTCCTCCACCGTGATGATGTGCCCCTTGAGCTCCTTGTTGATCTTGTCGATCATGGCGGCGAGCGTGGTGCTCTTGCCCGAGCCCGTCGGACCGGTCACGAGCACCAGGCCGCGCGGCTTCTCGGCCAGCTTCGCCACGACGCCCGGGAGCCCCAGCTCTTCGAACGTCTTGACGTTGAACGGAATCTGCCGGATGACGAGCGACACGCAGCCGCGCTGCTTGAAGCAGTTGCCGCGGAACCGCGCCAGGTTCTGGATGCCGAAGGAGAAGTCCAGCTCGTTCTCCGTCTCGAACCGCTTCTTTTGACTTTCGGTGAGCACCGAATACGCGATCGAGAGCGTGTCCTTGGGCGTGAGCACCGCCTCCACGCCCGAGTTCACGATGTCGCCGTCCACGCGCAGCTTGGGACGCTCGCCCGCCACGATGTGGAGGTCGGAGGCGTCCTTCTCGATCATCTCCTCGAGCAGCGACCGGAGATTCACCACTTGCGACGCGCCCGCCGTCATGCCGCCGTTTCCTTCACGACTTCCTCCAGGGTGGTAATGCCGCGTTTCACCTTCAGCATGCCGTCCATGCGCAGCGTGAGCATTCCTTCCTTCACGGCCTGCTCCCGCAGCTCCTCCGTGGAGCCGCCCTTCAGCACCATGCGCCGCAGCGCGCTCGAGAGCGCCATGACCTCGTACAGCCCTTGGCGCCCCTTGTACCCCGAGCTGCCGCAGGTGTCGCACCCGCTGCCTTTGTAAAACGTCAGTTTCTGCGCCTCGGCCAACGGGATGCCGAGCGCCTTGAGCTCCTCCTCCGAGTACTTGTGCTCCTGCTTGCACTCCGAGCAGATGCGCCGGACCAGCCGTTGCGCCACGATCAGGTTCACCGCGCTCGCCACGTTGAACGGCTCGATGCCCATGTCCACCATGCGCGTCACCGTGGAGGGCGCGTCGTTCGTGTGCAGCGTGGACAGCACGAGATGGCCGGTCAACGCCGCCTTGATCGCGATCGACCCGGTCTCGAGATCGCGGATCTCGCCCACCATGATGATGTTCGGGTCCTGCCGCAGGAACGCCTTGAGGGCGGCCGCGAACGTCATGCCCACGTCGTTGCGCACCAGCACCTGATTGATGCCCATCAGGTTGTACTCGACGGGATCCTCGGCCGTCATGATGTTCACGTCGATCTGGTTGATACGCGACAGCGCCGAGTACAGGGTCGTGGTCTTGCCCGATCCCGTCGGGCCGGTCACCAGCACCATGCCGTACGGGTTCAGGATCGCCCGCATGAGGTCCTGCTCGGCCTTGGCCTCGAACCCGAACTTCGTCAAGTCGAGCGCCAGGTTCCCCTTGTCGAGAATGCGCAGCACGATCTTCTCGCCGAACAGCACCGGCAGCGTCGAGACGCGATAGTCGATCACCTTGGCGCCGAACTTGAGCTTGATGCGGCCGTCCTGCGGCACCCGCCGCTCGGCGATGTTCAGCTGCGCCATGATCTTGATGCGCGACGTCAGCGCCGCGCGCATCTTGATCGGCGGCTTCATCACCTCGTGCAGCGCGCCATCCACGCGGTAGCGCACCCGCATCTCGTGCTCGAACGGCTCGATGTGGATGTCCGACGCCCCCCGCTTCACCGCGTCCGTGAGCAGCCCGTTGATCAGCTTCACCACCGGCGCGTCGTCCGCCAGGTCCTGTGCCCTGACGTCCTCGTCGACTTCCTCGGCGACGACCTCGAGATCCTCGGCCGCCTCGATGTCCTTGAGGAGCGTCTGCAGCTGCGCGTCGGATTGCTGGTAGTACTTCTCGATCGCGTTGCGGAGCGTGTACTCTCCCGCGATCACCGGGAACACGTCGCAGCGCGTGATGAACTTGATGTCCTCGATCGCCGTGACGTTGTTCGGGTCCGCGATCGCCACCGTGAGCGTCCGCCCCTCGCGCTTCAGCGGCAGCACGGTGTGCTTCACGGCGACGTCGGGCGGCAACAGCTTGAGGATCTTCGGATCGACCTCGAAGCGGGACAGGTCGACGGCCGGCATGCGGTACTGCCGGGCCAGCATCTTGGAGATCTCCGTCTCCTCGACGAAGCCGAGCTTGACCAGCGTATAGCCCAGACGCATCCCCGTGTTCTTCTGCTCGAGGAGCGCCTTCTTGAGTTGATCCTGGGTGATCAGGCCCTCCCGGAGGAGGATTTCACCCAGTTTGTCGGAGGTGGCTGCCGCGGTCGCCGTACGCAACTCATTGAAAATGAACAGCATAACATACGGGCCGACGAAGGGAAGTCAACCCCGAAAGGCAGGTTGTGGAGGTTGCGGAGGTTGTGGAGGTCGCTGCAAATCACGGCATTACCCCCGAAAACATGACGTAGGGTCGGAGCGATTCGATCAGCTTCGGGCCCACGCCCGGCACGCTGTCGAACCGTGCCAACCCTCCGAACGCGCCGTGCTGCTCGCGCCACGCGACGATACGCTGGGCGAAGGCCGGCCCGATCCGCGGCAGCCGCGTGATCTCCGTCACGTCGGCGCGGTCGAGGTCGATCCGTTCGCCGGGGAGGAGCGGGCGTGCCAGCCGGGCGGCCGCACGCGCCGTCGCGCTCAGGCCGCGGGGGGGAGGAGTGTCGAGGCCGACGAGGCGGACGTCGCCGGGCGCGGCCGCCGTGGCGGGGGCGAGCGCCAACCGGACACCCGCGCCGGCGAGGGCGAGGAGAGCGAGCAGCAGCGCGGCACGGCGGTCGTCCATGGCGCACGGACGGTAGCATGCCACCGGCCGGCGCGTGGGATCGGTTTCACGCTGACGGGGTCGGATTCGCGCGAATGTGCGCGGTGCGGAGTGCGCGGTATCCGCCGATGCCGGACCTACATAGCCGTCGCTAGCGCACGCTCCGGCGAATACCGCGCACCGCGCACTGCCGCACCCGCTTAGCGGACGAGCGCCACCGCGACGTCACCTACCACTTGCAGGGAGGCCGCCGATACCTTGTCGATGGTATCGTCGGTGGTGTGCCAGTACGGGTAATCGAAGTCCACCACGTCGATGGCGTGGATGCCCGCCTTCTGGAGGGCCACGTGGTCGTCGGTGAGGGTGGGTTTCACGCCCGGCAGGAACGTGCGGCCGTAGCCCAGGTCGGTGGCGGTGCGCCACACGCGGTCCACGACCTCGGGAGCGAACGCCTGGGAATTGCCCTCGTAGTAAAACTGCTGGTCCTTGTCCGCCACCATGTCGAACAGCACCGCGAACAGCGGCTGATACCCGGGCGGCTGGTGGGCCGCGAAGTAGCGGGAGCCGATGAGGACATCGCTCGTATCGGCCTCCCAGACGGACCAAGAGGTTCCGTAGTCCTCGCCATCCGTGAACAGCAGGTCGACGCCGAGCGCGGGCGGCTTCGCTTTGAGCGCGTCGGCCACGCCGAGCAGGACGGCGACGCCGGATGCGCCGTCGTTCGCCCCGGGAACGGGGAGGCGCTGCTGGCCCAGATTCTGGCTTTGGTCGGCGTGGGGCCGCGTGTCCCAGTGGGCGAGGAATAGCACCCGCTCCGCGGCGGCCGGTCGGAACCGGGCGAAGAAGTTGCGCAAGCGGAGGATCTGGTGGGTTCGGGTTTTGAACGCGATCTCCTGAACCACCACCGTGTCGGCCGTGGCGCGGAGCCGCTGCAGGATCCAGTCCCCGGCGCGCTCGTGCCCCGTCGTCCCGGGGATGCGCGGTCCGAACTGCATCTGCTGCTCGAGATAGCCGAAGGCGCGCGTGCCCCCGAACTCACGCGCGCGCCCAGCCCGCTCGCGCGCACCGCACGCGGGGACCAGGAGGGCGAGCGCGAGGCACGTGGCCGCCCGCGCGAGGCGGCTCTTTCGGATGGTCACGGGGGTAGTGATGTCTTGTAGAGACTTGGACTTCCGAATATAATGGCGCCACCGATCGTGCGCACTATCAGCCGCTACCTGCTGCGCCAGCACATCGCGCCGCTCGGCTTCGCCCTGGCGGCGCTCACGTGGCTGATGCTCATCCAGCAGATCGCGAAGCAGCTCTCGAGCCTGCTCGGCAAGGGCCTGCCCACCAGCGTGATTGTCGAGGTCTTCGTGCTGTCCGTGCCGTTCATCGTCGCGGTGACTCTCCCGATGGCGGTGCTGGTCGCCGTGCTGCACGTGTTCACACGGCTCGCGGCCGACAACGAGATCACGGCGATGCAGGCCGGGGGCGTGAGCGTCGGGCGCGTGATCGCGCCCACGCTCGCGGGCGCGGCCGGCATCGCGCTCCTGTCGTTCCTGTGGAACGACCAGCTGTTGCCCCGCACCAACCACCAGCTGCGGACGCTGCAGATGGACATCCAGCGCAAGAAACCGTCGCTGGCGCTCAAGGAGCAGGTGATCAACGAAGTGGTGCCGGGCCAGACCTTCCTGCGCGCCTCGCGCATCGACGGCAACACGAACAAGCTCAAGGACGTGACGCTCTACGACCTGAGCGACGCCGAGCGCCGCCGTATCATCACGGCGGACAGCGGCCGCATGGCCTACTCCGCGGGCGGGCGCGACCTGTTCCTGACCCTCCTGGACGGCAACATCGAGGAGGTGAACCGGACCGACCCGACCCAGTTCAACCGCACGTTCTTCACCACGAACCGCATGCGCGTCGCGGGCGTGGCCAACAGCTTCCAGCCGACCACCACCGACACCTACAAGAGCGACCGGGAGATGTCGACGTGCGAGATGCAGGAGGCGGTGGACGCCGCGCGGCGCGACGTCGAGAGCGCCGCGGGTGAAGCCCGGCTCGTGATCGAAAACGACCTGCGCCGCCTGGCGGGGCTCGCGCCGCTGCCGCCGAGCACGCCGGCCCATCCGCGGGATGCCAAGCCGCCTAGCCCGTACTGCCGCGCGTTGCAGCGGCTCGCCGCGTGGCTCCTGCCGGCCGAGGCGGGCGCGCAGACGCCGCGCCCGACGCCGCGCGGCGTGCCGAAGCCGCCCCGGCCACTGCCGCCGTCCGCGGGCGGGCCGTCGCCGATCACGCCGCCCTACGTCGCCGCCGCGCTGATCACGCCCGGGGGCGGCGTGAGCGAGCAGCAGCGGCTGCGCGGCGCGCAGGAGCGGGCCGCGGCGTACGAGGTCGAGATCCAGAAGAAGGCCGCGATCGCGGTCGCCTGCCTCGTATTCGCGCTGGTGGGCGCACCGATCGCGCTGCGCTTCCAGCGCGGCGGCGTCGGCCTCGTGCTCGGCGTCAGCGTGGCGGTGTTCACCGTCTACTACATCGGATTGATCGGCGGTGAGGAGCTGGGGGACCGCCTGATCCTGTCCCCGTTCCTGGCGATGTGGACGCCCAACCTCATCTTCGCGACCGCCGGTCTGTTGGGTCTGTGGCGCATCCGCAAGCCGGGGAGCTCGCCGCACGGCGGCGACTGGAGCGACCTGTGGCCGGCCTGGATCGGAGCCCCGTGGCGCAACCCCCGCTGAGCACCCTCGACCGCTATCTGCTGCGCGAGTGGACCAAAGTGTTCCTGCTCGCGGCGCTGGGGTTTCCCTTCCTCGTGATGGTGATCGACCTGACGGACAAGCTCTCGACCTATCTCGGACGGGGGATTCCCAAGGCGCGCCTGGCCTACTCGTACGTGTTCTTCCTGCCGGAGACCATCTCGCTCGTGCTGCCGGTGGCCGTGCTGTTCGCCGTGGTGTTCACCGTGGGCGCGCTGGGCCGGCACTCGGAGCTGGTGGCGGCCAAGGCGTCGGGGATCTCGTTCCACCGGGTCGTACGGCCGCTGCTCGTCGCCTCGCTGGCTGCCGTGCTGCTCGATCTGGGCTTGACCGAGCTCGCGCCCGTGACGTCGGCCCGGCGGGCCGAGCTGCTGGGCGAGAAGACGGTGCGGCAGGTCGCCTCGCGCTTCAATCCGTTCGTGTACCGGGCGGACTCGGGGTGGGTGTATTCCATCCGCTCGCTGGAGCTGCGCTCGAGCGGGGCGGAGATGCGCGACGTGATCCTCGAGCGCGGCGGCACGGGCGAGGACTATCCGACGATCGTGGTGGCGGCGCAGCGGGCGGCGTACGACACGGCGGGGGCGAAGCGCGGCTGGACCCTGAACAAGGGTGCGCTGCGCTACCTGCTCGGCCCGGGTCGCGAGACGACATTCGTGTTCGACACGCTGCGCACCGCCGAGCTGCGCGAGACGCCCGCCGACCTGCTGGCGGAGCCCAAGGCTCCCGACGAGATGCGCTACGCGGAACTGGGCCGCTACGTCGATGCGCTGTCACGCTCCGGGTCGGACACGAAGAAGCTGCAGGTGGAGCGGGCGCTGAAGCTGTCGGTGCCGTTCGCGTGCATCATCATCGCCTTGTTCGGTGCGCCGCTGGCGATCTCGACGCCGCGCAGCGGGACGGCGTGGGGCGTGGCGGTGTGCCTCGCCACGACCTTCGTGGACCTGCTGATGTTCCAGCTGTCGAAGGCGGTCGGGGCGGGCGGGGCGCTGCCGCCGGGGTTCGCGGCGTGGGTGCCGAACCTGCTGTTCGGCGCGGCGGGCGTGTGGCTGTGGCGCAAGGCGAGAACGTAGGCAGGGGCGAGATCACCCGATCGTTACGGAGGCTGGCCCCGCGTCCTTGACGCGGTTCCCACCCGGGTTCAGTTTCCGCGGCGTCGACCGGCAGCCGTTCACCCATCACAGCGTCGCAAAGGAGAGATCCAACCATGCCGTGGATCGTCAGCGCGCCGCGCGCCGTCGCCGCGGCGGTGGTGTTCTCGACGCTCGTGGCCCCCGCGATCCGGGCCCAGGGCGTCACGACCGGGGCGATCACAGGCAAGGTCACCGATGCGAGCGGCCAGCCCGTCGCTCTCGCGGATGTGCGGATCGTCAACCGCAGCACGGGCTATGCCACCAGCTCCCGCACGCGGGAGAACGGCGTGTTTCTCGTGCAGGGTCTCGAGGTCGGGGGCCCCTACCGCGTCACCGTGCGCGCCATCGGGCATCAGCCCTACCAACGGGATGATGTCGATGTCGGGCTGTCCGAAGCGACACGCGTGGACGCGCAGCTCGCTCCGCAGGCCGTTGAATTGGCAGCGGTGACCGTCACGGGCGGGGCGACGCCTGATTTCTCCCCGACGCGCCAAGGCGTGGGCACCCAGATCTCCGACTCCCTGGTGCGCCGCATTCCGACCTTCAGCCGCGACTTCATCGACCAGCTCAAACTCTCGCCCCAGGTGGTCTACCCAGCCTCGGGGGCCGCGAGCGGCGCCGGCGCGTACAACCGGTACAACACGATCACGATCGACGGCGCGAATCAGAGTGAGCGCTTCAACCTGTCGGCGACGAACGGCGTGCCGGGCGGCAGCGCCAGCGGGAAAATCGTGTCCCTGGACGCGGTGAAGGAGTTCCGGGTCGTGTTCACGCCGAGCGACGTGCGCCAGGGCAACTTCGCCGGCATGCTCGTGAACGCGGTGACCAAGAGCGGCACGAACGAGTTCCACGGTGGCGCGAGTTATACCTACCGGAGCAACGCCGACGTACTCGGGTTGCACCTCGTCGGCGCGCTGCTTCGCCCCTCGTCGTTCGACGTCGAGCAGTACAGTTTCTATGTCGGCGGCCCGATCATCCGCGATCGGCTGCACTTCTTCGTCGCGCCTGAATTCCAGGAGCGCACGCGGCCCGCGACTGGTCCGTACTACCTGGGCAGCCAGCCCTCGGCCCCGCCCGACTCCCCCGCCGTGGCGCTCGATAGCCTCACGCGCATCGCCAACTTCATGCAGACCAACTACAACTTCAACGTCGGGTCCACGGGGCTGGTCAACAACGACAACCCGCTGAGGAACCTGTTCGGCCGAATCGACTACCAGATCTCGCCCGTGCACCGCTTGGTGGTGCGGCAGATCATCAACCACGACGAAGACGGCTCGTTCTCCCGCAACATCGCCACATACAACAACTCGCCACTGAATCAGAACTCCGGGTTCCGCTTCGCCTCGAACCAGTTCACGACCGTGGCGAAGAACAACTCCACGACCGGCCAGCTGTACTCCAATTTCGCCGGCGGCCTGTCCAACGAGTTGATTGCGGGTTACAGCACAATCCACTACGAGCGGGGTGTGCCGGTGCAGGCGCCCGAGGTGGGTGTGGGCGTCAACATGGGCGGGACGGTGCGTGCGGTGACATTTGGCACCGAGCAGTTTTCTCCGAACAACCTGCTCGACCAGAAGATCTTCGAGGTCGTGGACAACGTCACGCTCCCGAAGGGCCCGCACACCTTCACGGTGGGCGGCCGGCTCGACTTCACACACATCTTCAACAATTTCGCGCAGGGCTCATACGGGGTGTACACCTTCCCGACCATTGCGGCGCTCGAAGCGCGCGCGCCGAGCGGGTACGCAGTGGGCTATGCGAACAGCCAGAACCCCTCGGATATTCCCGCGGACTTCCACGTCCGCGTGTACAGCCTGTACGGTCAGGACCAATGGAGAGTGAACGACCGGTTCACCGTGACGGGCGGTGTGCGCGCCGACATCCCCACCCTGCCGGACCACCCAACCCAGAACGACACGCTGACGAATGCGCTCGCGGCCGCGGGCTTACCGGGCATCCGCACGGATGTCGTGCCGAAGGCGCGCGTGTTGTTGTCGCCGCGCCTCGGCTTCAACTTTGACCCCACGGGCGACCAGCGGAACCAGATCCGGGGGAGCATCGGCGTCTACACCGGGCCGCCGCCGTACATCCTGCTCGGGAACGCCTACGCGAACACGGGGCTGGGCCTCGTGCGCCTCAGTTGCACGGCCGCGGGGACCGTGCCGGCGTTTACCCTTGACGTGACCGCGCTCCCGAAGGCCTGCGTCGGGTCGCCTGTGCCGGGACCGGGGCAAGCCGGGACGGTCGGCGTCAACCTCACTGATCCGAACTTCAAATACCCGCAGTACTTCGGCGTGTCGGCCGGGTTCGACCGGCAGCTCCCGTACAACATGGTGCTCACCGTCGAGGGGATGTACCGCAAGGCGATCAACGGCGTGCTGATTCGCGACTTGAACATCAAAGGTCCGCGCATGGTCGCCGGGCAGCCGTATACCGATCGCGACGGTCGCGTGCTGTACGCCGATACGATCTCCGCGAGCGGCGCGGTCACGGACACCGCCCAGGTGTGGCTGAGGTCGCTCCGCGGCGTCGGGTTTACGGAAGGCATGATCCAGGTCACGAACCAGTCCAAGGACTTCAACTACTCGCTGTCGGGCCAGCTGAACCGCCGCTTCTCGGACCGTTTCGAGGCGACTATTGCCTACACCTACACGAAGTCCGAGGACGTCCAGAG
>QHUT01000062.1 GCA_003222055.1 Gemmatimonadota bacterium
CGAAGGCATGCCCGGCCGGGCACTTGTACTCGTAGGTCGGCATCGCACAACAACTTAGCGTGGCGAGCGGGCCCGGTCAATGCGCCCGGGCGAGCGCCATCCAGGCAGCCAGAGTCGCTGTCTTCTCGTCCGCGCGCCACGGGCCTGCCAGGGCCTGCCCCAGCTCCGTCACGATCCGCTTGAGCTCGGCGGGCGGCCGCTTGAGCCGCGCCGCCGCCGCTTCGTACAGACCGCGCTCGACGTGCGTCGCGCACGCGAGCCGGGCGGTCCCCGCCGCGCGCTCCAGCGCAGTGCGAAACAGCTGCCCCTCGAGTGCGTGGGCCCGGATGTGATCGTTGCCGATGGCGGCCGGGTCGATGACGCTCCCGACCACGAGCGCGAGCCCGCGCACCGTGCGGCCCTGACGGCGATACGCCGCGAGCAGCCGCGTGAGGGAGCGCCGCGTGACGCGCTGGACGATGCCTCGCAGCCGGCGCTCGAGCGCCGTCCGGTCGCCCCGACGGGCCCCCATCACGGCGTGGTATGGTTGGCGAGAGGTGGGCTCGGATGCGTCACTCAACTCGATGACCTGCCGGTCCACCACGCGCGGGGAGCCCGCGGGGCCGGTCACGAGTACCGCCGTGGCCCAGCCGGACTTGACCCGGCAGCCGACGACGGCGCGTCCTAAAACTCGCGCTTCTTCATCTCCGAAAAGAAGTCCCGCAGCTCGAGGTCTTCCTCGCGTTCGGGCGGCAGGGTGTCGTCGTAGCGGCGGCGCTTGGTGGGCTTCACCTTGGCGGCCTTGGCGGCGTTCTTCTTCGCCAAGGCGGCCAGCTTGCGGTCGTCCCCTTTCGACATCGCTCGGGCTCCTGGCTGGCAGAGTTGGTAGCAGTAAGCTGCGGGGGACACACCACGTCACGCAATAGGGGTTACGCCGAGACGCGGCCGGCGCGGATCGCCAGCGCCCAGCGGGCGGTGCGGCGCCGCTTCGGGCCGCCCCACTCAAGGCCCAGGCGATCGAGCAACGGGGCGACCGGGTCGTGACCCCGGGCGGCGCGGTAGCGCAGCACTGCGGACCAGGTGCCGAGATAGCCGGCCAGCTCTTCCAGCGTCACCTCCGCCTCCATGGTGACCGACGGGAGCGGGAGCTCGGCGAACGGGAAGTCGATGGTGCGGTAGCCCGAGTCGACGAGCGCGCGCTCCGGCGGCCAGTAGGGGCCCACGGTCCGCTCGTAGAACGCGTGGATCAGCTGGTCCAAGCCGGCGCCGAGCTCAACCAGGCCGTAGCACCACGCGGCGACGACGCCACCCGGCACGAGCACCCGCCCTGCCTCCGCGTAGAACGCGGGGCGGTCGAGCCAGTGCAGCGCCTGGGCGACCGTCACCAGGTCCACGGACCGCGGAGGCAACCCGCTCGCATCCGCCGGGGCCTGGCGGTAGCGCACGCGGGGATGCGCCAGCGCGGCGGCCAGCTGCGCCGCGCTCGCGTCCGTGGCCTCGACCTGCTCGAAGTGATCGGCAAGTCCGATCGCCGCCTGCCCGCTGCCGGTGGCGCAGTCCCACGCCACACGACGCGCGGGCGTGTGCGCGGCCAGCGCCGCGAACAGCGCGGCCGGGTAGCGCGGCCGAAATGCCGCATAGGCCGGCGCCGCCGATGCGAAATGGTCGCGGAAGCTCGGCGGCGGCGTGCGATCCCTTCCCTCTTAGTGCTGCGCGAGCGCCGGGAGCACGGTGAGCGTGCCGGCGACATCCCCATTGGTGAGGCGCGTGTCCGCGACCACCCACGTGCCCTTTCTCCAACCCTCGGTGATGATGCCACTCAGATGCCCGACGCCGGCCTTCCAGTCCACCATCCCCTCGAGATCGGCGACGAACCCGTGACGACCCGTTCCCGGCTCAACCTCCCAGCGGGAGCGCACGTGCCACACGGGCTCGGCCGCGTGCTCGGCGGTCTCGACCTGTTGGATCGCGATGTGGACATGGCCGCCGCCCGCCACGCGCAGCGTGCCGTCCCAGACGGAGCTGGCCGTGGCATCTACGCCGCTGAACACGGCCTCGACGGGCAGTCGCAGTGGTGGGTCTCCAGCGTTCCACGCCGGGGCGGCGACGAGCACGAGCGAGAGCAGGGCGGCGTGGAACGGTGACTGAGGTCCGGTGAAACGTTTCATGGGCGCACCTCCCGAGTCTTTGAGGATGAACCCCGGTCCTACGCGAGCCGAGCTCGGGGGTTCCGCTTTCATCCTTCGAAGGTGCCCTGACTGGGGCGTGTGTTTGTCGCACCGGCGCGGCGCCGTATGCGCCAGAACAAGTACGCCACCGCCGCGAGGTTCAGTACCAGCGCCGCGAGGCGGGACGGTGTGACAGTCCGTGTCAGCTCGAACACCTCGAGCGGCACGAGCGACAGGGTCGCGATGACCGTCAGGTATTCGGCCCATCGCTTCCGCCGCCACAGCCCCATGCCCTCGACGGTGAACAAGCCGGCGTAGAGGAACGCGCCCACGCCGACGGCCTCGAGGCGGTGGGGAGAGAGCCCCCCGACGTAGGCGATGACCTGTTGCACCGCGCTGCGGTCGTTGCTCGACGCCAGTGCCGCCACCCAGCGCTGGGCCCGCGCCGCCATGGCCGGGTCGAGCAGCTGGAGAGCGCCCAGACCCACCACCACCAACAACGCCGCCTTACAGAACTTGAAGACGGCGATCACCCGGAGCACGCGATCGGGTGCCTCCGCAGCGGGCGCGGCGACGGCGGACGTCATCCCGTCGTCAGGACGACTTCAGGCGCACAGCGGCGAGCGCACGATCGTGGAGCGAGCCGAGCAGCGTCTGGGCGGTGATGGCGCCGAGCAGCGCCATGAACATGTCCCACTGCGTATCCCACACGTCGCCCTGCGTGCCGAGGAACGCCTCCGCGGACGCGCCGCCGGCCACGGCGACCCACCATTCGATGAACTCATAGCATGCGCTGATCGCGAGGCAAACCGCGGTGACGAGCACGAACAACCAGCGGCCGGGGCGCAGCGGCGACGTCCGCAGCAAGATCTCCCGGGCCACGATGGCGGGCACGAAGCCCTGCACGAAGTGGCCCAGTCGATCATAGTCGTTGCGGGCAAGCCCGAAGGCATGTTGTGTCCAGGCGCCCAGCGGGACGCGCTCGTACGTGTAGTGACCGCCCAGCATGAGAATGAGGGCGTGGACGGCCAGCAGCGTGTAGGCGAGATGCGTGAGCGGGAAACGCCGGCCCGTGACCACGAGCAGCGGCGCACCCAGGAGGATCGGAAACACCTCCAGCCACCAGGTCGCCCGGTCATACGGCGCGAGGCCCGAGACGACCAGCGCGCCGAGTACCGCGACCAGCAGAACGACCGGGTAGCGTGGCCGCCCTATCGGGGCCACAGCCATCCGAGCGTCGCGCCGGTCAGCAGCGCGTAGATCAACCCGTCCACCGTCGCCTTGATCGTCGTGAGCCAGGAGCGGCGGTACCAGATCGACATCTGCCAGAGCGCGAGCGCGTAGCCGACGAAGGCGGTTGCCGCCGCGAAGCGGAATACGCTCCGGAACGGAGCGCCGGCAGGCAGCGCGCGTCCCGCGACGTAGCCGGCGAAGCACCCCACGACAACGGCGTAGACGAACCACTGGACCAGCTGCTTCCCCATCGACATGGAGCCACCGGGCCACACGGTGAGCATCAGGACGGGGCCCTTCTTGAACTTCTCGGTGAACTGCGGGGTGCGCATCTCCTCCCGGCTCGACGGGCGGGGCATCATGTAGTCCCCGGGCGGAATGGCGAGCGGGCGGAGCGCGTCCATCACCCGGTCTTCGTTCGACAGCTTGGGGAAGTCGCTCTTGTGCCAGGGCGACATCATGTGGATGACGGAGCTGACGGCGAACACCAGCACCGCCGACACCAGGATGGGAAGCCACAGCGTCAACAGGCCGGTCATGAGCACCTCCGTTTATTGCGGCTGCCGCACCGTGCGCAGATACGGCTTGTGCGTCTTGAAGCCCTGCGGGTATTTCTTCTTCGCGTCCTCGTCCGACACCGAGGCCGGGATGATGACGTCCTGGCCCGGCTTCCAGTTCACGGGCGTCGCAACGGTGTGCCGGGCCGTCAGCTGCACGGAGTCGAGCAGGCGCAGCACCTCGTCGAAATTGCGCCCGGTGCTCATCGGATAAACGATCATCGCTTTCACCTTCTTGTCGGGCCCAACCACGAACACCGAGCGCACGGTGGCGTTGTCCGCCGCGGTGCGCTTCCCACCGGTCGCATTGGGGTGAATCATGTCGTACAACTTGGCGACATTCAGGTCGGGGTCGCCGATGAGCGGGTAGTTGACCGCGTACCCCTGCGTGTCCTTGATGTCGCCGAGCCAGCGCTCGTGATCGGTCACCGGGTCCGCGCTCAAGCCGATGATCTTGGTGTTGCGCTTGTCGAACTCCGGCTTGAGACGCGCCATGTAACCGAGCTCAGTGGTGCACACCGGCGTGAAGTCCTTGGGATGGGAGAACAGAATCGCCCATTTGTCTCCCACCCATTCGTGAAAGTGGACCGTGCCCTCGGTCGTCGCGGCGGTGAAATCGGGGGCCTCGTCACCAATGCGGATCGCCATGGCTGGTCTCCTTTCCAGCAGACAGGCCATAAACTGCGGCGCGGCCGCGCCACCGCAAGGAGCCCCGGTCAGATGCTCCTGCGCCCCTCGGCCGCCTCGCGGTAGCCGAGCCGGATCCACAGGAGCCACAGGGACGCGTTGAGCGCGAGGCCCAGCAGCGGCTGGCGCAACGCCACCAGTGTCGCGAGGACGTACACCAGCGGACCAGCCAGATACGCCCGGCGTACACGTTGGATGGTGCCGGCATCCACACCCGCGTGGAACAGCCGGCCGCGCACCATGGTCGAGAACACCAGGCCCCACGCGAGACTGTTCACCACGAACGTCCCGCAGTAGAGGGCCACCGCCGTCCTCGCCTCGGGTGTGGCGAGGTGCTGGGCCAGTACCGCGGTCGGAAACGGCACGAACGTCACCGTGAGGAGCAGCAGGCCGTTGGCGAACAGCAGCGGGTAGGTCACGACGCGCACCAGTCGCATCAGCTCGTGGTGGTTCACCCACATCACGAGGACGACGAAGAAGCTGAGCAGGAACGCGACGTAGGAGGGCCACAGCGCCAGGAGACCAGCCCAGAGTCCCCCCGCGCCGCCGGCCGGCGGAACGCGAATCTCGAGAATGAGGAGCGTGATGGCGATCGCGAACACGCCGTCGCTGAACGCCTCGACCCGGGCCGTGCCCTCGGCCATGCGTGCTCGACCCGCCGCGGGGCCTCAGCGCCCCCCGTTCGCCAGGTCCGTGACCATTCCGGCGAGCGCTCTGACTTTCGCTTGATCGCCTGCTCGCGCTTCGATCGGTACACCGCCGACCACGAGCTGGGGCGCTCCCTTGGAATCGCCACTCAGCTGCGTCGCCAGCTGCGTCAACGCATCCCGGCGCTGTTGCCCGGAAAGCCGCTCGGCGCGGGCCAGGGTCGCTCGCGCGGTCGCCACCCGGTCGGGCGGCAAGGCCTTGGAGCGCTCCAGCTGGTCCAGGTACGCGCGCGCCACCACGAAGCTCGCGGGCCAGGTGATCTTCGGCTGGTCCTGCACGTTCAGGTAGTCGAAGTGGACCAGCTTCGCGGCGTCGATCTCGTTCTGTGACAGCAACCCGCTCGGCTCGAGCTCGAACACGTCGAGCCCGCGCCCGATTTCGGAACTCACGATGTAGCCGTTGTACCAGTACGCGGACCACGAGCCGGCACCGACCAGCTTGGTCGAGTCCATGGGGCCGCGGTCGAAGTACGCGATTTCCCTGGGATGCGCGGCATCGGTCCAGTCGAACACTGAAATGCCGCCCTGATACCAGCCCTGGACCATGATGTCGCGCCCGGGCACAGGGACGAGGGAGCCGTTGTGCGCCACGCAGTTCTCGAACACGGTCTGCGGCGCGGGCATCTTGTAATAGCTTCGGAACGTCATCGCGTCGCCCGTCACCGCGAAGATGGCGTCGGCGCCCCACTCGGGCTTGTCGGTGGCGCGGCACTTGGGCGCCAGACCCCCGCCCCACTCGTCGGTGAACAAGACCTTGGTGCCGTCGTTGTTGAACGTCGCCGAATGCCAGAAGGCGAAGTTCGAGTCGGCCACCGCGGCGAGGCGGCGCGGGTGGACCGGATCGTGAATGTCGAGCAGCAGGCCGTAGCCGGCGCACGCCCCCCCTGCGACACCGAGCGCCGGATACACCGTGATGTCGTGGCACTGGACGGGGCCGGGCCGGGGGCCATTCCCGGGCGTGGGCGGGTTGAACCGCCGATCCACGATGCCCTGGACGGCGGCCCGGAGGGTGGCGCTGTCGGCACCGGTCGGCGCTCCGGTCCCGCCGCGCGCCTTGACGATGCTGTCGAGCTGCGCGGCGACGAAACGCGGGCCCAGCACGATCTCCTCGCCGCGCACGGTCGCGGTGAACCCGCCCTTGGCGCGCGCTGCCGCAGCCGCCTTGGCCGCTTCGGCGATGTCTTCCGGCGCCTCGGCGTGCGATTCCCGGTAGGTCAGGTCGGCCAGAATCGCCGGCTTGCTCACCACGTGCGCCTGCTCGGGATGGGCGAGCGGCACCTGAATCACCTCGATGCGGAACCGCTCGCTGTTCGGATCCTTGTCCGGCGTCAGATCCGAGCACCCGGCGAGCTCGTTGGGCGAGCGCACCGAGGCCGTGCCCGATGCGTAGACGTAGACGTTCGCCGTGTCGTTCGGGTCGGTAACGACGGTGTGGGTGTGCGAGCCGCGGCAGGTCTGCACACTCGTCACGGGCTTAGGGTGCGCGATGTCCGCGATGTCGAAGATGCGGATGCCGCGCAACCGGTCCTTGCTGACCGAATCAGGCACGCCCTGGGTGCCGCAGTCGAGCCGCCCGTTGAAGTCCTCGCCCGAGGCGAACAGGAGGTTACGGTAGACCGACACGTCGTTTTGCTGCTCGGGGCAGAGGTAGGTCGTGACCAGGACGGGATGGCTCGGCTGGGCGATGTCCCATACCTGAAGGCCGTGGAAGTTGCCCTGGATTACGTAATGTCCGGTGAACGCGAGATCCGAATTGAGGTACCCGAAGTCGCCCAGATCGCTCGGATTGGTGAACTGTGCCGGCTTCGGCGCCTCGGACACGACGTGCAGGTTCCAGGCCGCCTCGGCGGCATTCATCCACCCCGCGCGCAGCCCGACGCGGCGGTCGGGGCTCGGTGCGGTGGTGGACATGTCGAACTTCCTGGAGGTAGCGCACGCCGCGACGATCGAGCCGATCACGAACAAGAGAGACGGGGATCTCACTGAGGACTCCGTGGAGAGGTGGGTGACAATGCGTCGAGCATGCGCGTCATGCGGTCGATCTCGGCCGTCTGATCGGCACTGATGTCGGACGCGATCTGAAACAGCGGTCCGTCCCGGGCGGCGCGCGGCGTGTCGATCAGCGTGCGCACCATGGTAAGCGCGCCGCGGTGGTGCTGGATCATGTCCGTCAGGAACAACCGGTCGAACTCGGGCCCCTGCGCGCTGTCCAGCTGCGCGAGCTGCTCCTGAGTCAGCATTCCCGGCATGAGCATGGGGTGATCCATGCCCGGCATCATGTGACCGTGTGGGTCGGCGTCCGGCACGGCTTCGTGGCGCTCCCGCAGCCAGCGCTGCATGACAGCCATCTCGTCGCGCTGCCCCACGACGACTCGCGCGCACAGCGCGCGCAGCGCCGGACTAGCGCCGTGCGCGGGTGCCCAGCCGGCGATCAGCACCGCCTGTGCGTGGTGGACGATCATGCCGGACATGAACGTCACGTCCGCTGCGGTGTAACGGGGTCGGGCGCTGTCGGCCTGAGGCTGGGCCGCGGGCGAGAGACCGGCGGGATGCGCCGGAGCGGCGGCGCAGGCCGCCGTGAGGAGGACCGACAGCGCTCCCACCGCGCTCATCCCCGAAGATCGTTTCGGCTTCATTCTCAGGGCGCATAAGCTGCGCGTGAACCAACCGTCGGCGCAAGGGCGCACGCGTCAGCGATTCGCATCCCACACCGCCACGCCCACGCGCGAGTCGGCCGTGCCGTAGTACAAGTACCAGCGCCCGTGGAACGGGACCAGCCCCTCCACGAACGTCGTCCCTTCGGGATACTGTCCGGTTCGCTCGTAATCTTCGCCGGGTGTGATGAACGGCTCGTCCAGGCGGGCGATCAACTTGAGCGGGTTGCGGCGGTCGTAGAGCGCCTGCCCACCCGTGTAGACCCTGGCCGGAAGCCGCGGTGCGCCGTACGTCCCGCTGTTGCCGGCGTTGTAGAGCACCACGATCCCGCGCTCGGTGAGGATGGCCGGCGGCCCGGCCTCGACCAGCCAGGAGTCGAAGTAACCGGGCCGCGGAGCGAGGACGCGCAGCGGCCTCCCCGCGTCGTCCTCCAGAGGCGTCCACTCGACCAGATCGTCCGATGTCGCGATCAGCATCTCGGGCACGTTGAAGTACATCCAGTACTTGCCGTTCACCCTGGTCGCGATGACGCGATCCCCCTCGACTCGGGTCACGATGGCGCCGGACTTGGACTCGAGGTCGCGGTACTTCCCGCCGCTCGCGGCGGCGAAGGCCGGACCGCGCTTGGTCCAGTGGATCAAGTCGCGGGACGTCGCGACGGCGAGGCGCGGGATGCGGCGGTTCCACTGCGTGTACGTAAGGACGTACGTCCCGTCCGCGGACTCCACCACGCGCGGGTCTTCCACCCCTCCCGGCCATTCGTACGGGGCCTGCGCGTCCCGGTCGGGGTACAGCACCGGCGCGCCGCGGCGCGTGAAGCGCACGCCGTCCGCGCTTTCCGCCAGCCCGATGCGCGAGGTATGATGACCGATCTGCGGGTCCCCGCTCGCGTCCTCGGCGCGGTACAGCACGTAGACCTGGCCGTCCTTCACGACCGCGGCGGGGTTGAACGTGGCATGCTCCTCCCACCGCACGACGGTGTCGTTCACGGGAGAGCGAAACGTGGCGCGGGGATCCGGTGCGAGGATGGGGTTCACCGCCCCGGGCTTGTGGAACGGGCCAAACGCCCAGCGGGGATGCTGCGCCCGCGCCGCGCCGGGAAGCGCACCGAGCAGGCACACGACGTAACGGGACTCGGCACACACGCGCACGTGCCGAGTCTGCCGGCCTGTCCCTGCGAGGTCAAGTAGCGCTACGCCCGGGGCCATCTATCGGGGCGACCTGTAGCGCCTGCATAATAGACCGACCCCGAGACAGGGAGACGCCGTGAAAGGGAAACGCAACGATTGGTCGCGTCGTGAATTCTTGGGCACGAGTGCGGCGGCGGCCGGCGCATCGTTCGCCGTCGGGCCGCTGCCGCGCCATTTCATGAACCTGGCCGCCGTGGCGCCCAGCGACCGGGTCCGCTTCGGCATGATCGGCATCGGTATGCAGGGCTCGGGACTCCTGGCTAATGCCATTACGCTGCCGGGGGTCGAGTGCGCCGCCGCCGCCGACCTGTACGACGGCCGGCACGTCCTGGCCCGCGAGATCGTGCGGCCCGATCTACCCGTCACGCGCCGCTATCAGGAGCTGCTCGACAACAAGGACATCGACTGCATCGTGGCGGCCGTGCCCGATCACTGGCACAAGCAGGTGGTCGTGGACGCCGTGAGCGCCGGGAAGGACATCTACTGCGAGAAGCCGATGTCGCACAGCCCGGCCGACGGCGTCGCCATGGTCGACGCGGCGAAGCGGGCGGGCCGCATCGTGCAGATCGGCTCGCAGCGCGTGAGCTCTCAGGTCTGCGCCAAGGCCAAGGAGCTGATCGCGCAGGGCACGCTCGGCGACCTGATGCTGGTCGAGGGTTGGCTCGGGCGAAACGACCCGACGGGCGCGTGGGAGTATCCTCCGCCGCCCGATCTCTCTCCCAAGAACCTCGACTGGGACACGTGGCAGGGGACCGTACCCAAGCGTGCGTTCGATCCCTTCATCTTCGCGCGGTGGCGCTGCTGGAAGGAGTACGGCACCGGCGTGGCCGGCGACCTCTTGGTGCACCTGGTCAGCGGCATGATGTTCATGGTGGGAATCAACGCTCCGCCCAAGCAGGCGAGCGCGGTGGGCGGTATCCGACGCTGGAAAGACGGCCGCAACATGCCCGACGTCCACGCGGTCGTGTACGACTACGACGGCTTGCCGGTGTACATGCGGTTGAACCTGGGTACGGAAATGCCCGAGACGTACCGCATCCAGGGCTCGAAGGGCCTGCTCGAGGTCACCGGATCGAGCCTGAGTTTCACGCCCCAATCGGGCAAGGATCAGTATCCCAGCTATTACACGGGCAGCTACCCGCGCGCGCTGCGGCAGGCCTACCTCGCCAAGTGGCACGAGGAAAACGATCCCAAGGTGGGCCAACCGGTCGCGATGCCGGAGGCGATCTCATTCAGCGGGCCCGATTTTGACGACGTCCGGCCGCACCTGTGGACGTTCTTCGAGGCGGTGCGAACGCGGAAGCCGGTGACCGAAGACGTGGTCTTCGGCCACCACGCGGCGCTGGCCTGTCACATGGCGAACGAGTCGTACTTTCGCAAGAGCGCGGTGTCGTGGGACGAGGCCGCGAAGAGCATCAAGACCTGAGCGACGTCAGGTCTTCTTGCTGGGCTTCTCGTCCCAGGCGATCGGGAACGTCTCGTTGCAGTGCGGACAGAGTTGTTCTGCGAGCCGGGTCGCGGGCAGCTCCACGCGACGCCGGCACCCGGGGCAGACGATGTATGCCTGTCGCAGGCCTGCCGGCGTGCGCTCGGGCCTGACTTTCGGGTTGCGCACGACGGTCCACTCCCCGGGCGGCGTCGCGCGCAACTCGACGTAGGGGCGCGGCACCGATACGCGCGTCCCCTGGATGCTGACCACCACCTCCAGGGCCGTCACCGGGGCCACGACGCGATACCAGGCGCCGAGGCGTAGCGGCAAGTCCAGCGCGGTCTTCAACCGCGCCCAGTGGGTCTCGCCCTCAGGCTGGGTCGGGCGTGCCGCGCGCGACACCAAGAGCCGCCTCCACGAGCGGTTTCACGGACGCGAGCTTGTCGCCGCAGGCGCGCGTGATGTGCTCGAGGTCGGGAATGAAGTGCTGAACCGCTGCAACACCGTCCTGGCCTGCTCCTTCGCGGCGCCGACGGCGACGGCGAGGTTCTGATGGGCCAGGGCCATGGCGTAAGGTGTCAATAACGCACAATCTGCGCGGCGAGGCAAGCGCTGCATGGGCGATCGGCGTGATGGCGGCATCCGGTCGCATCACGCGAGCAGCGAGTCCGCAATCCGGCGCCCCGCGTACACGCCCACACCGGTTCCCACCGTGCTGACCACGAAGGCCGTCATCGTTCCGACGCGCGCGCCGAGCCACCAGCCGATCGCGCCCCCGACGCTCGCGCCGAGGAAGGTCAGGACCTTGGACACGCCGGAAGCTGCGGGCGCAGTGGGGCCGGGCGCAAGTCTCCGGGGTCAGCCGCCATGGCGCGTGGGTCGGCTTCAGCGCCCCCGCGCGCTGCCCGACTGCTGGTACGCGATGATGACCACCAGGTCGTCGGAGCCCACCTGCCGCAAGCCGTGCGAGCTCCCGGGACGGGTCAGGATCGCTGTCCCGGGGATCACCACGGAGCGTGCGCCGTTCAACGTGAGCTCGCCCGTCCCGCTCAAGACGTAGTAGATCTCGTCCTCTTCCTGACGGTGGTACCCGATTGCGGCGCCCCGATGCAACGCGCGCTTGCGAAAGACCAAGTGCAGGTCGGGCGCCCGTGCGAAGAACGAGTATGCCGTCGTCTCCCCGCCGCCGTTGTGAGGTCCCGGCTGCCGCGTCGCGACCACCGAGTCGTGCTCGATGAGCGAGGGCGCCTGCGGTGGAGCAAGCGGGGAGAGCAGGAGACACAGCGAGGCAACCCCCGCGACCGCGATACGCACCATGCCGTCTCCTTGTGAACGACGACCGGCGCCCGCCCTAGCGGATCGGGCGCGGCGCGGGCTCGAAGGCCGACGCCTGGTTGTACCGCGCCGATTGACCAGGTGGAATGCTCAAGGACTGCCAGTCGGCACCTCGCAGCGCCTTGGCCACGTAGACGATCTGACCCACGTGGTAGCTCGCGTGTGCGAGCGAACGGTGGAGCGCCTCGACCACGGGGATCGACTGAGCTCGGATCGTCACCGTCCGCTCGAGATCCGCGTCGGCGAGGTCGGCGAGGACGGCGAACAGGACCCGCCAGCCCTCCTCCCACTTCGCTTGGAGCTCGGCGCGCGTCACGTGGCGGGCCACGAACTCGGAGTCGCGGTCCCGCCACGGCTTTTCACCGTCGGACGTGAGAAAGTCCGTGAAGCGGGACTTCAGGTTGCCGGAGATGTGCCAGACGATGGTGGCGATGGAATTGCCGCCGCCCGCCGCATCCGCGAGCCCGGAGTCCGCCAGCTGGTCGATCGCGCCTTCGGCGAGCGTCTTGTAGCGGCGGTATTCGCGTTCGATGGAGGCGATGAGCGTGCGCATATGGAACGCACGTAAGCTGCGCGCGAGCCACCGAGAGGCGCAAGGAGACGGAGGATTACCTGCGGTCGCAGGACGGCAAGCAGCTGTTCGTGATCGTCAGCTTCGACGGCGGCCGCGGGCGCTCGTTCGACTTCCGGCGCGTCTACGACGCCGTGGCGTCATGAGGGTCGATACACGCCCCACACACCGCGCAGCGCGTCCGAGATCTCCCCCACGCTGGCCCGGGCCCGCACCGCCTCGAGAATCGGTTCCATCAGCGGCGCCGCGGGCTCTCGGGCGGCCGCCTCCAGTGCCGCCAAGACGGCCTTGACCTTTCCCCTTTCCCGTTTCCCCCGTAGTTGTGCTACCCGCTCCCGCTGCTCCGCCGCGAGCGCCCGGTAATCCGGCGCCGGCACCGATGGAATCTCCTGATCGTCGGCGTACTCGTTCACTCCCACGACCACCGTGTTGCCGGACTCGATCGCCCGTTGTGCCGCGTACGCGCTCTTGGCGATCGCCTCCTGAAACAGGCCTCGCTCCACCGCCTTTGCCGCCCCGCCGGCCTGCTCGATCCCGTCGAGCAGTTGACGTGCCTCGCGCTCCATCCGGTCGGTGAGCGCCTCGACGTACCAGCTCCCACCCACCGGGTCCGCCGTCTCGGGCACGCCGGTTTCGTGCGCGAGAATCTGCTGGGTGCGCAGCGCCAGCGTCGCGCTCTGCTCGGTCGGGAGCGCCAGCGCCTCGTCGTACGCGTTGGTATGGAGCGATTGTGTGCCCCCCAGCACCGCCGCCAGCGCCTGCATCGCCACCCGCACCACGTTGTTCTTGGGCTGCTGCGCCGTGAGGGTCGATCCTCCCGTTTGCGTGTGGAAGCGCAGACGACACGCCGCGTCACTCGCCTGAAAGCGCTCCTTCATGAGGCGCGCCCACAATCGCCGGGCGGCCCGAAACTTGGCGACTTCTTCAAACAGGTCGGTGAACGCGGCGAAGAAAAACGAAACCCGGGGCAAGAGCTGGTTCACCTCCAGACCCGCCGCCACCGCGCGCCGCACGTATTCGAGCCCATTGGCGAACGTGAACGCCAGCTCCTCCACCGCGGTCGCCCCCGCCTCCCGCATGTGATAGCCCGACACCGAAATGGGATTGAAGCTCATCCCCTCCGCCGCCACGAAGCGGCACACGTCGGTCACGAGACGCAACGAAGGCTCGATCGGATAGATGTACGTGCCGCGTGCGATGAATTCCTTCAGGATATCGTTCTGCACCGTCCCCTCGAGCTTGGCCCGCGGCACGCCCTGCTCTTCCCCCACCACGACGTACATCGCGAGCAGCACCGCCGCCGTGGCGTTGATGGTCATGGACGTGGAAACCCGGTCGAGCGGGATCGCGTGGAACAGGCGCTCCAGATCGTCCACCGTATCGATCGCCACGCCCGCCCGCCCCACCTCGCCCTCGGCCATCGGATGGTCCGAGTCGTACCCCATCTGGGTCGGGAGATCGAACGCCACCGACAGCCCGGTCTGCCCCGCGGCCAGCAGATGGCGGAACCGCGCGTTGGTCTCCTCCGCGGTGCCGAACCCGGCGTACTGGCGCATGGTCCAGAGCTTGCCACGATACATGGTAGGATGGACGCCGCGCGTGAACGGGTACGCGCCGGCGTCGCCCAGCTGGCGCGCGGGATCGCCCGTCCAGTCTTCCGGACCGTATACGGGCTTGCGGTCGCTCACTGCGCCGTCACCGCGGCCTCGGCCCCGATGACGCGCGCCGCGAACGCGACGTCGTCCCGGCTGCCGATCACGAGCGGCGTCTTCTGGTGCAGGTCCTCGGGCACGAGCTCGAGGATGGAGCGGCAGCCGTCCGTCGCCCGCCCCCCCGCCTGCTCCACCACGAGCGCCAGCGGCGCGGCCTCGTACAGAAGACGCAGCTTGCCCTGCGGATAATTGGTGGCGGCGGGATACAGGAAGACGCCCCCGCTGATCAGGTTGCGGTGGAAGTCCGCGACCAGGGAGCCGATGTAACGCGCGTTCTTGGGCTGGATCTTGCCCTCGCCGTTCTTGAACGCCGCCACCACGCGCTGCACCGCCGGCGCCCAGCGATTCCAGTTGCTCTCGTTCACACTGTAATAGCGGCCCACCGGTGGCGTGGTGATGCTGGGATGGGACAGGAGAAACTCGCCGATGGTGGGATCGAGCGTGAAGCCGTGCACCCCCTGCCCCGTCGTGTACACGAGCATCGTGCTCGAGCCGTACAGGATGTAGCCCGCCGCCACCTGCTTCTTCCCCACCTGCAGACAATCGGCCAGCCCCGCCGTGCCGTTCTTCTTGGTGACGCGCTTGTGGATGGAGAAGATGGTGCCGATGGAGACGTTCACGTCGATGTTGGCGGAGCCGTCGAGGGGATCGTACAGCACGACGTACTTGCCGGAGGGCTTTCCCGGGGGGACCGGCACCGGCGCCGGGTCTTCTTCGGACGCGGTGACGCACACGCGACCGGTGTACTGCACGCTCTGGCGCACGGTCTCGTTGGCGAACAGATCGAGCTTCTGCTGCAAATCGCCCGACACGTTCACCGCCCCGGCCGGACCGAGGATGTCGCTCAAACCGGCGCGCCGCACGTGCCGCGAGATGATCTTCGCCGCCAGGCACAAGTCGTACAGCAGGTTCGACAGCTCCCCGGTGGCCTCCGGGTGCAGCCGCTCCTGCTCCATGATGAAGCGCTCAATCGTGATGACTTCGGAGCCTTGCACCGTGGCCGTCCGTGGAGAAAGTGATCGTGCCGCGCTCGTCGGTTCTGAGCACCGTGATGCCGTGCGCCGCCAGGCGCGCCAGCACCTCGGGCGTCGGGTGGCCGTAGCGGTTGTGCCGGCCCACGCTGATCACCGCTTCGTGCGGCGCCAGCTCGTCGAGCCACCCGTCCGAGGTCGCGCTGCGCGAGCCGTGATGCCCCACCTTGAGCAACTCCACCGCTCCCACCCGCCCCGCGAGCCGCGCCTCGACGGGCAGGCCCGCATCCGCCTGGAACAAGAGGTGCACCGCGCCGTACGACACGCGCAGCACCACGCCGTGCTCGTTCACATCGAGCGGCAGCGCCATCCAGAGCGAGTCCGGGCTCAGCACCTCGAGCGTGACGCCGTCCAGCTCGACCCGGTCACCCGCGCGCGCCGGGTGCCAACGCGCGTCCGACTCTTCTACCCGGGCGAGAAACTCGAGATACAGCGGCCGCCCCAGCGGCTCCCCCGGCTCGAGCACCAGCTCGGGATCGAACGCCTCCACCACGGCGGGCATCCCGCCCAGGTGATCGGCGTCCCCATGGGTCGCCACGGCCACCGCGACCCGGCTGGCGCCCTGGCGCCGCAAGAACGGGACCACGATACGTCGGCCGGCGTCGGACTCCGGTGTGCGGGGGCCCGCGTCGATCACGATCCAACGTCCGTTGGGGGTGCGCAGCGCCGCCGCATCCCCCTGCCCCACATCGAGAAAATGTACCGTCAAGCAACGACAGGCGTCGAGCCCAACGACGTCGCGCAGAGACGTCGCGACGAGAACCGTGGTGACGAAGGCGACGCGCGCGGCGATCAGCCACGGGCGGCGTGGTGACCTCCACAGCCACCAGGCGGCCAGCGCGACCCCGGCCCAGACCCCCGCCGCTGCCCACCCGGCGACCATCACGACGTGCCCGCCCGGCACTGCTGCGGCCGTGCTCGCCATGAGATCGAGCAGCGCCAGTCCCAGCCCCGCACCCGCGGCCACCAGGCGCGCGAGACTGGTCATCAGCCACGACAGCGCCAGCGCCAGCACCAGCCCCGGCACGGCGAGCCCGGCGAGCGGGATCGCCACCAGATTCGCGAGCACGCCGATCGGTGCCACGGTGCCGAAGGTGAAGGCGCTGATAGGCGCGGTGAGGAGCGTGGCGGCCAGCGCGGGCGCAACCAGTCGTAGGACTCGCCGCTCCCGCGCGCACGCGCGGTCGGCCCAGATCACGGCGGCGATCCCGGCGACCGAGAGCCACGCGCCTACTGAGCGTAACGCGAACGGATCCGCCAGCAGCACGCCGAGCGCCGAGAGCGCGATCGTGCCGCGCGGCGCCACCACCCGCTGACGCAGCCGGGCGATCTCGGCGAGCACCAGCATCGCGCCGGCCCGCACGGCGGGTGGCGGCAACCCGAGCAACCAGAGATAACCAGCGAGCAGCAGAACCATCGCTGCGAACCGGGGACCGGGCGCGAGATGAAGCTTGCGGAGCAGCAACGCCAGCCAGGCGGCGAGGAACCCGACGTGCAAGCCCGAAATGGACAGGAGATGCGCCAGGCCCGAGCGGACATAGCGCTCGCGAATGTCGGGATCGAGCGAAGCGTTGGGCGCGAACACCAGCGCGTTGACGATCGGCGCCCGCGCGCCGAACAATCCGGCGCTGCGGGCGGCGAGCGCGTCGCGCACCGCGCCGCGGCCACGCGGCGTCGCTTCGAGCTGAATCAGCCGACGGACCACCAGGACGCCGCGGTCGGCGACACCGCTCCAGCGGCCCGCGACCACCCACTGCGTCCCGCCGCGGGCAACGTGCTCCCCAGGCCAGCGCAGCCGCAGCGGGCCCCCGCAGCTGCCGGGAAGTACCTCGGCGTCCACCACGCCGCCCTGCGACGAGACCGGGTCGAGCAGGCGGACGGCGGCGGCCACGGTTTCCCGTTTCCCACTTCCCGATTCCCGGCCCCAGACGCCCGCACACGTCGCGTCACGCTCACGACCGGCCGCCGCGCCCCACAACAGCCCGGCCACACCCATGATCCCGAGCGCTGCGCCGAGTGGGGCTCGCCTGATGAGCAGGAGGGCTGTCGCGAGAACGGGGGGCACCACGTACCACGCACCACGCACCAAGAACACATCGAGGCCAACCGCGAGACCGGCCCCGAACGCCACGCTGAGGAAGAGAATGGGCGGCCGCATCGGCCGCCTCAGCGGGCTACATCAGCTGTATGGGCCGCGCGCCGCAGCGAGGCGCGAGCCCCACCTTGCGAAACCCCTCGAGCAGGGCGACGTCGAGCTTGGCTTTTTCCTGATCGCTGTCGAGCCGCAGCTCCACCAGGACCTCGCCTTGCGGCGTGGACACGTAGCTGGGAGCGAGCCGGTTGAGGGCGTATACGACCACGTCGCCGCGGCACGTCTCGCAGCCGCAGAACCGGGGCAGCTGGGGACGGAGCTTGGCGTACTCCCGCTGCACCACCTCGTACGTCACGTTCGTCACCCCACGACGGCCAACTCCTGGCCCACCGCCAAGGCGGCGAAGGTCGAGCCGGTAGTGCCGGTGAGACGCACCAGGCGGTAGGACCCGATCCATGCGTCGGGCCCTGCGAACAAGGCGACCTTGTTGGCGCGGGTCCGCCCCTGGAGCAGACCGCCACGCTTGGCTCGCCCCTCGACCAGCACCTCGTGGGTGGTCCCCACGAGCCCGACATTCTTGCAGCGCGCGATCCCGCGGACCGCCGCCACCAAACGCTCCAACCGCTCCCCGGCCACATGGTCGGGTACGACATCCTTGAGGCGCGTAGCCGGCGTCCCCTCGCGCGGCGAATAGCGGAACGTGTAGGCGTCGTCGAACCCCACCGCCTCGACGAGCGACAGTGTCTCCTGGAAGTCTTGCTCCGTCTCGCCCGGGAACCCGACGATGATGTCGGTCGTGAGGGCGATGCCGGAAATGGCCCGGCGCAGCGCCGCGACCACCTCCAGGTAGCGGTCGCGATCGTAGCGCCGCAGCATCCGCTTGAGCACGCGCGAGCTGCCGCTCTGCACCGGCAGGTGCACGTGCTCGCACACGGCGGGCGTTTCCGCCATCGCCGCCACGACGCGCTCGCTGAAATCGGTGGGATAGGGCGACGTGAACCGCAGCCGGCGGATGCCCGACACGCTCCCGACCGCGCGCAACAGGTCGGCGAAATCGCGCGTTCCGTCGGCGTAGCTGTTGACCGTCTGTCCAAGGAGCGTCACCTCGGTCGTACCGCCGCGGGCGAGGTCCGTCACCTCCCGCACGACGTCCGCCAACTTGCGACTCCGCTCCGGCCCGCGTGTCATCGGAACGATGCAGAAGGTGCACCGATAATCGCAGCCACGCTGCACCGTCACGAACGCCGATGCGGCCGCCCCCCCTTCTCGCACGGGCGGCACGTCCTCGTAGTGCTCCCAGGCTTTGAATTCCACCTCGGCGGCACGCTCGCCGCCGCGCGCCCGGGCGATCAGGTCGGGCAGCCCGCGATAGCCGTCCGGACCCACGACCAGGTCCACCTGCGGGACGCGCTCGAGCAGCCGCGGCCCCAGCCGCTGCGCCATGCACCCCACCACGCCCAGCACGCCGCCCGGCCGCTTGGAGCGCTTCAGCTCCCCAACGCGCGACAGCACCTTCTGCTCGGCGTGGTCGCGCACGGCACAGGTGTTTACCAGCACGACGTCCGCCGCGGCGGGATCGTCCACCGCGACGTAGCCTTCGCGCGCGAGCACCCCGAGCACCAGCTCGGAGTCCGCGACGTTCATCTGGCAGCCGTACGTCTCGATGTAGATGCGCGGCATGGCTATCGGACGGTCACCTCGAAGCGGGCGCTTCCGTTCCACTCCTCGGTGGGAAGATAGACCGAAACGTAGTCTTGCGTGAGCACCTCGATCTTGCCTGCCCCATGCCCGCTCACGACGCCGTCCGCACGCTGGTCCACGCGGCCCGCCCGGTATCGCCGTCCCTTCGCCTCACCCAGCCGGCGCAGCTCGAGCGCCCGCTGGTGCAGCATGTGGGGCGGAACGGGCGCGCCCAGGCGCGCCGCCGCCGCGCCGGGCCGCTCGCTGTAGGGAAAGACGTGCAGATAGGTGAAGGGCAGCGTCTCGACCAGCGTCACGGTCGCACGGTGATCCTCGTCGGTCTCGCCCGGGAAGCCGGCGATGATGTCCGCCCCGAGCCCGAGCACCGGCAGCCGGGCCGCGAGCCACTCCAGGCGCGCCCGGTACGATTCGGCCGTGTACCAGTGTCGGCCCATGCGCTTGAGCACGCGGTTCGAGCCGGATTGCAGCGGGGCGTGCAGGTGTGCCGCAAGATTCCGGGGGGCCTCGATCAGGAGCCGGGCGATCGTGTCGTCGACTTCGGTGGCCTCGATCGAGGAGAGCCGGAAGCGGACGGACGGGACGGCGGTGATGAGGGCCTCCAGGAGCTCCCCCAGCGAGCCCCCTTCCCTCTTCCCGCGTCCCCCTTCCCGGTCTTGTCCGTACGTCCCTATATGCACGCCGGTGAGCACGATCTCCGCGTGGTGCTCCGCCAGCGCCCGTGCTTCCTCGACGAGTTCCGGAATCGAGCGCGATCGGTTGGCGCCCCGGGCGATGGTGGTCGCGCAGAAGGTGCAGTGCTCGTCGCAGCCGTCCTGGATCTTGAGGAGCCCGCGAGCACGCCCTACCGTCCCCCCTCTCCGCATTGCGGAGAGGGGGACAGGGGGTGAGGACAACGCGGAGCGGTGCAAGGAGAGTCCTGCGGCACGCAGCACCCGCACAGGTTCCGCTCCCCCCACCACCGCGCGCACGCCGGGCAGCGCGGCGATCGCGCCCGCGTCGCGGGCCGCGGCGCAACCGATCACGACGGTCTCGAGGCGCTCGCTCTGGCGCGCGAGACGACGCACGAAGCGCCGCAGCTTCGCCTCGCTCTCGTGCGTCACGGTGCACGAGTTCACCACCGCGACGTCCGCCGCCGCGGCGTCGTCGACCACCGTCGCCCCCTGATCGGCGAACGCCTGTCGCACCACGGCCGTGTCGTACTGGTTCGCCTTGCAGCCGAAGGTATGGAAGTAGACGTTCACGGACGCACGGTGAGGCCCACGAGTGCGGTCCACACGCGCTCGGTGAGGCCCCCTCCCCGACGCTCCAGCCGCTCCACGCCCACATCGAGGAGCGCGCGCCCCTGGGCGAACGCGCGCCCGGTCCCCGCCGCGGCGGCGAATTCGGTCGGTGCGGTCGCACCTGGCCCGAACGGCACCTGGCCGCCCCGCACCCCGAACCGGAAGGGCATGTGCCCGCCACCGATCTCCGCTCCTGCCGACCAGGTCCACGTGTCGAACGCGCCGGCGCCGGCGCGCGCCCAACCGCGCCAGGCCACGGACCCGCCGAATCGCACACTCGGGCCGGGCGAAAACAGCATCCCGCCTCCCGCCATGCGCGGTAGGTCGGTCTCGGCGCTCGTCGTGTCGGCCACCGTGGCACGCAGCCGGTTGTCCGCGCGGGCCCAGCCGATCACGCTGAGCCCCGGGGCGACGCCCAGCAGCAGGCTCCCCGACACGCCCATGCCCGAGTAGCGCACCTCGGCGAGCTGCTGCACCGTGTGGAAGGTCGTGTCGTCGAAGCGGCGCTCGGCCGTCTCGCGGGTCGAGCCCGCGAGCAGATGCAGGCCCGCGCCGATCGCCAGGCGGCGCGACAGCCGGCTGGCGGCCGCCAGCCGCAGATCGGCGATGCTCCCATCGCTCGTGACCTCGTCCGTGTAGCGCTCCAGCGTGCCGCGCAGCGCGACCGAGTCGCGCAAGGTCACGTCCCAGGAGCGATCGAGGTAGGTCGTGAAGCCCGCGGCGATCGCGAGTCGCCGATGCACCCGCCCCGCAACGTTCAGCAGCGGGAATCGCGTGGCGCGCAACGCGGTGGTCGTCCCGGCAATTTCGGCGTCGCGGTACGAGGCGCTTTGCATCGCGGTGGCGGTGAGCTGCGGGACGTCCGCCAGCCCGGCTTCGGTGAGCGCAGACAGCGGGTCGAACGGACCGAACGCTCCTCCCGTCGAGCGGGAACGCACCGATTCCCAGCGGCCCGGCGTTCCCGGCCCGCGGATACCGAATTGCGAGTCCTGCGCGCGGACCACAGCCCCGCCCGTAAGGACTGAGCCGAGCAGGACCAGAACGGTGATGCGGGTGACCCGTGTCATGGTGCTCCGAAGGGGAAGCGTCGCACGAACGTGATGCGCAGCGCCGGCCGGAAGGCCTGGGCGAGCGAGGGATAGAACCGGATCAGCGAGAAGGACGTCGCTTCCTGCTCGGCCCGCAGCACGAGGGTCGTCGCCCGGGTCGTGTCGGATGCCCAGAACTGCAACAGGTTCGTCACCTCGATCCGCACGGTGTCGCTGATGCCGATGCGCACGACGGTGGTATCGGTGCGCGTCGCGTCGACGATGATGGGAGACTTGGCGCCGACGTCCGTGAACACGGTGTGCGCCTCGACCACGAACGAATCCGACGGCGCGCCCCGCACCGGAGCGGCGGGGACGAGCGTGAGCGTCCCGCGGATGATCTGGGACGAGTCGCGGATGAAGCGCGGGAACGCCACGCGCAGGATGCTGCGGGCCGACGGCACGCCGCCGACCGCCAGGGTGGAATCGGGCGGCGGCGGCGGTGGATCGAAGACGAAACTCGCGAAGGCGGCCCCCCGCAGGGCGGGCGTGCGCGCCACGGGCGTGCCCGCTGAGTCCACGCGCAAGTACCATTGCCACAACAGGGTGGACTTGGTGAGGGCGATGCTGGCGAGCGAGTCGGCCGAGACGCGCACGCCGTAGGCGGCCGTGCCGGAATCGGTTGGTCCCACATAGCGCCCCGCTGTGCTGTCGAGCTTCAGGTTCAACACCAGGACATGATTGACCGTGTCGACCACCACGCTGTCGCCCGTGAGCGTGTCCTTGCGCCCCGGAAGCGCCAGCAGCGTGTCGATGTTCACCGTCTTGACGAGTGAGTCGGTGAATGGACCCGTCAGGTCGGTGAACGTCGTCGTCGAATCGATGGTGCTCGGCAGCCGGTAGAACCGGAGCGAGAGATTGTGCGCCCCGGTGTCGCGCCGCGCCACGGTGAGCTGCAGGCGCGCCGAATCCGCGCCCAGGATCGCGCCCGTATCGGTGGCGCTCAACACGAAGGTCGGCCCGAAGCCCATGATCCGGAAGATCGGCCGCCCGTCGACGATGCCGGGGAGGTCAGCCGCGAGCATCAGCGAGGCGTGCGGCTCCGTCACGTAGCCGCGGAACGCCGAGTCACGCGCGATGATGCTCGTCAGCACCGTGTCGACGATCTGGATCTGACCCGAGGGACAGAACGACGGACACGCCCCGGGAGCGGACACACGCTCCACGCAGGCGACCGCCAGCAGCACCGCGCCGATCAACGCCGCGCGCCGCGCCATCATGGCAAGAGCGCCGTCTTCGCAAATGCGTCCGGCAGGAGATCGCGCAGCACCCAGCGCCGCTCGGTCCTTGGCCCTACGGCGATCACTTCGAGATCGAGCCCGAACTCGGCGAGCAGCTGGCGGCAGGCGCCGCACGGCGAGGCCGGTGGATCGACGTCGGTAGCCACCACGATACGACGGAACGCGCGCGTCCCCGCTCCTCCCCCATCCGCCACGGCCGCCCCGATCGCCATCCGCTCGGCGCAGATCGTGAGCCCGTACGACGCGCTCTCGACGTTGGTCCCCACGTACACCCCGCCGTCGGCCGCTTCGAGCGCCGCGCCGACGCGAAACTTGCTGTAGGGACAGTAGGCGTGCTGCTTGACGTCGCGCGCCCGGCGCACCAGCTCCGCGCTCAAGCCCGGATCTCCGGAAGGAACGACGTCCCGGCCGCGAGCGGTGGGGGCGGCACCTCGAAGAACTCGGCCACGGTCGCGCCCATGTCGGCGAAGCTGCGCCGCTCGCCCAACGGGCGCGCCCGCACGCGGCCCCCCAGCACCAGGATCGGGACCGCCTCCCGGGAATGATCGGTCGACGGTGTCGTCGGGTCGTTCCCGTGGTCGGCGGTCAGGATGATCACGTCGTCTCCGGTGGCGCGGGCCTCGAGCCGGGGGATCCAGGCGTCCAGCTCCCGCAGCCCCTCATGAAACCCCGCGACGTCGTTGCGGTGCCCCCACGTCTGGTCGAACTCGATCACGTTCACGAAGATGAATCCCCTCTCCGTCTCGTCCAGCGCTCGTTCGACCAGCCGGTACGCGTGCCGGTTGGTCGGCGTGTGCTCGCTCGCGATGTTCCGGCCCGCGAACAGGTCGTCCACCTTGCCGATCCCGACCCGCGGCACGCCGGCCGCGGCGAGCCGGTCGAGCAGCGTCTCGCCCACCGGCTCGATCGAGAAGTCCTTGCGGCCGGACGTCCGCTGGTACGCGCCCGGCCGCCCCGTGAAGGGCCGCGCGATCACCCGGCTCACCGCGTGCTCGCCCACGAGCAGCTCCCGCGCCGCCCGGCAGCCCCGATACAGCTCGTCCGGCCGCACGGTGTGCTCGTGCGCCGCGACCTGGAAAACCGAGTCCGCCGATGTGTATACGATCCACTTGCCCGTGCGCTGATGCTCCTCGCCCAGCTCGGCGATGATCTGGGTACCCGAGGCGGGCCGGTTGCCCAACCAACCACGGCCAGTGCGTCGCGCAAAGTCCTCCAGCAGCGACGTGGGGAAGCCGTTCGGGTACGTCCGGAACGCGAGCTTCAGCACGATGCCGCAGATCTCCCAATGCCCCGTGGTCGAGTCTTTGCCGGCGGACGCCGGGAGGGCCACACCGTAGGCGGCCACTGGCCCATCCCCGGGCTTGCGCCCGGGGTCAACCCCAGACGTGAGGCCGAGAATGGGTCGGCATTTCCCCAGCCCCAGGCGCTCCAGGTTCGGCAGTCGCAATCCCCCTACCGCGCGCGCCACGTTCCCGAGCGTGTCGGACCCGGCATCGCCGTAGGCCGCCTGGTCGGGACACGCCCCGATGCCGAGCCCGTCCAGCACGATGATGGCGGCGCGCTTCACCGGTACACGCGCGGCAGCCGGGGCCCGAGCCCGGCCAGGAGCTCGTGCTGCACCATCCCGCTCCAGGCGGCGAACTGATCCAGCGTATTCCCCTGCCCGTCCACGTCACCGATCAGGGTCACGACGTCACCCACCGCGGCGCGACCGTCACCCACGTCGACCATGGTGAGGTCCATCGTCACGAGCCCGATCACGGCACAGCGTGCACCGTTCAGGAGCACGGTCGCTTCGCCCTTCAGGCCGAGCGAGCGTCGTAGCCCGTCGGCGTAGCCGATCCCGAGCGTGGCTACGGTCGTATCGCGCGACGCGGTCCAGGACGCCGAGTAGCTGACGCTCTCGCCGCGCCGCACCTTGCGGATGCTCACCACGCGCGCACGCAGCGCAATCGCGGGTTTGCCGCTCGGCAACCCCTCGCCGGGCGATGCGCCGTACAGATAGATGCCGGGGCGAATCACATCCAGCGCGAACGGCTTGCCCCGGAGCGCCGCCGCGCTGTTCGCCACGTGCAGGAGCGGCGGGCGGCGCGTGAGGCGTGCTACCGCGGCCTTGAAACGCTCGAGCTGCGCGTCGGCCGAGCCGTCGCGCCGGTCGGCCGAGTGAAAATGCGTATAGCAGCCCTCGAGGTACGGCGTGTCGAGCAGACCGGCGAGCGGCTCGAGCTCGTCCCAGCGCACGCCCGACCGACCCATTCCCGTGTCGATCTCGAGGTGAAACGGGCCGCCGCGCCCCTCGCGCGCGATCCAGGCGTGAATGCTGGCGCGGTCACCGAGCGCGGGCGTCAACCGGTGCGCATGGTAGGCGTCGAACAAGTCGGGTCGGGCCGGCATGAACACGAGCACGGGCCGCGCGATCCCCGAGGCCCGCAGCTCGGCGCCCTCCTCGATCGTCGCAACGCCGTAGCCCCAGGGCTCGAGCGGCTCCAGCACCCGGGAAATTGCAACGGCTCCCACCCCGTATGCGTTCGCCTTCACCACCGGGAGGAGCCGTGTACCCGCCACGCGTGCAACGGTGCGGGCGTTTTCGACGACCGCGGCGAGGTCCACTTCGACCCAGGCGCGCGCGTCGCGCCCGCTCGGAGACGCGTTCACAGGCGCGCGAAAGCTATCCGGCGTAGTGGGTAAATGCAAGGCGAAAAAGGGGTTAAACTCCAGGGACCATGTCCGACACCGCCCTCGCTTTCGCCCGCGCCCTCACGTTGGTGCGCGACCTGCGCGCGCGCTGCCCCTGGGACCACGTCCAGACCCGCGACACGCTGCGCCCGTACCTCGTGGAGGAAGCGCTCGAGCTCGACCAGGCGTTGCGTCAGGGCGAGCCCGACGCCGTGCGCGACGAGCTGGGCGACCTGCTGCTGCACCTCGCCTTCCAGATCGTGATCGGGGAAGAGCGCGGCGAGTTCGACGCGGAGACCGTGACGCGCACGCTCGAGGAAAAGATGTGGCGACGGCATCCGCATCTGTTCGGGCGCGGCGACAAGCCGCCAACGTGGGAACTCGGGAAGGGGGAAACGGGAAAGGGGAAACGTGGCGTCCTCGAGGGGATGCCGGCCACCCTGCCCCCCTTGCTGATGGCCTACCGGCTCCAGGAGCGCGCCGCCGGCGTGGGGTTCGACTGGCCGGACGCGACGGGACCGATGCAGAAGGTGAGGGAGGAGATCGCGGAGGTGGAGCGGGAAACGGGAAAGGGGAAACGGGAAAGGTTGGGGGATGAGCTGGGCGACCTCCTGTTCGCGGTCGTCAACCTCTCGCGCAAGTTGGGCATTGATCCCCGTGCGGCGCTCGAGCAAGCGAACGACAAGTTCACGCGGCGCTTCGAGGCCGTGGAGCGGCTGGCCGAGCAGCGCGGGCTCGATCTCGGACGCGCCGGTCTGGCGGAGCTGGACCGGTTGTGGGACGAGGTGAAGGCCCAGTCCTCGTAGAGATCGAATTCCTCCGCCCCCGGCCATGACACGATGACCGAGCGCAGGGGACCGTCACGGCACCAAGCGATAACCAACCTTCCAAACCGTGACGATGTGTTGCGGCCGGGACGCGTCGCGCTCGAGCTTACGCCGGAGCTCGGCCACGTGGGCGTCCACGGTCCGCGTCGTGACGGCGGACGAATAGCCCCACACGTCGCGGAGCAGCTCGACGCGACTCGCCACACGACCCCCCTTCCGCATGAGGGCCAGGAGCAGCTCGAAAGCCTTTGGCGTGAGCGCCACGTCCCTGCCGCCGCGCCGGACGCGGTGGTCCGCCTCATCGATTTCGATGTCCCCGACGCGGCGTGCCGCGGGCCGCGCCGTGCGTCGCAGAATCGCCTCGATCCGGACCAGCAGCTCCATCACGCCGAATGGCTTCGTGACGTAGTCATCGGCGCCGAGACGAAAGCCCCGTACCTTGTCCACCTCCTGACCCCGCGCCGTCAGGATCAGTACGGGCATGTCGAGGCCGTCGCGGCGCAGGCGCGCGAGCACGTCGTATCCCTCGATGTCGGGGAGCATGAGGTCGAGGATGACGAGCGCCGGGCGACTGGCCCCCGCCTTGCGGAGCCCCTCCGCGCCGGTGTAGGCGACATCGACTTCATAGCCCTCGACCTCGAGGTTGGCGCGGAGCCCTCCAGCCAGGTCGCGCTGGTCCTCGATGACGAGGATATTCGTCGCCGTCGCCTCGGACTGCGGGCGAACGTGGTTCGCTGCGTTCACGGTCGACAAGGCTACCAGGCCTGTGCTGCCACCGACTCCTGTTCGTGATCGGGTGGGAGGTGCCTCGCAGGCTCCGCGCGTGTGGCCGCCGCCACGGCCACGCTCACGCGCGTCCCGCGCCCGCCCGGCCCGGACTCGATCCACACGCGGCCGGCATGAGCCGCGACGAGCTCCGCCACGACCGTGAGACCGATCCCCGCGCCCGCCGCGGTGTGATGCTGCGACGGCGCTCCCTGGGCGAACGGCTCGAACACCTTGTGCCGTTGGGACGGCGGAATGCCCGGCCCCTGGTCGGTCACCGATACCACGACATCACCGCCCGTCCGGCCCACAGCGACCGTGACGTGCTGACCCTCGGGGCCGAACTTCACGGCATTGTCGAGCAGGTTGATGAGCACCTGTCGCAGGGCGTCGCGCTCGATCAGGGCAATGCACCCCTCGGCCAGCTCCGCGCGCAGCTCGACCCGGGCGGCCGCCGCGAGCGGGCTGAACGCCCGCACGGCATCGCGCACGTCGTCAGCGACGTCGCGCGGCTCGGGGCGCAGGGGCCGCCCGCCGGCCTCGGCCCGCGAGAAGCGGAGCACGCTCTCCACCAGATTCGCGAGGCGACGCGCTTCCCGGAAGATGACCGAGAGAAAGTGCTGCCGCTCGTCACCGGAGCGCTCGCGGTGGAGCAGGAGCGTCTCGCTGAACATCGAGATTTGGGCGAGCGGCGTGCGCAGCTCGTGGGACACACTGGCGACGAATTGCGTCCGAAGCCGGGCGAGCTCGCGGCCGCGGCGGAGCTGCACCAGCGCCATCGCGGCAACGGCGACCGACGCCCCGAAGAGCAGCAGCAGCATCGGGAGCCGAGAGCTGGGCACGCCGCCGATAAGGAGCAGGGACGCTGCTGCCGGCCGCAACGCGACCGTCGTGACCAGCCTGCCGCCCTGGACCGGGGTCGTGTCGCTGGCTCTCAAGCGGTAATCCTCGGCGGAGCCCAGCGCGAACAGCAACCCTCCATCCGCGCGCCGTACCTCGAGCGCCAGCACGCTGTCGAGCGGCCGACGCCCGACGAGCGACGGGGGAAGGAGAGGCTTCTCGCGCGCGAGGCGGCGGAGATGCTCCACCAGCGTGGAGGGCTCGCCTTCGACCCCGTACACGGCACGCGGCCGGCTGTCGATTCCGCGAACCACACCATAGGCGATCGCGCGATGGACGCCGCCAAGCGTGTCGATCAGCATCCGGACCGGCTGGTCGCCGGGAGCGGCCGCGAGCGCCGCGAGCCGTGAGACCAGCACGCCCCGCGTCGCTTGATCGGGCGCAGTTCCCGCCAAGACGAGAGCGCCCCCGAGATCCATGCGAAAGGCGAAGCGCGCGACCCGTCCGATGCCGCAGGCCGTGCTGTCACCAAACCGCACGATGACGTCGGGCGGCGGCAAGGGACCCGCTGTCGCCCCACGCTCCCCGAACAGGTGGTCGACGGCGTGGAGGCTGACGCGCGCGGTCTGCGCCAAGAACTCGCCGGCGTCCCGCGAAAACTGCCAGGCGGCGAACGCTGCGTAATCGCGCAGCGCGCGCTCGGCCGTCGCACGGTGCGAGGACTCAACTCGCCGCGCGTGATAGATCAGCCCGCCCACGAGCGCCGGCAGCACCAGCAACGCGACGGGAATGACGCCCTGGCCCAGCGAGGATCGGCGGATCATGAGAGCGCTCCCGGTCGAAGACCAGCTCACCTGGCAGCAAGATATGTGCGCGCGGCGCGGAGGGGCTACCGGAGTTGTAAGAGAATTGTGAAAGGTCAGCGAAACCGGCCATCGCACTTCTCGTGAAGATTCCGCACAAATCCGGCGCCGCCACGGGGCCCGCTGGTGCGAAGCTGCCGGGGTCACCAACCGGCTCTCGACCATGCGAATCGAATGGTGGATTCTTCGCGTCGCCGCATCCATGTGCTACATCGGGCACGGCGCCTTCGGGCTGCTCACCAAGAAGGAGTGGGTTCCGTTCTTCGGAGTCGCCGGCATCCCGCGCGACGCGGCCCTCGCGCTGATGCCCCTGATCGGCGCCGTGGACGTCGCGCTCGGGATCGCGGTGTTGTGGCGTCCGACGCGGGTGCTCTTCGTGTACATGGCCGTTTGGGCGCTGTGGACCGCTGCGCTGCGGCCCCTCGCCGGCGCCTCGGTGTTCGAGCTGGTGGAGCGCGCCGGCAACTACGGCGTGCCCCTTGCCCTGCTGCTGGTCGTTGGACCCGCCCGCGTCTGGCGCGACTGGGTCACCGCCACGTCCCCGAGCCTTGCTCCGACAACGCGCCCGCTGCTCCGCCAGGCGCTCATGTGGACGACGGCGTTGCTGCTCTTTGGACACGGCGCCCTCGTCGCACTCGAGGGAAAGCAGCTGCTGGCGCAGCATTTCGCGGCCATCGGGCTTGGCGCAGCGAGCGCGACCGCGGCGGGGTGGGGGGAGATGGCGCTCGCGTTCCTCCTGCTCGCGCGCCCGCATCCATCGCTCCTGTTCGCGGTGGCGCTCTGGAAGGTGGCTACCGAGCTGCTCTATCCGATCGCCGGCGCACCCATCTGGGAGTTCATCGAGCGCGGCGGCAGCTACGGAGCGCCGCTCGCGCTCGCGCTGCTCCTACCGAGATCACGCGTTCACTCTGCCCTGACGCGCCTCGCGATGGTGCTCGTGGTGTCGACGGTCGGCGTGGCCACGCCCCTGTGGGCTCAGCAACGAGTGAGCGACAGCGGGCTCGTCGATCTGCTGCGCCGTGGGGGATACGTCTTGGCGTTCCGGCATACCGCCACCGATCACGACGCCACCGACCGAGGACCGGATCGCGCGTCGCAGCGCAATCTCACAGATGAGGGGGCTCAACAGGCCCGAGGGATCGGCGCCGCGATCCGCAGTCTCGGCATCCCCATCGGCGATGTGCGCGCGAACCCCATGTACCGTAATCGCGAGACCGCGCAGCACGCCTTCGGGCGCGCGACGGTCGACTCGACCCTGGCGGGCCGGGGTGCCGTCTCGTCGCTGCGTGCGATGCTCGGCACCCCCGTGGCGCGGGGAGCCAACCGCGTCATCGTGACCCGCATCGGAATCCTGAGCGGCGCCTTCGAGGGATACGACGTCGGGCCGATCGACGAGGGAGACTGCATCGTTGTCGAGCCGCTCAGCGCCGGGCAGTTCTCCGTCGTCGCCCACCTCAAATGGATGGATTGGGCGCGACTCACCCGGTCGGCGGGAGCGTACTGAGCGGCTACGGCCACAGCTTGTACAGCGTCCGCGGGAACGCGATCGCCTCGCGGATGTGCGCGATGCCGCAGATCCACGCCACCGTGCGCTCCACGCCGAGCCCGAAGCCGGCGTGCACGAACGTGCCGTACTTGCGCAGGTCCAGGTACCAGCTGTAGGCGTCTTCGGGCAAGTGCTCCGCGCGGATGCGGGCGAGCAGCTTGTCGTAGTCGTCCTCACGCTGGCTGCCCCCGATGATCTCCCCATACCCTTCGGGTGCGAGCACGTCGTTGTTGAGGACGGTGCGGGCGTCCGCGGGGTTTTCCTTCATATAGAAGGCCTTCACCGCCCTGGGGTAGTTGAAGACCATCACGGGGCGGTCGTACTGCTTGGCGAGCAGCGTCTCTGCGTCGCCCCCCAGGTCGCGTCCCCACTCCATATCGCTGCCGAGCGCCTTGAGCTTCGCCACGGCGTCGCTGTAGGAAATGCGGGGAAACGGCGGCCGCACCGCCTCGAGCGGTTTCACGTCGCGTTCGAGCTCGGCGAGCTCGCCCCGGCGCCGCTCGAGGCAACGCGTCACGATGTAGCAAACGAACTCCTCCTGCAGCCGCATGTTCGCGTCGGAATCATTCCACGCCACCTCGGGCTCCACCATCCAGAATTCGGTCAGGTGTCGACGGGTCTTCGACTTTTCGGCCCGGAACGTGGGTCCGAAGCAATAGACCTTGCCGAGCGCCGCCGCCGCGGCCTCGACGTACAGCTGCCCCGTCTGGGCGAGGTAGGCGGTGCCCAGGTCGAAGTATTCGGTGGCGAACAGGTGGCCGGCCGCCTCGCCGATGGCTCCCGTGAGAATCGGCGTGTCGACCAAGACGAAATGCCGCTCGTAGAAGAAGTCCCGAATCGCCTGCACCACCTCGTGACGCACCCGCGCGATCGCCACCTGACGCCGGCTGCGCAGCCACAGGTGGCGGTGCTCGAACAGGAACGCGGTGCCGTGCTCTTTGGGCGTGATCGGGAAGTCGACGCTCGGCCCGAGGATTCTCAGATCGGATGCGGTGAGCTCGACGCCGCCCGGCGCGCGCGCGTCGCCGCGCACCGTGCCGGTGACCTCCAGCGAGGTCTCTTGGGTGAGTCGGCCGAACGCGTCCCACGCCGCCTCGGGCAGATCTTTTTTCGACAGCACGACCTGGAGGGACCCGGTACCGTCCCGCAGCACCACGAACCCGATCTTGCCCGACGAGCGAGTGGTCATCACCCAGCCGCGCGTGATCACGCTCTGACCCGCGAGCGGCGGCAGCTCTTCGATCCGATGGAAGGAGGGCATGGGGGCGGTACGCTAGTGACGGTCCGCGGGTATGTCAACGGAATGGGTACGCGGTACGCGGTGCGCCGTTATCTCCGGAGGCAACCGCGCACTGCGCACCGCGCACGCTTCATTCAACCGCGCACTGCGCACCGCGCACCCTTCCTATCCAACTCTGAACAGCTCGAACCCTCGCTCGTAGCGCTGCACGATCCGTTCGCGATACGCCGCGTGCTCCGCGCGCGCCAGCGCCGGGTCGCGCGCGATGATCTGCGCCGCCGCTCGGCGCGCGGCCTCGAGCAGCGGCAGGTCGGTGGCGAAATTGGCGTAGCGCAGCGGCACCCCGCCCGACTGGCGCGCCCCCGTCAGCTCGCCCATCCCCCGCTCCGCGAGGTCGAGCTCAGCGATCTTGAATCCATCGGTCGTCTGGGCGAACGCCTCGAGCCGGGGCGCCGCCTCGGGCACGTCCGACAGGAGAATGCAGTGGCTCGCCGCCGCGCCCCGCCCCACCCGGCCCCGCAGCTGATGCAGCTGCGCCAGCCCGAACCGCTCGGCGTGTTCGATCAGCATCACCGTCGCGTTCGCCACGTCGATCCCCACCTCGATCACGCTGGTCGCGACCAGGATGTGCACGGCGTTGTCGCGGAACGCGCGCATCGCGGCGTCGCGCTCCTCCGGCTTGAGCCGTCCGTGGACCAGGCCGATCACAAGCTCCGGGAACACCTTGGCGATCCGGCTGGCCATCACTGTCGCGGCCCTCAAGTCGGCCTTCTCCGACTCGTCGATCACGGGATAGAGTACGTAGGCTTGGCGTCCGGCCGCGCACTCGGTGCGGATGAACTCGTAGATCTTCTGACGCGCCGCCTCGGTACGGAGTGCCGTCTTGACGAGCCCCCGCCCCGGTGGGCGCTCGCGCAGCTCGGTCACGTCCAGATCGCCGTACCAGGTGAGCGCGAGCGAGCGCGGGATGGGCGTCGCGGTGAGGAGCAGCACGTCGGGCGCGTCGCCCTTCTCCACCAGTGCGGCGCGTTGCTCTACGCCGAAGCGATGCTGCTCGTCGATCACCGCGAGGCCCAGGCGGCGGAATTTCACCGACTCCTGAATCAACGCGTGCGTGCCGATGATCACCCGCGACGCGCCCGTTGCGATCCGCTCGCGCGCCGCGGCCTTCTCCGCCGCGCTCAGCCGCCCGATCAGCAGGTCGGGCTTGAGCTCGAGCGGGGCGAGCAGCCGCGTCAGGGTCGCGAGATGCTGCTCGGCCAGGAGCTCCGTGGGCGCCATGATCACCGCCTGGTACTCGTTCTCCACGGCCAGCAGCATCGCGAACAGCGCCACCACGGTCTTGCCGGTCCCGACGTCGCCCATCAGCAGGCGGTGCATGCGCAGCGGCGCCGTCATGTCGTCGGCAATCTCGCGGATCGCGTGCCGCTGGTCGCCGGTCAGCTCGAACGGGAGGTGCTCCTTGAGGCGGGTGGTAAGCTCTTTCCTCAGCGCGAAGCGGATCCCCGCCCGTGAGCGCTTGGCCAGTGCCCGCGCCCGCGCGTGCACCAGCTGCTGGTCGAACAGCTCGTCGAACGCGAGGCGGCGGCGCCCGCCCTCCGCGTCCGTCGCCGCCACCGGCCGATGCACCGCCGCGAGCGCGGTGCGGAGGTCGGGCAGGCCCACCGCCTCGCGCAGCGTGTCGGGGTGCGGGTCGTGCACCAACGCCAGCAACGCGTCGAGGTGCTGGTGGATGAGCCCACGGATCTGGCGGTGGGTCAGGCCTTCCGTCGCCGGATAAACCGGAAGCACTAGCCCCCGCTCGGGGCCCGCGTCCCCTTCGTCCGCCAGGATCACGAACTCGCGCGGGACGAGTTGACGCCCGTGATAGTAGCGCACCGGCCCGGTCACCAGCAGCAGCTGTCCTTTCTTGATCTGGCGCTCGAGGAACGGCTGACCCGGCCAGGCGCACTCGAGCACGCCGCCGGCACCTCCTCCGTCGTCGCGCAGCACGGCCCGGAACACCCGCAGGCCCTTACGGGTGGGGAGCACGCCCGTGCTCGCCACGCGTCCGATGCACGTCACTTCCTTCCCCACATGCGCCTGGGCGAGGGGCGTGACGCTGGTCGCGTCGAGGTAGCGGTGCGGAGCGTGATACAACAGATCGCCCACGCTGCGGATACCGAGGCGCGCCAGCGCTTCGGCCCGCTTCGGCCCCACCCCTTTCAAGTACTTCACCGAGGTCGTGAGCTGCAGCGTCACGAGGCGTCCACCAGGCGGCGGGCGTAGCGTGCCGCATCGAACACTTCGAGATCGCCCAAGGCTTCTCCCGTCCCGAGGAACCGCAGCGGCACGCGCACTGCCCGCTCGACTGCCACCACGCTGCCGCCCTTCGCGGTCCCGTCGAGCTTGGTCACGACGAGCCCGCTGAGCGGGACCGCCTGGGCAAACGCACGGGCCTGGTGTACCGCGTTCTGGCCCACCGTGCCGTCGACCACCAGCAGCGACTCATGCGGCGCCCCCGGCTGCTGCTTCGCCACGACCCGGACAACCTTCTCCAATTCGTCGAGCAGCCGGTCGTCGGTATGGAGCCGGCCGGCGGTGTCCACGAGCACCGTGTCGGCACCGCGGGCGCGCGCCGCGGCGATCGCGTCGAATGCCACGGCCGCAGGGTCGCCCGTGCCCGTGATGACGGGCACGCCCAGGCGATCGGCCCACACTTGGAGCTGTTGCGTGGCCCCGGCGCGAAACGTGTCCGCCGCCGCGAGCAGCACCGACCGCCCGCCGCGCGACAGACGAGCGCCGAGCTTCGCCACGGTCGTCGTCTTGCCCACCCCGTTCACGCCGAACACGAGAATCACGGTCGGCGGCGTGGGCGCTCGCGCGAGCGCACCGGGATCGCCCGGCGCGGGATCCGGGGCGAGCGCCGCGGTCACCGCGCGCTCCAGCGCCGTCCTGAAGTCGCCGCCCGAAGCCCGCGACAGGTGCGCGAGGACGGCCTCGGTCGCCTCGACGCCGAAGTCGGCTTCGAGCAGGATCCGCTCGGCCGCGGCACGCTCGCGCTCCGCCCCCCGGCCGAACGCCTGCGCCAGCCGCTCCCACAGGCGCGTCAAGGCAATCCCTGGCGTCGCCGCCACGCCCACTCCGCGGTGAACGCGGCGATCGCCACCGCGAACAGCCACCAGCGATCGCGCAGCGCGACACTGGCGAGCCGTTTCCCCGCCGCACCCGCTTGAGGAGCGACCACGACCGGCCCCGGGCGCCACTCCTCCGAGGAGGTATCGACCACGACCAGGCCGCGCTCCGGTCCCTCCGCCGCCGCGTAGCGGTACTGGCCCGGCGCCAGCCACAGCTCGGCCCGGCGCTCGGCATCGAACCGCAGCGTGTCCTGTTGCAGCCCGCGGGCCGACGCGAGCGTTAGCACGATGTCGCGCGGCTCGCCCGCGGCCATCCAGCGCCATTGGAGCGGTAACCCGCTCGCAGCCGTCGTCGTCACCGGGAGAAACCGCTCCCCGCTCCCGGCTCCCCCACCCAGCAGCCAGTCGGTCAACCCGGCCACCAGGGCACGATACGCTTCCGCGCTCGCGCCCCCCCGGAACGCCCAGCGGTACAGTCCTCCCGCGGCGATCGTCGCCCGGCGCTGGCCGCCGCGCGGCGACAACACGACCAGCGGGCGCGACGGCCCGCGCCGCGCCAGCCGGGCAGCGAGCGCGATCGTTGCCGAGCTGTCGGGCGCGAGCTCGCCGAGCGCCGTGATGGGTGGCAGAGAGTCCCACGCGACACCCGCGAGCCCGCCTGCGATAGGTGAAGCAGCGGGCGGCTGGACGTACCAGTCGCCTTCCTGGCGGCGGCCGAGCGGCCAGAGCAGGACGGCGCCCTTGGGAGCGACCCGCGCGAACGTGGCGGCATCACCCCCTTCGACGAGCAGCGCCGCGCCCTGCACGGCCCGCGCCACCTCACCGGGAGGCACCGCCGCCAGGGTGGCGGCGTCACGCCAGCGTTTGCCGCCCGGGTCGGCCGCCACCAGGACCTTGACCCCTACGCGGGCCACGTCCTCGAGTGTGTGCGCCAGGAAGCGCGTGTCCCAGTCGGGAGGGGACGCGAGCAGCACGATCGACGGCTGCGCGCTCACCTGGAGCACGATGGTCCGCGCGTCGTCGCGGGGCTCGGAATCGGAGACACCTTCGAGACGCACCTCGAGCGCGTACCAGCCGGGAAGCGGGAAGCGGGAAGCGGGAAGGGTGATCTCGGTCGATACGACGCCGCTGTCGGGGAGCGGGGCGGGCCGAGACGCGAGCCGCCTGCCAGCAAGGCCCACCGTGAGCAACGCTTCCCGCTTCACGCTTCCCCCTTCCCGTCGCCCGGCCACGCCGTAGCTCACCTCGAGTCGGATCGTGTCTCCCGCGCTCACTTTCGTCGGTCCCGCGACCGAGTCGATGAAGGCATCGAAGAAGGGAGCGCGCGGCAGGACCGCGATGCGCGCCTGCTGCAGCAAGTCCCGGGGCACGTCGGCCAGATCGGTGATGGCGCCGTCGGTAACGATCGCCACGGGGCCGCCGCGCGCCGCCGCGGCGGCGAGCGCCGGCGCGAGCCGGGTGGCGCCGTCCTCCGGGGAGAGCGTATCGAAGGCCGTGACGCGCGCGCCGAATCGCCAGATCACGTCGCCGTGCGCCAGGGCGCGCGCGGTATCGAGCGCCGCGCGCCACTGCCCACCCCGCCCCGCCATGGAGAGCGACGCGTCGAGCAGGACGAGGCGAGGCGCGTCCCCCACGCCGAGGCGTGCCGCCGCCGGGTTCCAGATGAGAAGCACCAGGGCGCCGACGCCGGTGGCCCGCAGCGCGGCGAGCCCCAGGGTCACGCGGCGATGCACGCCAGGGCCTCGCGCAACGTGAACCGTCCTTCGTGCAGGGCGCGTCCGACGATGGCACCCGCCAGCCCCGCGGCGCGAACGCGTCGCAGATCGTCGAGCGACGCTACCCCGCCCGACGCGATCACGTCGAGCCCGAGTGCGGCGATGGCGCGTGCGCCGTCCACGTCCGGTCCGGCGAGGCTGCCGTCGCGGGCGGCGTCGGTGTAGATGACGGTGCGGGCACCTTGGCTGCGTACGCGGCGCGCCAGCGCGAGCGGCGTGAGCGCGAGCGTGACGTCGGAGCCGCGCGCTGCGACCCGGCCGTCGCGCGCGTCGATGCCGACGGCGAGCCGCTCGGCGCCGTGGCGCGCCAGCAGCCGTGCCACCACGCCCTCATCGACGGCCGCGGCCGTACCGATCACCACCCGCGTCGCGCCCCAGCCGACCAGCTCGGCGATCGCCGCATCGGTCGTCAGGCCGCCCCCCACCTGGATCCGCACCGCGCCCTCGGCCAGGAGACGGCGGGTCAGCTCGCGATTCTCGCCCGTGCCGAACGCGCGGTCGAGATCGACGACGTGCACCCACCGGGCGCCGTCGTGCGCGAACTGCCGCACTGCGGCGATGGGGTCGGCGACGGAAGGAGAACGGGCCACGCGCCCGCCCTCGATGTCAACGGCGGGATACAGCTCCACGGCCAGAAAGAAAACTAAAGGAGACTAATCGCGCGCGGCGGCGACGGCGGGTGCGGGCGGTCCAGCGGGCTCGAGCTGGGCCCGCAGCGCCTCGCGCGCGGCGCCGTAGGCCGCCTCGAGGCTCTTCGGCACCGGGGCGCCGGCGCCCATGTCCTTGCGCCGCGGATTGGTGGGCCGGCCGGCCACGAGGAACTCGTAGTGCAGGTGCGGCCCGGTCGACAGGCCGGTCGAGCCGACGTAGCCGATCGTTTCGCCCTGGTCCACGCGCTCACCCGCGTGCAGACCCCGCGCGAACCCCGACAGGTGCCCATAGCGCGTCCGGATGCCGTTGACGTGCCGCAGCTCGATCAGGTTGCCGTAGCCCGAGTCATCGTGCCCGGCGCGCGTCACGATCCCGTCGGCCGTGGCGCGCACCGGGGTCCCGTACGCCGCCGCGAAGTCCACCCCCTCGTGATGCCGCCAGGCGTGCAGGATCGGATGATAGCGCGAGCCGAACCCGCTCGAGACGCGCCGGAACTGCAGCGGCGCCCGCAGGAACGCGCGCCGCAGCGAGCGCCCGCGCTCGTCGTAGAAGCCACTGCGACTCCCCGTCGAGTCCTCGAAGTAGAACGCGTACTCGGGGGTGCGCGCGACGTCGACGCGTGCGGCCAGGACGCGCCCGAAACGCCGCTCCCCTTCGGACGACTCCAGGCGATCGAGCAGCACGGTGAAACGGTCCCCGGGCCGGATGTCGCGCGTGAAGTCCACTTCCCAGTCGTACACGTCGGCGATCGCCCAGGCGAGCTGGCGCCGCTCCACCGGGGGCAGGAACGTATCCGTCACCGCTTTGTCGAGTGCGTCGTACAGCGACGACTCGATCGTCCCCGTAACCCGCAGACGCATGACGGTCCAGGGAATGATTTCGACCGTTTCGACCCAGCCCGTCTCGCCGCGCGCCACCGCAAGACGCTTCTCGGGGGAGAGACGCACGCTGACCCGGCTCGCCACGCTGTCGGTCTTCAAGCGGCGGAACTCGAACACCAGGCCGGGACGCAGGCGGCGCACGGGCAGAGCCTTCGCTGCCGCGAGGAAACCGGCGTAGTCGCGTCCGGTCACGCCGGCGCGCGCCAGCACGTCGGACAGGGTCTCGCGGCGGCCCAGGGAGTGGCTGAACTCGCTGTAGGCGGCGTCCACCACGATGGCGGGCGCCGTGAGCGGCTGGCGCCAGGGCCACGCCTCTCGCGTTGCCCACACCAGGCCCGCGGCCGTGAGGGCGGCCGCGACGACGTAGTGGCTGGTGCGCCAGGGCCGCGCCATCAGTCCATCTGGCGGCGGATGAACGTGGGGATCTCGAGCTCGTTCAGCTCGGTCGGGAGCGGCGGGTTGGGGGGGGCGCCGCGCCGGGCCGGCTGCTCCGCCGGCTTCACGTACCCGGGCGGCGCGACCGCGGGCCGGCCGGCGCGCTCGCGGAACGGCAGCACGCCCGGGGCCGCGCGTCCCGACGCCTCCGTGCCGGCGCTTTGCCGGTCGAACCCGGTGGCGATCACGGTCACCCGAATCTCGCCGTGCATCGCCGGATCGTTCACAGTCCCGAAGATGATCTCCGCCTCCTCGCCGGCCGCGTCCTTCACGACGTCCGAGATCTGCGTGACCTCGCCTAGCGTGAGGTCTTCGCCGCCGGTGATGTTGATGAGCACGCCGGTCGCGCCCGTGATCGAGATGTTGTCGAGCAACGGTGACGAGATCGCCTGCTGCACCGCCTCCATCGCCCGGTTCTCGCCCCGTCCCATGCCGGTCCCCATGATCGCCGCCCCGCCGTTCTGCATCACGGTGCGGACGTCGGCGAAATCCACGTTCACGATACCGGTGACGGTGATGAGCGAGGAGATGCCCTGGGTGGCGTGCAGCAGCACTTCGTCCGCCTTCTTGAGCGCGTCCTGGAACGGGATGCCCTTGCCCACGACCGCGAGCAGGCGCTCGTTCGGCACGACGACCATGGTGTCGACGTGCTTCCGCATCTCGGCGATTCCCATTTCGGCCTGCCGCATGCGTTTGCGGCCCTCGAACAGGAACGGCTTGGTGACGATCCCGATCGTGAGCGCGCCCAAATCACGGGCGATCTGCGAGATGATGGGTGCCGCGCCGGTGCCCGTGCCGCCGCCCATGCCGCACGTGACGAATACCAAGTCGGCGTTCTGGAGGGAGTGGAGCACCTCGTCGCGGTTCTCTTCGATGGCCTGGCGGCCGATCTCAGGACGCGCGCCGGCGCCCAGCCCGCGGGTGAGCTTCTTGCCGATCTGCACCTTCACGTCGGCCTTGTTGTTGAGCAGGGCCTGCGCGTCGGTGTTCACGGAAATGAATTCCACGCCCTGGAGTCCCTCGTCGACCATGCGGTTCAGGGCGTTGCCGCCACCGCCGCCGACACCGACGACCTTCATCCGGGCGTTCTGCGAGACGGTCTCTTCGAGCTCGAAGATCATGGCTCCCTCGGGTGACCGATCAGAAGAAGTCCTGCAACCACCGCTTCAGCGGTCCGAACAGCTTGTCGACCCCCGCACTCCTGACCAGCGAGCCGCCGGGCGCGCCGCCCTGCGCCAGCCGCCGCGCCGCGTACAGCACCAGCCCGACCGGCACCGCGTAGCGCGGCGCCTGCACGCTGTCGACCAGTCCCGAGATCCCCTGCTCGGGGCTCCCGGCCCGCACCGGCACCGCGAACGCCTCGCGCGCCAGCTCCACCATTCCCGGCAGATGCGCCGTCCCGCCGGTCAGCACCACCCCGGCCGGCAAGCGGCCGCCCCCGTACCCCGCCCGCTCGAACTCGCGCTGCACCAGCTGGAAGATCTCGTCCACCCGCTGGTGGATGATGTGCGACAGCAGCTCCCGCGATGCTTGCCGCGCCCCCTGGCTCGGCGTGGACGGCAGGTTGATCATCTCCGACGCGTCCACCAGCGGCTGGTACGCCACACCGTGCCGCTCCTTGAGCCGCTCCGCGTCCGCCTGCGTCACGCCCAGCCCCTGCATCATGTCGCTCGTCACGTGCGTCCCGGCGAACTTGATGGACGCGAGGTGGCGGATCTTCCCTTCGTGGAAGATCGCCACACCCGTCGAGCCGCCACCCACCTCCACCAGCGCGACGCCCAGCTCCCGCTCGTCGTCGGTCAGCACGGCGTACGACGCCGCCAGCGGCTCGAGCACCAGGTCGGCGGGGCGATAGCGCGCCCGCTCCACGCTCTTGCGCAGGTTTTGCGCGGCGGTCGACTGTACCGTGACGAGGTACATCTCGACCTCGAGGCGCGTCCCCGTCATCCCCACCGGATCCGAGATGCCGCGCTGCTGGTCGACCACGTACTCCTGCGGGATGTCGTGCAGCAGCTCGTGGTCCCGGCCCAGCGACACGGCGCGCGCCACCTCGTTCACCCGTGCCACGTCCTCCGCCGTGATCTCGTCCGCGGACACCGCCACGACCCCCGTCGAGGTGCGCGCCGAGACGTGCTCGCCGGCGATGCCGCACGTCACCGCGCCCACCTTCACGCCGGCCATCCGCTCGGCATCGCGCAGCGCGCCGACGATGGACCGGCTCGTCTCGTCGATATCGCGCACCATGCCCCGGCGCACGCCCGCGTTCTTCGCGAGCCCCACCCCCAGCACCTTGGCGAGCGGCAGCCGCGGCAGGTCCCCCACCACCTCGGCGATCACGGCGCACGTCTTGGTGCTGCCGAGATCGAGCCCGGCCACGACCTGGCGGTCCCGGCTCACGCGCCTCCCTCACCGCCCCCGTCCGCGGTCGCCTTGCGCCGCACGATCACCTGGCCCGCGAAGCGGGCATCGAGCTCCACGTAAGAACGCCCCCTCGCCGCGAGATCCTGCGCCACCAGCACCACGGCCCGAATCACCTCCGGCCCGGCGTCGCGCCGCACCTTGACGCGCCGCGACCCGACTTCCAGCAGCACGTCTCCGCGCGCCACGCGTCGCGCAGCGGTGATGGTTTGAAACAGCGCCGGATCCACCGACTGGATCAGCGCCAGCACTCCCGCCACTCCCGAGTCGCCGCTCGCGGCGATCGGCAGATCGAGCCCGGAGCGCGCGGGATCGAACGGCAGCGCGTGGCCCGCGCCGTCCACCGCCACCAGGCGCGTCCCGTGCGGACCCGGCGCGAGCGCCGCGGGCTCCACCTCCCGCAGCTCCACCGTCAGCGCCGCGGGCAGATGCCGGACCACCCGGGCTTCCGCAACGCCGGCGAGACCCCGCACGCGGTCCGCCAAGAGCCGCGTGTCGCCGAACACGCTCGCGCCGGGCTCGAGCCGCAGCGCGGCGATCACCGCGTCGGGCGCGAGATTGCGCACGCCCACCAGCTCCAGCTGCCGCACCCGGAACACGCTCAGCCGCCGCAGCGCGAGCGGCGCGCCCAGCCACAGCAACGCGAGCACCGCCGATCCCCCCAGGCCCGCCAGCGCCCGCCGCCGCCAGCGCGGCCAGGGTCGGGCCGTCACGCCCGCTTCCCCCTTCCCTCGTCCCGCTTCCCCAACTGCTCGATGAGTTCCGGCCCCACCCGCGTGATGTCCCCCGCCCCGAGCGTGAACACCACGTCGCCCGCCCGTACCGTCTCGACCACACGCGCGGTCAGTCCCGCGCGCTCGCGCACCGCGATCGTGGTCGCGCCCGCGCGCGCCGCTCCGCGCGCCACCAGGTCCGCACTCACTCCCGCGAGCGGCTGCTCGCGCGCCGCGTAGATCGGGGCCACCACCACCACGTCCGCCGCCGCGAGCGCCCGGCCCAGCGCCTCCCCGTGCAGCGCCGTGCGCGAAAACAGGTGCGGCTGGAACACCGCCACCACGCGGCGCCGCGGGAATGCCTGCCGCGCCGCGGCGAGGGTCGCCGCCACTTCCGTCGGGTGGTGCGCATAGTCGTCCACGACCGTCACGCCGCGCGCCTCACCCACCCGCTCGAACCGGCGCCCCACCCCGCCGAATTCCGCCAACGCGGCGAGCGCCCGCTCGAGATCGGCGCCCAGCTCGTGCGCCACCGCCAGCGCCGCCGCGGCGTTGCGCACGTTGTGCAGCCCCGGCACCTGCAGCCGCAGCGCGAGCGTGCGTCCGCCGGGAAGCTCGATCCGCGCCGTCGAGCCGCGCTCGCGCAACTCAGGGTCGGCGATGCGCACGTCCACCGCCGCGTCCCCCCCCAGCCCCACCCGCCACACCGGGACGGCGAGCCGCGCCGCCACTCGCGCCGCACCCGCGTCGTCCGCTCCCACGATCGCCCGCCGTGCGCGCCCGGCGAACTCGACGAACGCGTCTTCCAGCGCCGCCACGGTGCCGCCGTAGCACTCGAGATGGTCGGCCTCGACGTTGTTCACCACCGCCACGGTCGGCGCGAGCGACAGGAACGCGCGGTCGAACTCGTCGGCCTCCACCACGTACAAGTCTCGACCGCCCACCCGCGCGTTGCCGCCCCACCCAGCGACACGGCCGCCGGCGAGTCCCGTAGGATCTCGCCCGGCGGCCGCCAACGCCTCCGTGACCATCACCGTGGTGGTCGTCTTCCCGTGCGTCCCCGCCACGGCGACCACCGTTCCGCCGGCGACGGCCTGGCTGAGGGCGTCAGCCCGCCGTACCACCGGGACCCCTAGGGCGCGTGCTCGCGCCAGCTCCGGGTGGTCTCCCGGTACCGCTGCGGTGACCACGACCGCCCGAGCTCCCACCACATGCCCCGGATCGTGTCCCCGCCATATTCCCACCCCCAGGGCTGCCAAATCGGCGGCGCCGGAGGGGTCGTTATCACAGCCGGTTATCGTGACGCCTTGCTGCCTGGCGAGGAGCGCCAGGCCGCTCATGCCCGCTCCGGCGATCCCCATGAAGTGGATCGGGCGGGGATCCACCGTCGCAAACAAGTTCATTAGTGGGGGGCTAATATAGCGAATCTACGAAACTTGCGAAAGAGACCACGGCCCTGCTACCCGACGACTGTCAAGATCTTCGACACGATGTCCTGAGCGGCGTTGGGGTTGCCTCGGGCCCGCGCCTGGGCGGCGAGCGACTCCAGCCGGGCGTGATCCCCGAGCAAGCGGCCTACCTGGTCGGCGAGTGCGTACGGTGTGAGGTCGTGCTCGGGAAGGTGAATCGCGGCTCCCGCCGCCGCGAGGGCACGCGCGTTGTGCGCCTGGTGGTCGGCCGCGGCGCTCGGGAGCGGGACGAGGATGCTCGGCTTGCCCCACGCGCACAGCTCCGCCACGGTCATCGCGCCGGCGCGCGCCACCACGATGTCCGCGGCGCGGTACGGGATGGTCATGGGATCGAAGAACCCCCGAATCACCACGCGGCCCGGCGCGGCGTAGCGTCCCAACGCGTCCGCGTGCTCCAGACCGGTGCCCCACAGTACGTTCACCGCGTCCAGCAGGCGGCGCTCGAGCGCGCCCGCCACGGCATAGTTGATGGCCCGGGCTCCTTGGCTGCCGCCGAACACCAGGAGGGTCGGACGCTCGGTGCCCAGACCCAACTCCGCCAGCGCGGTGGCGCGCGCGCCCGGCTCGGGCCGACGCACCGGATTGCCGAGCGTGAAGACGGTGGTGGCGGCGCCGGGTCTGAGGCGCGCGCGCGCCTCGGGAAACCCCAGATGGACCTGGCGCGCGCGCCGGGCGAGCCAGCGCGTGGTCAGTCCCGGGAACGCGTTCTCCTCGACGAGCACAGTCGGCAGGCCAGCGCGCTGCGCGCGCCACACCACAGGGCCGGCGGCGTAGCCTCCCGTGCCGATGACGATCGCGGGCCGCTCTTCGTCGATCACCCGGCCCACGGCGCGCCACACCCGGCCGGCGATGAGCAGCCAGCGCAGGTTCTTCCACCAGGTGCGCCGGTAGAGCGGCTCGATCGGAAGCAGGCGGTGGCGGAACGGATAGCGTGGCAGCAGCTGCGCCTCGATCCCGCGCGCCGCGCCGACGAGGACGGGCTCGACTCCCTTCCCCGCGTCTCGCAGGGCCTGGGCTAGGGCCAGTGCGGGCATGAGATGCCCCCCTGTGCCACCGCCCGCCAAGAGAACCTTCACCACCCCACCCAAATGCGGAATGCGGAATGTGGAATGCGGAGTTTAAAGGGAAGGTCGAGACGCGTTGCGAAGGTCGCGCTACCATTCCGCACTCCGCATTCCGCATTCCGCATTGTCATGCTTCCGCACTCCGTCTTCCGCGTCCGATACTGATCAACACTCCGGTGGCCACCAGGGCGACGAACAGGCTCGAGCGACCATAAGAGATGAATGGCAGCGTGATACCGGTGGCCGGGAGCAGGGCCAGGGTCACGCCCACGTGCAGCGCCGCGGTGATCCCAATCAAGGCGGTGAGCCCCACCGCGAGCAGCTGGCCGAACGAATCGCGGGCCGACCGAGTGATGCGGAAGCCGAGCCACACGAACGTGCCGAACAGCACGAGCAGGGCGAGTACGCCGAGAAAACCCCATTCTTCACCGATGGTGGAGAAGATGAAGTCGGAGTAGGCATACGGCAGGTAGCCGAGCTTCTGCTGGCCTTGCCCGAGGCCGACGCCGAACAGGCGTCCCGCCCCGATGCCGACGAGCGACTGGTGCACTTGCCAGGTCGCTTCGGAGGGCGCGCTCCCGGGATTGAGGAACGTGATCACCCGCGCCAGGCGGTATTGGGCACTGGCGACGGCGCCGAACAGGAGGGGCGTCGCCACCACGGCCAGGGCGAGAAAGTGCCCGATCCGGGCGCCCGCCGTGAACAGGACGACCCCGGCGAGCAGCGTGACCAGCAGCGCCATCGAAAGGTTGGGCTCGAGGAAGATCAACGCGAGCAGCGGCGTGAGCACCACGATGAACGGCAGCAGGCCGTACTGGAACGTGCGGATGCGCTCGCCCTTCTTCGCCGCGAGCATGGCGGTCCACACCACCACCGCGAACTTCGCCAGCTCCGAGGGCTGCACCGTCACGAAGCCGAGGTTGACCCAGCGGCGCGCGCCGTTGATGCTGGGGGCGATGCGGTGCGTAAAGGGGAGCAGCGGAATGAGCAGCAGCACGGCCGCCAGCCCGAGCACGGGCCACGCCCAGCGCTGCCACTTGCGGTAGTCGGAGCGGGCGAGCAGCGTGGCGACGATCCCCCCCACGGCCGCGCCGAGCGCCTGTTTCAGTGCGAAGCTCGATCCCACCTGCCCGCCCGAGATCGTGAGCAGGCTGGAGGCCCCGTACACGGCCGTGAGCCCGAACACGACGAGGATCGCCGCGACCAGCGCCAGGAGGCGGGTCTCCCAACGCAGGTCTCTCACATGGCCTCCACCAGTCTGCGGAACGTCGCCCCCCGTTCCTCGTAGTTCTTGAACATGTCGTAGCTCGAGCACGCGGGGGACAAGAGCACCGCGTCGCCCGCGCGCGCCACCCGGCCGGCCCGTGCCACGACGTCCTCGAACGTCGTGCCCCGCTCGAGCGGCACCTGACCGGACAAGTCCCGCTCCACCAGCGGACCCGCCTCGCCGTAGGCGATCACCAGGCGGCACCGTTCCTTGAGCGGCGGCCCGAGCCGCGTGTACGGCTCGCCCTTGTGACGCCCGCCGAGCAGCAGCACGAACGGCCGGTCCATCGCCTCTACGGCGACGACGGTGGAGGCGATGTTGGTGGCCTTCGAGTCGTTGATCCAGAGGACGCCGCCTACCTCGCGCACCGGCTCGAGCCGGTGCGGCAGCGCGCGGAACGAGCGCAGCCCCTCCCCGATCACGCCCGGCGCCACGCCCGCCTCGTGGACGGCGAGCGCGGCGGCCAGCGCGTTTGCGACGTTGTGGTCGCCCAGCAATCCGAGGTCCGCGCGTGCCAGCAGCGCGGGTCCCTTGGCGCCGAGGCGCAGCCGTCGCTCCGCCCGGTCGTACCAGCCGTCGGCGGGGCGCTCGAGTGAGAACAGCAGGCGACGCCCCTTCGCGCCGGCCGCGAGCTCGAGCACGGCCGGGTCGTCGCCGTTCAACACCCACACGTTCGCGTCGCCGGCGTTACGAAACAGCTGTCGCTTGTCCGCGTAATAGGCCTCGACCGCGGGATAGCGATCCAGGTGGTCGGGGGCGAGGTTCGTGAGGATGCCGATGTCGGGCGCGAAGTGGGGGCTGTCGTGCAGCTGGAAGGACGAGATTTCGATCGCGAGCCACTGATACTGGTCGCCCTGTACGGCGATGTCGGCGAGCGGGCGGCCGATGTTCCCCGCCGCCTCGGCGTCCAGCCCCGCCGCGCGCAACAGATGGGCCGCCAGCGCGGTCGTCGTCGTCTTCCCGTTCGTTCCCGTGATCGCGATCGAGCGCGTCCCCGAGGCCGCGAGCGCGCGGAAGCCGAGGTCGATTTCGGAAAGCACGGGCACACCGGCGGCGCGGGCGGCGACCAGCGCGGCGGCTTCGGGCGGCACGCCCGGCGACACGATCACCGCCGCCGCGGTGCGGATGCGCGCCAAGTCGTGCCGCCCGACGTCGAGCGACACCCCGGACAGCGCGCCCAGGTCGGCGAGCGCGTCGCCGCCGTAGGGGTGATCGGAGGCGTCGCTCGCGTACACGCGGACGCCCGCGCGCGCCAGCAGCTTCGTCGCCGCCACCCCGCTCTTCCCCAAACCTACCACCGCGACGATGCCGTGCCGCCACGGCTCCGGAATCATCTCACCTTCAGCGTCGCGAGGGCGATCGCCGCGCACATGACCCCCAAGATGTAGAACCGCATCACGACCTGTGGCTCCGCCCACCCGAGCTTCTCGAAGTGGTGATGCAGCGGCGCCATGCGGAACACGCGATGCGCATCCGCGTATTCCTTGCCGCGGCGCCATTTGTTCCAGCGGTACACCCCGGTCTGTAGCAGCACCGACACCGCCTCCGCCACGAACACCGCGCCCGCGATCAGCAGGAGAAACTCCGCCTTGAGCATGATCGCGACGGTGCCGAGCGCCCCGCCGATCGCGAGCGCGCCGGTATCGCCCATGAACACCTGCGCCGGATGCGCGTTGAACCACAGGAAGCCCAGCGCCGCGCCGGCCAGCGCGCCGCAGAAGATCGTCAGCTCCTGGGCTCCGGGCAGGTAGTAGACGAGCAGGTAGCGCGCCCAGTCGATGCGACCAAACACGTACGCGAACACCGCAAACGTACCGGCGAGGATGGCGGTGAGACCGGCGGCGAGGCCGTCCAGGCCGTCGCTGAGGTTCACCGCGTTCGAGGTACCGGTCACGACGAATGTGACGAACAGCACGTACAGCGGCGGGGGTAAGACCAGCAGGATGTACTTGAACACCGGGAGCTGGGTGGACGCAGCCGGCAGGTCCGGGGCCATCGGCCAGCGAATGAGCACGATGCCGAGCGCCACGCCGAAGGTGACCTGGCCGACGAGCTTCCAGCGCGCCACCAGGCCCTGGGACTTGCCACGCACGATCTTCAGGTAGTCATCGAGGAACCCGATCGCCCCCGCCCACAGCATGGCCACCACCGCTACCACGACGTAGCGACTGTCGAGCCGCGCCCAGAGGAGCGTCGGCACGACGGTCGCGAGAATGATGATCAACCCACCCATGGTGGGCGTGCCGCGCTTGCCGTGGTGACTCGCCGGACCTTCGGCGCGGATCACCTGCCCCACGTTGCGCTCGCGCAGGCGCCGGATGATGGCCGGGCCCGCGAGGAACGCGAGCAGCAGGGCGGTGACCACGGCGCCCGCCGCGCGAAACGTGAGGTAGCTGAACAGATTGAACAGGATGTGCTGCTTCGCGAGCGGCGCGAGCAAATGATAGAGCACGTCCGATCCCTCGCCCCTTCGTCAGTTCAGGTGCGGCAACACCCGCTCGAGCGCCACCCCACGCGACGCCTTGAGCAGAACGATTTCATTGCCCGTCAACGCCGCCTTGAGGCGCGGACCCAGCGCCCCGGCGTCCGGCGCCATGAGCAGCCGCCGGCCGAGTGCCGTGCGATAGGGCTCGAACGCCGGCACGAACTCTCCCACGGCGACGACCAGCGCGGGGTCCAGCGCCGCAATCTCGGCCGCCGCGAGCGCATGCAATCTGGCACTCTCGGGCCCGAGCTCCAACATCGAGCCGACCACCACGGCGAGCGGCCGGCGTCGCCGCTCGGCGAGCCACTGGGCCAGCTTCAGCGCCCAGCGGAGCGAGGTCGGATTCGCGTTGTAGGTGTCGTCGATGACCGTCAAGTCGCCCAATTCGAGCATCGCACCCCGCCCGCCGGGCAGCCGCACGCCTGCGAGCGCCGCTATCGCCCGCGCCGGATCGGCCCCCACTTCGCGTCCCACCGCGAGCGCGAGCATCGCGTTTTCGATCTGGTGGAATCCCACCACGGGCAGGGTGACGGTGTGGCGCCGCCACGTCAGCCGCGGGTGGCCGCCGTCGTCGAGCTCCGCCGCGTCGGGCCGCACGTCCGCATCCCGCCCCGTCCCGGCAACCACCGTGCGCGCCCGGCGTCGGGCTTCCACGGCGAGCTCCGGTGGGTCCGTGCCGACCACCGCCACGGGCGCGCCGTCCACCAGCGCGAGCTTCTCCTGCATCACGCCGGCGAGCGAGCCGAAGCCTGCCACGTGCGCGTAGCCCACGTTCGAGATTACTGCAATCGTCGGCTCGATGACCGAGCGCAGCCGCGGGATCTCCCCAGGGACGCTGGCCCCCGCTTCGATCACCAGCGCCTCGGCGTCCGCGGGTGCCGCGAGGATCGTCAGCGGCACGCCCACCAGGTTGTTCAGGTTGCCGCCGGTCGCGTGCACGCGGTACTTGGTGGCGAGCACGGCGCGGATCATCTCTTTAGTGCTCGTCTTCCCGCTCGACCCCGTGACGCCGACGACAGGGCTGCCCGGCGGGAATAGCCGGCGGCGCGCCCGCGCCAGCAATCCGAGCGCGACGAGCGTGTCGGCGACCTCGAAGAGCGGCAGCCCGTCCACCGGCGGCGTGCCCTGCCGCACCACCGCCGCGGCGGCTCCCTGGGCTCGCGCCTGACCGAGAAACGCGTGGGCGTCGAACCGATCGCCCGTGAGCGCGACGAACAGGGCGCCGGGCGTCAGGTGCCGGGTGTCGGTGCTCACGCCGGTAAAGCGCAGGCCCCGCGGTCCCGGCACACCTAGGGCGCTGGCCACCCGCGCGGAGTCCCAGGCGGTCACCACCCCACCCCAAATGCGGATTGCGGATTGCGGATTGCGGATTGGTAGTGGGAGTGTCGTTCGGCGAGCGACCCTTCACTGCCATTCCGCAATCCGCAATCCACAATCCCCAATCGTTTCACGAGGCCCCCAGTTCTTTGACGATCACCCGCTCATCGAACGGAAGCTTTTCGGTGCCGATGACCTGATACGTCTCGTGCCCCTTGCCGGCGAGCAGCAACGTATCTCCCGGCCGCGCCAGCTCGAGACCGAGCGCGATCGCCCGGCGGCGATCGACCTCGCGGTGGTGGGGCCTCGCTCCCATGCCGGCCTCGACGGCGTCGAGGATCTTCTCCGGGTCCTCGGTCCGCGGGTTGTCGGAGGTGGCGATGGCGATGTCGGCGAGGCGCGCGCACACCTCGCCCATCGGCGCGCGCTTGCCGGGGTCGCGGTCCCCGCCGGCACCGAACACGACGATGAGCCGACCGGCGGAGAGCGGCCGCAGCGTCTCGAGCGCCCGCTCGAGGGCGTCGGGGGTGTGCGCGTAGTCGCGCAGCACCGTGCACGGCCGCTCCGCGATCCGCTCCATCCGTCCCGGGATCTGGGGCGCGGCCGTAAGCCGCTCGGCCACGGTCTCGACCGGGACGCCTAGGCCCCAAGCGCAGGCCGCCACGCCGAGCGCGTTCGCCACGTTGAAGCGGCCGAGCAACGGTAGCCGGACCGCGGCCCTCCCCGTTGGCGTGGCGAGCTCGAAATGCGCGCCCTGGGCGTCGAGGGTCACGCCGCGCGCCGTCACTTCGCCGCCGCGCTCCCCGAAGGTGACGCGGCGGTGCTCGCGGCGCAGCCGGCCCCACGCCGGATCGTCGGCGTTCACCACCTCGAGCCCGTCTGCAGCGAGGTGCTGCAGCAGCTTCGCCTTGGCGCGGAAGTAGGCGTCCAGGGTCTTGTGGTAATCGAGGTGATCGCGCGTGAGATTGGTGAACAGAGCAGCCCGGAACGCGAGCCCGTCCACGCGCCCCTGGTCGAGGCTGTGCGACGACACTTCCATTGCGGCGCCGCGCGCCCCGCGCTGCACCAGCGCCGCCAGCGTGGCCTGCAGATCGATCGGGCCGGGCGTCGTGAGGTTCCCCGCCTCGCTCGGCACGGGCGCGCCGTCGGGATCGAACGCTCCCAGCGTGCCGATCGATCCCATCGGCTCCAGGGCGGACAGCACGTGGCGCAGCAGCATGACCGACGTCGTCTTGCCGTTGGTCCCCGTGACCCCGACCAGGTCGAGCCGCGCAGCCGGCCGCCCGTACCACGTTTCGGCCGCGAGCGCGGCCGCCCGGCGCCCGTCACGCACCAGGATCTGCAGCAGGTCGACGGGCTGCTCGCGCTCCACCAGCGCCGCGGCGGCGCCGCGCGCGCGCGCGTCGGCGACGAACCCGTGCCCATCCTGGACCGACCCCGTCACCGCGCAGTACAGCACGCCCGCCGTAACTTTGCGACTGTCGGCGGTGAGCCCGGTGATCTCGGGCCAGGTGTGCAGGTCCGGCGTCTCGACGAGCACGGACCCTCGCTCGAGCGCGGCGACGATCTCGGCGAGCCGGCTCATCGCCGGTGCGGGCGGCGCGGCGCCGCGCGCGGGTGGGCACGCGCCGGTTCGGCGAACAGCGTGACCGTGGACCCTACCGAGGCGCTGTCGCCGGCTGCCGGCCAGGTGTGCTCGGCCGCGCCCCAGCCCTTGAGTGTGACCCGGAAGCCGCGGCGATGCAGCGTACGTACGGCCTCCCGCATGCCCAGCCCCGTCACATCGGGGACGGCGCCGCGCGGCCCGGGCGCGGCGCTGTCGGGTTGATACGGCCAGGGGACCACGTAGGGCACGATGCCGCCGTCGTCTTCCAGCGGTGCCGCCGCGGCGCGCGGCGCCGCGATCGAGAGCCGCGTGCGGTCGAGCGCCACGGTGCGGGCCGCGAGCGCCTGCTCGAGCATCGAGCGTGTGACCGGCGCCGCCGTCTGGGCGGCGAAGTAGCTCCCCTTGTGCGGGTGGTCGATCTTGACGACGAGCACGAGCTGCGGCTTGTCGGCGGGGAACAGCGCCGCGAACGACGCCGTGTAGTCGCCGGGCGCGTAGCGGCCGTTCACCACCCGGCGCGCCGTGCCGGTCTTGGCGGCCACGGGAAAGGTCGCGAGCGCGCCTTCCGTGCCGGTGCCGCTCTCCACCACGCCGCGTAGCAACTCGCGCAGCGTCGCCGCCACCGCGGGCGACACCGCCCGCCGCACGGGCTCGGGCTGGTGGCGGTACAACACGCCGCCCGCGGTCCGCACCTCGCGGATGAGCGTCGGGGCGAGCAGCACCCCGTCGTCGGCGAGCGCGCCGTACGCCGCGGCCACCTGGATCGGCGTGACCGACAGCTCGTAGCCCATCGCGAGGCTCGCCGCGCTGGGCCGGGTCCACTCGGATGGCACGCGCAGGCGCCCCGGGGCCTCGGCTGGAAACTCGATCCCCGTGTTCGTCCCAAAGCCGAAGGCGCGGAGCGTGAGGTACTGCTCCGCGGGCGCGAGTCGCGTCACGAACTTCGCCATCGCGATGTTGCTCGAGACGCGGATCGCGTCGGCGAGCGTCAGGGTGGGCTGCGGATCCTCGTCGGTGATCGGCCGAGGGCGACCGGGCATGCGCCAACGGCCCCCCTCGCCCGAGACGCGATCGGTGGGGGCCACCCGACCGCCGCACCGCGTCGTCCAGCGCCCGCTGCCCGATCTCTTGGAGGTCCGCGTCGAGCGTGAGCACGACGTCGAGCCCAGGCACCGGCGCCGCGATCACCCGCGCCGGCGACTCGTATTCACGGCCCTCGCGGTCCTTCAGGACCACCGCCGCTCCCGCCCGGCCGGCGAGCAGCGTGTCGAGCGTCTTCTCGAGCCCCGACGCGCCGTGCCCGTCGTCGCCCAGCCGCCCGATGGTGGCGTGGGCGAGGGCGGGGGCGGGATAGAACCGGTTGAGCACCGCTTCGAGGTGCACGCCGCGGATGCTCCGCAGCGACTGCACCTCGAGCCCGCTGTACGGCCCCGCGAAGTACGCGTAGCGCTTGCGCAGCGCCTGCTGCCACGCGCGCGCCGTGAGGCCGAGCCGGCGCGCGATGAGCGCGCCGTCGGCGGCGGGATCGCGCAGCTCATTCGGCGCGATGCCGACGTGATAGGTCTCCTGGCTGAGGCCGAGCGGCGTGCCGTGGCGATCGAGCAGCGCGCCACGCCGCGCCGCCAGGACGATGCGCTCGGTGCGCTTCGCCTGCGCCTCCTCCGCCCAGCGACGACCCTGCCCGATCTGCACCTGGGCGGCGCGTCCGGCCAGGAGTGCCAGCCCGACAAAGATGCCGACTTCCACCACTTGGAGCCGTACGGCGGGCTTCGCCACTAGTGCGACCCACCCGGTGCGGGAAGGAGAATGATCTCGCTGTCGCTCGGGAGATGGAGTCCCAGGCGCTGCTGGGCGCGCGGCACCAGCACGCTGCGGCCCTGCGCGGCGCGGATGCGGCGCTCCAGGTCGGCGCGGTGCGCCTCGAGGTTGGCGCGCCGGGCGCGCAGCTCGGCGAGCTCGCGCGCGGCGCGGATGGCGGCCGTTTGTCGCGCGTACACGACCCAGGTGGTCGCGAGAAACGCCACGAGCCACGCGGCCACCCAATGACGGCCCTTAGCCATCGTCGGCCACCTCGAACGCCCGCAGCCGCGCCGAGCGGGCGCGGGGATTGTCGGCCAGCTCCGCTGTCGCGGGAGCGATCGGCTTGCGCGTGAGCACACGACCCAGCGGGCGCCCGCGGCAGGTGCACACGGGCTGGCGCGGCGGGCAGACGCACGCCTTGCTCCAGTCGCGAAACGCGTGCTTGACGATGCGGTCCTCGCCCGAGTGATAGGTGATCACAGCCAGCCGGCCGGCGGCGACGAGCGCGGCCCGCAGCGCGGGCAGCGCCAGGTCGAGCTGCTCGAGCTCCTGGTTCACCACGATGCGCAGCGCCTGGAACAGGCGCGCGAAGTCGGAGGGCCCCGAGCGGGGACCGAGCGCTTCGCGAATCGCTCCGACGAGATCGTCGCTGGTCGCGAACGGCGCGGTGGCGCGCCGCTTCACGACCACGCGGCCGAGGCGCCGCGCGTGCCGCTCGTCCGCCAGACCCGCGAACGCGTCCGCCAGGCGCTGCGCCGGCCAGGTGTTGAGCACGTCCGCCGCCGTCACGCCCAGCCCAGCGGCCATCCGCATGTCGAGGCGTGCGCCCGGCCGAAAGGTAAACCCGCGCGCGTCGTCATCGAGCTGGTGGGACGACACGCCCAGGTCCAGCAGGATGCGGTCCGGCCGGAAGCTCTGGATGGTGCCGAGCACCTTGGCCGAGCCGAACGGGCCGGTGGAGTAGCGGATCCCGTCCTCGCCGAGTCGGGCGCGCGCCGTTGCGATCGCCTCGGGGTCGCGATCCACCGCCAGCACCTCGGCGCCGGCGGCGCGCAGCAGGGCCGCATGCCCACCCCCACCCACGGTGGCGTCGACGGCGCGATGGCTGCCGTCGGCCCAGGCACGCACGGCGTCCGCGAGGACGGGGACATGGTAGGTGGCCGTGGCTCTCCCTTCACCGAAAACGAAAGCCCCGCCTGCCGTGGCAGACGGGGCCGGTTGCGTCGTCCCGCGAGGCGGGTTCAGGCGGGGCTGACGGGGCTCGAACCCGCGACCTCCGGTGTGACAGACCGGCACTCTAACCAGCTGAGCTACAGCCCCCTGCGACGGAGGGTGGCAATATAGGCCCGCGCCGAAGTCAATTCAATGCCTCAGAAATTCTTGCACTTGAATTGCTTCTTCACCTGGGGCATCACGCCTTCGAATTTTGCCACGTTCTGCAGCATCGTGTTCACGAAGGCGGGCGACACGCGCGCCCCGGCGATCAGCGCGTCCTTGGTGCGCGCAATCCGGTCGTTGATGGCCTTGGCTTCGTCGCACTTCTTCGACTTGACCATGGCCGAGTACGGGCCGGCGAGCGACGCGACGGACGACACGCCGTACCAGAAGCTCGCCTGGACGCGGATCTGCTGGCGCGGGCCGACCGTGTCCGCCGGCGAGCGCGGCGTCGTGGCCTGCAGCAATTGATCGAGCCACGGGTACGCGCGGTCGTACGCACCGGCCTGCGCGATCTTGGAGCCCGCTCCGAGCATGATCACCATGGCATTGAGGCGCTGGGTGGAATCGGCGCTGCCGAGTGCGCGATTCAGATAGACGCGGGCCGAGTCGAGACGGTCCGCGAACGCATTGCGGTAGGCTCGCAGCGCGACCGTGTCGGACTTGGGTGGCGCGTGCGCCGTGTCGTACACCGCGCCGTCCACGATCGTCTTCGCGATCAGCAACGCGCTGCTCACGTCCGCCGGATCGAGGGCGAGCGCCTGCTTGTACGCCCACAGGGAGGAGTCTTTCTGGCCCTTCATGTCGAACGCCGATCCGAGCACCTTCCAGAAGCCGGCGGACTTAGGGAAGTGGCGCACGGCGGCGTGGCTGAAGAAGAGCAACTGCTGCGTGTCGGCGACCTGCTGCGCCGCGCCGAGCGCCGGCTTGATCACGCTCGAGTCGCCCAGCTTGGCCGAGTCGTTCCTGGCCACGTCGACGAAGCCGTCCAGCACGCAGCGCCACAACTCCCCCTCGATGCAGATGCGGAGCCGGAACTCGGACGCTCGCTGATCGCCCGGGTTCTTCGCCAGCCAGTCGTCCAGGACGCCCTTCGCGCGGGCATACTGCTTCTGCTGCCGCAGCAGCTCCGCGATGCCCAGTCGCAGCTGCGCGTTCTGCGGCTCCCCCGCGAGCTCGTGGATCAGGGCGTCGATCGCCTTGAGCGTATCGCCCTTCTGCTGGTAGAGGTGGGCGATGTTGTCCCAGGCGGTCGCGTTCAGGGAGTCGCCCTTGGAGGCCCGCTGGTAGGCGGCGAGCTGGCTGTCGACGCCCATATGCTGCGCCTCGTACACCGTCGCGATGCAGATATGCGCAGCCGGGAGGTTCGGCTCGATGGCCAGGGCCTTGCGGGCCGCGTCGAGCGCCCGCGCGAACTGGCTCTTGGAACGCTGCTCGTTGCACTCGCGCGCCTGCTCGCCGGCCCGGACGATCGTGTTGAGACGCTGCGCGATCAGCTCGCCCTCGGCCGCCGCGGTCCCGGGATTACCGCTCGACACCGAGAACAGAGCGGCGAGACCGGAGCTCCCGATGTCGCGCATGCGGATGGTCGCTGTGATGGTGTTGCCGCTGCGCTCGAGCGTGCCGGTCGAATAGGCGTTGACGTTGAGGAACCGGGCGAGCTGATTCGCCTGCGTCTCGTCGAGCAGCACGTTGCAGGCGTAATCCGACGCGGCGAGCGCCTCGCACAGCTTCGGCTTGGGAATGACCTGCACCTTGTAGCGCGCCATCCCGCCGAGCTTCTCGCGCCCGACATCCATCACGGCGATGCTGAGCCCCGAGTCGGCGGGCGTCTTCACCGTCAGGGGCAGGAGGAGAACCTTTACGGTCGGTTGCTGGGGAGCGATTTGTGCCCGGGCCGAAGTGACGATGCACACCAGGCCGGCCACGAGTCGCAGGATTCTCACGCGCGCAGTCCTCACGTTGCGATCTGATACACCAGTGGGCGAAGAGGGATTCGAACCCTCGACTTCCTGCGTGTAAGGCAGGCGCTCTGAACCGCTGAGCTATTCGCCCCTCGTACCGCTTGAGTGTTACAGGGCGAGTCCTACCGGGAAGAAAACGCAGTAGCCCAGAACCAGCAGGATCGGCGCGGCCGTCGTCGAGCCCTCGTGCAGCAGCCAGTAACCGGTTCCGAGCGCCGCGACGGCCGCTGCCAGGAACAGCCAGTTCTTGGGTCCGAAATGGAGGCGCGAGCGCGTCAGGCTCTGGTCGGGCATAAGGGCAGGAGTTTACGCGCCAATTTCAACGTCGTCAAGCAGTTGGGCCATCGTCGTCGGGCAGCGCCCACCCCTCGTCCAAGAGCGCCCGGCGCGTCCGATCGCGCCGCCGCCGCAGCCGCACCAGCCACGCGAGCCCGAGCCCGAGGAGCGCCCAGAACAACCCCACCGCGCTCGCCCAGCCGAGCCATCCGTACCGCGCCGCCACGTCGCGTTGCCAGCGGAGCTCGAAGTCCCCCTCGGTCATGTGGTAGCTCCGGCGCAGTGCCGCATCGAACGTCGGGTCCGTGCCGAGGTGCTCGATCAATGGCCCGAGGCCCTGCGCGCCGCCCCAGCGGTCGAGCAGCAACACCGCCGTGGTGGCGAGCGCGTACGCGCTCGCGGCATCGGCCGCGTCGGAGCGGAGCGCGCGGTCCAGCCCGTCGAGGTCGAGCTGGACGCCGCGGGCCACCTGCCAGTTGAGCCGCAGCGCGTCGAGCCGGTCCCACTCGCCGGCAGCGACGGCCGCGTACCCTTCCTCGAACCAGAGCGGTAGCGGATGGCGCACCCGCCAGCGCAGCGCCAGATGGGCCAGCTCGTGGCGCAGGGCGCCGGTCAGGCGGTCGGGCGGACCGGCGGACAGGAGGACGACCGTCGCGCGCTCGGGGAACGCGGCGCCGTCGCTCCAGCTCGGCAGCCGGCCGCGCGTCACGGAATCGAACCGAGCGCGCGTGGGGGCGAGGATGAGACGGATGGGGCGGTCGGGAAGCGGACCCACACCGGGAAAGGGCGGCGAGCGGTCGGCGGCGTCCGCCAGTGCCGCGGCCAGCGCGCCCTGTGCCGGCCACGCGACCGCCGTGACTCGCCCGACCGTCAGCGCCGTCGGCTGCGGCCCTTGCGCGACGAGCCAGGCGTAGACTAGGAGCGCGGCGGCTCCTGACCCTGAAGCGCCAGGTCGAGCGTTTCCTGACACTTCTTGCCCCAGGGGTTGAATTTGTTCGCCTTGAGCCCCGCTTCCCAGGTGCGCTTCGCCTCGGCCTGATCGCCGGCGAACCAGTACGCGCGCCCCAGCTCGTAATACGCCTCGATGAGATTGGGCCCGAGCTTGAGCGTCTTCTGGAAGAAGGTCTGCGCGTCCTCGTACATCTCGCGCTGCAGGTAGACGAGCCCGAGATAGAAGTGCGCGTACAGGGTCGCCTTCTTGTCGTTGTCGAGCCGGATCGCCTTGGACAGGTGCTCGATCGCTTCCCCGAAGATGCGCTTCTTCACGCAGATGTACCCGACGTTGATGCGGGCGAGCGAATTGGCGGGCTCTTTCATCAGCACCTTTTGGAACGTCGCGAGCGCGTCGTCGTAGTCCTCGTGCAGCATCTGCGCCCAGCCGAGCAACGACTCGGCCTGCGTCTCGCCGGGCGAGAGCTGCAGCGCCCGCTGGAGCGCCTGGATCGCCCCAGAAAAGTCGCCCAGGGAGATGAGGCTCCAGCCCTTTTCGATGAACGTCGAAGCGCCGATGTGGTCGGCGTGGACCGCGGGCCGGGCACCGGTGAACTCGGGCGCGGACGCTTCCGCGGTCGACGTGGCGACCTGCTTGAAGCGGTCGACGAGCTTGCGGATGTCCTCCTTGAGCGCCGACAAGTCACCGATGAGCGCGTCGACCCGCTTGAAGTAGGCGATGATCTCGCGCTTCACGGCCTCGCGCTCGGCACCGTGCGTCAAGCCGTCGAGGCGACGCGCGATCTGCTCGTACTCGGCGCGGAGCGCGGGAAGCGGGGAATCGACCATCAGACCTTCGCCTGCGGCTGCACCACCGCTTCCAGGGCAACCTTCTCCTGCGACGAAAGCAACCGGGCCGTATTGAGCACGATGATCGTACGGCCGTCCGTCACGACGAGGCCGGTGATGTACTCCGCCGCCAACCCCTTCACGATCCCGGGCGGGGCCGTGATCTGCTCGGCCGCGACCTGTCGCACCTCGGTCACGGCGTCCACCACGACACCGAGCTTTCCCCCTTCCCACTCCAGAATCACGCTGCGGGTTTCCTCGCGGTGCGGGGCCGGGACGCCGAGCCGCTTGCGCAGATCCACCAGGGGGATGGCGGCTCCCTGGTACTGGAGCACACCCTCCAGGAAGTCGGGGGCCTTGGGGAGCGGGGCGGGCGCCTCGTAGCGCAGGATTCGCTCCACCTGGAAGATGTTGAAGGCGAAGTCCTGCCCCGCCACCTTGAAGGTGACGAGCTGTACGTCGTCGCCCTCGGTCATCCGATGCGGTCTCCCAACGCGTCCAGATCGAGAATCGGCACGAGCACGCCGCGGCGGCGCGCCACGCCCGACGCCCACGGCAGCGACTCGCCCCGCGGCACCGGCAGCGCGGCCTCGCGCACCACGTCGTCGGCGTCCTCCACCTCGAAGGCCACCTGGCGCACGCCTTCCCCCGCCCCGATCTGCACCAGCACCGCCGTGCGCCCCCGCTCTGCCGGGGGCACCCGGTCGCTCATTAAGGCGCCGAGATGTACCACCGGCACCAGGCGTCCACGCACCGGGGTAAGGCCGCGCATCGCCGGCAGCGCGCGCGGCACGTCGAGCACCTCCGCCAGGTCGCCGACCTCGAGCACGCGGGCGAGCGGCAACCCGTAGGACCGGCCGTCGACGCGAACCAGGAGATAGCCCCGGCTCACGCGCGCCCCTTGTCCCCCATACCCGCCCCCCTCACCACCAACTCGGTGGCGATCCGCTCGGCGATCTCGGAGAGGGGAAACACCGCCTCCACGCCACCGATCTGCACCGCCGCGGTCGGCATGCCGGCGATCACCGCCGAGCCGCGGTCCTGAGCCATCCCCCCGCCCCCCGCCGCGCGGATCGCGCGCACGCCCTCGGCGCCGTCGCGGCCCATGCCCGTGAGCACGACGCCGATGCTCCGGGATCCGAACAGCTGCGCGACCGAGCGGAACAGCGGGTCGGCGGCCGGGCGCACGCCCCACACGGGCGGCTCCTGGTCGAGCGCGATCACGGGACCTTCGGCGCCGGGGACCACTCGCATATGATAATCGCCCGGGGCCACGTACGCCGTGTCCGCGACCACGGGGGCCCCGTCGTCGGCCTCGACCACGCGCAGCGCGGAGAGCGAGTCGAGCCGCTCGGCGAGCGAGCGCGTGAACCGGGGCGGCATGTGCTGCACGACGAGCACCGCGGCCGCGCGGCCGGTGGGGAGCCGCGGGATCACTTCCGCGAGGGCGCGCGGCCCGCCGGTGGACGCCGCGATCGCGACCGCGAGGCGCGCCCGGGGCCGCAGGCCCTTCTCGGGAGCGCGCCGCACCGGCGCGGGCGGCCGGGCCATGACCGAGACGTGCGACACGTCGGCGGCCAGCGCCCGGCGCACGGCGCCGCGCAGCTCGGGGGCCATGCGCTCGAGCGCGGCGCGGTTCGCCTCATCCGGCTTCGCGACGATCTCCACGGCACCGAGCTCCAGGGCGCGGATCGCCGCGCCGGTGCCGGGCCCCGCGTGCGCGCTCACGACCACGATCGGGCGGGGCGCTTCCGACATGATGTAGCCGATGGCGCCCAGTCCGTCGAGCTCCGGCATCTCGAGGTCCATCGTGACGACGTCGGGATCGAGCTGATGCACCTTGCGCACCGCGTCGAAGCCGTCGCGCGCGGTGCCCACGACGCGGAACTCCCCCGCCCCCGCGATGCCCTCGGCCGCGCCCAGCACGTCGCTCAACACGCGCCGCATCAGAGCGCTGTCGTCCACGACGAGGACGCCGGGACGACGGTCAGATGACGATGGCATCCGCGCCGACCGACCGGACTTCGACCCGTCCGTCCGCCACGTGGAACCGCACCGAGCGACCGGCGCCCCCGCCCACCGCCTCGGCCGTCACCGGGATTCCGGCGCGACGCAGCACGTCGCGGGCGGCCGCGATGTTGCGCTCCCCCATCTGCACGGAGCCCGGCGTCATCAGCTGCGCGAACATGCTGGCGCCGCCCGCGAGCTTGGCGACGAGGTGCCGGGGGTCGGCGCCGAGCGTCGCGAGCCGCTGCACCAGCAACGGCACCGCGGTCTCGGGAAACTTGGCGGGATTGGTGGCGTCGCGGGCCAGGCTCTTGGAGGGCAGCAGGATGTGCGCCATCGCGCCGGCGCAGGCGTGGGGATCGTGCAGCATGATCGCGACGCACGACCCGAGCCCCAGCGTGACGAGCACCGCGTCCGTCCGGCCGGCGGCCCAGTCGGCCACCTTGACGATCGTTTCGTTCGGCGCCGGCGCTCCCGTCACGGCCCCGCCAGCCGATAGATCCGCTCGCGCGGCTCTTCGAGCACCAGGCGCTCGCGCGCCGGGCCGAACAGGGTCTCGACCTTGCCGAGCAGCAGCACGCCCCCGGGCGCGAGGGCGTCGGCGAACAGCGTGAACAGGCGCTCCTGCATCGCGCGGTCGAAGTAGATCACCACGTTGCGGCAGACGACCAGATCGTAGGGCGGCGCGGGCGGCGGCTGGCTCGTGAGGTCGTGCTTCGCGACGTGCACGATGCGCCGCAGTTCGGGTGCCGGCTGCCGCGGTGGCGCCGTGAAATAGCGGGCCACGAGCTCGGGAGGCGTTTCGCTGAACGCCGCGTCGGGATACTGCGCAGCGCGGGTGCGCTCGAGGCTGGCGCGATCGATGTCCGTCGCGTCGACCCGGGCGCGGGCGAGCAGCTGCTCCTGGCCCAGGCGGCGCGCCGCCTCGGCCAGCGCCACGGCCACGGTGTACGGCTCCTCTCCCGACGCGCATCCGGCCGACCAGACGCGCACCTCGCCCCGGCGTGCGACCCACAGCTTGTCGAGCCGTGGCGCGAGGGCGCGCCACGTTTCCACGTTGCGAAAGAACTTCGTGACGTTGATGGTGAGCGCGTCGAGCAGCAGGTCGTACTCGTGCTGGTCCTGATCGAGCACCCGGCTGTAGTCGTCGAACGTGTGGACGCCGCGCGCGCGCATCCGGACCGCGATGCGGCGGCGCAGGCAGCGATCCTTGTAGCTGTCGCACACGAGGCCCCGCGCCCGCGTGATCTTCTGGGTCAGCGCCCGGAACGCCCGCTCGTCCTGCCCCGCCGTCACGACAACGCGCTCAACGTGTCCAGATTCGCCTTGACGAGCTCGTGTTTCGGGTTGATCTCGAGCGCCTGGCGCCACAGCTGGGCCGCGAGCTCACGGTCGTTCCGCTTGTAGGCGATGTTGCCGAGCTTGAAGTACACGTCGTCGCCCAGATCGGGCGCCAGCTCCACCGCGCGCCGGTAGGCGTCCCAGGCCTCGTCGTAGCGCGACGCGCGATACGCCAGGTCGCCGAGGTTCTTGGACAGCTGGGGGAGCGAGGGCTCGTTCTTGCGTGCCGCGCGCACTACGTCCTCCGCCCCCGCCAGGTCGCCCGCGAGCTCCTTCAGCACTGCCAGGTTGTTCTGGAGCGCGGCGTGCGACGGGAACGCCTCCGCCCCCTCCTCGGCCAGCTCCTCGGCGAGCTCGAACTCCCCCGCCCCCGCGGCACTGAGCGTGCGCGCCCAGAACCAGGCCGGCGGCGGCACTTTGCCGAACAGCTCCCGCGCCCGATCCAGGCGGCCGGCAGCGCCCGCATAGTCGCCCCGCTTCAGCGCCACGACTCCCCACCCCAGATACACTTTGGCATCGGTCCGCGCGCGCGTAGCCGCTTCGCCATAGGCGGCCTCGGCTTCGTCGAGCCGGCCCAGCTGCTCGTAGGCGAACCCCAGGTTGTGGAACACCGCCGGCCGGCTGCCGCCTTTCTCCGCCGCCAGCCGCAGGGCATCCATCGCCTCGCGCCACCGCGCCTGCTTCAGGGCCACGAGGCCGATGTAGAAATGGGCGTTCGCCTCCCCCGCGCGCAGCTCGGCGACGCGGCGGAATTCGCGCGTCGCCTCGTCCAGCATCCCGGTCTTGTAGAAGGCGACCCCGAGATTGCGGTGCTCTTCCACCCGCGCGTCGGTGATCTGCGCATCCGCGGCCGACGCGGTGCGGCCCGCGCGGTGCACGAACCCCGCGGTGATCAGCCCGTACAGCGCCTTCCCGATCTCGAACTCCCCCAGCCCCGAGTCTTCGATCACGTGATGCACGTCGCGCGACCCGTCGAGCAGCGGGAGGGCGCGCTGCTGCGTGTCGGTCAGCTTCGCCTCGCTGATGGCGAGCCGGTCCTTGTCCACGACGAAGATCAGATCGAACCCAGGGATCTTCTTCTCGATCAGGCTCCACTCATCGACGCGGCGCGCTCCCTCGAGCAGCAGCGACTCGGGGTTGATCGAGACGAGAAAGTCCTGACGCTCGGGGCGCACGTCCGCCTCGAAGTTGAACGTCCCTTGCGTCCACGTGAACAGGTAGTAGACCGACTCCTCGATCTGCACGCGCATGTAGCGCTCGAGATCGGCCTGCGTGATGACCGCCATGCCGACCAGGACCTCTCCGAGCTTCTTGCCGTGCTCCTTGGTCTGGCGGTGCACGGCGGTGTCGAGCTGCGCCTGCGTGATCTTGGCGTGCTTGACCAGGATGTCGCCCAGCCGATCGCGCCGGTTGACGATCGACGCGTAGCAGATGCGGCCCTTGTCGAAGTAGATGTAGCCGAAGTTCGAGCGGTCGGCGATGGAGAGACACCCCGTCTTCTGCCCGAGCGCGAGCAGCTGGAGCACGTCGGGGAGCGACGCTTCCTTGAGCGATCCCTTGATGGCCATCAGCGGAACTCCTCGATCACGCGGTCGGCGACGTCGCTCCAGTCCCACACCATCTTCTCGCGGCTCTTGATGCCGCCCAGGCTCGAGACGACGATGCCGGACGTCCGGAAGCCGGCGGAGCGTCGGCTGTCGCGCGGCGCCTGGCCCTCGAGCACCTCGCGCGCCAGTCCCGCCGTGAGCGGACCGTCCTGGGCGGCCGCCGCGCCGACGACGCGCTGCAGCTCGCCCACGAGGCCGCGCACCGAGTCCGCCGGGCGGTCGGCGAGGTAGTCCACGAGCGCCGGATCGGGGCTGGCGCCGTGCTGACCCAGCATCCGCTCGAGCACGGCCCGCTTCACCTCACGGTCGGGCTCCTTGAGCTCCGCGACCAGCCCGCCGGCGAGCCGCGACGCGATGCGCTCTTCCAGGCCAGGCAGCGTGTGCGGCTGAGCCGGCGCCGTGAAGACGAGCTGCCGCTCCTTGTCCTGGAGCAGGTTGAACAGGTTGAACAGCTCCTCCTGCGTGCGCTCCTTGCCCGCGATGAGATGGATGTCGTCGAGCAGCAGCGCGGTCGCGCGCCGGTAGCGCGCGCGCCACCAGTCCACACGGTCGCCGTCGATCGCCGCGATCAGCTCATCCACGAACGCCTGCGTCGACAGGCACGCCACCACCGCCCGCTTGCCGCGGGCGAGCTCGAGACCGATCGCGTTGAGGAGGTGCGTCTTCCCGAGGCCGCTCTTGCCCACCAGCACGAGCGGATTGTACTTCTTGCCGGGCTGCTTCAGCACGGCGCGCGCGGCGCTTACCGCGACCTCGTTGGACGGACCCACCGCGTACGCCCCGAGTGGGAACGCCGCCGATGGGCCCGGGGGCGGCGCGGCGCCGTCGCGCACTTTGGCCGCCACCTCCTCCGCCTCGCCCAGCCGCTCCGGGTCGCGAAACACGCTCTGCCCTGCGGCCTGGGGGTCGAGCTCGGCCACTTCGGCCTCGAGCTCCTTGAGCCGCTCCACGTCCTGCGTGAACGCCGTGATCACCTCGTCTACGGCGGCGGGCGTGTCCCGCTCCAGCAGCGCTTCGAGCCGCCGGGTGCGATACCCTTCGCCCTCCCAGCGCAGCACCGCTTCACCGACCCGCGCCCGCCACGCTTCGACCGCCTTCCCCACGGTGACGGTCACGTCGGCGAGGAAGTCGCCGAACTCGTCGCCCGACCGGGGCGCGGGGGCCGCGCCTTCCCGCGCTGCCCCCTTGCCGCCGTCGCCGGGCGCGGCCTCGGCCCCGATGCCGAGCAGCTGTTTCGCCGTCGCCGCGTTGATGGACCGGTCGTTCACCGCCTGGAACGCCACCAGCCGGTTGAGCGCGCCCATCAGCTCGCGCACGTTGCCGGACTCCGCGTCCGCGACCGTCTCGAGCACGCCCGGCTCGAACTTGGCCCCGCGCTCCTCGGCCTTGCGGCGCAGGATCGCGACGCGTGTTTCGTAATCCGGCGCGCCGATGTCCACCACCAGGCCACCCGAGAGCCGCGAGATCAAGCGCTCGTCCAGGTCGGCGATGTCGGGCGGCGGACGGTCGCTGGTGAGCACCATCTGATGCCCCCCCACCTGCAGCGCCTCCGTCAGGCGCAACAGCTCGGACTGCATCTCCTTGCGGTTCGTGAGGAACTGCACGTCGTCCACGAGCAGCACGTCCACGTTCTGGAAGCGGCGGCGGAACGCGTCGCCCTGCCCCGCGGCGATGGCGGCGTGGAACGCCTCGACGTACTCGTCCAGCGTGAGGTACTCGATGTTCAGCGCCGGGGCCCCTTTCTTCGCGGCGTGACCCACCGCCATGAGGAGATGGGTCTTTCCCAGACCCGACCCGCTGTAGATGAACAGCGGGTTGTACGCGGAGCCCGGGTTCTCCGCGACCGTCCGCCCCGCCGTGACGGCAAGCCGGTTCGCAGCGCCCACCACGAAGCTGTCGAACGAATACTTGGGGTTGAGGGCGCTCGTCACGCCGCCGTCCCCGCCGCGAGCTTCTTGAGCACCAGCTCCGAAATGCCTTTGAGCGTTTCGAATACTCCTTTGCCGTGCAAGGCGTCCGCGCTGAAACTCGGCAGGCTGCGGAAGTTGAGGGCGTCGTCCAGATCGGCGGGCGAGAGGATCAACTCCCGCGGCAAGTCCTGCTTGTTGTACTGCAGCACCAGCGGGATCGTGCGGATGTCTACCCCGTGCTCGAGCAGATTGCTTTGCAGATTCTGCAGGCTCTCCAGGTTCTCGTCGAGCTGGCGCGCCTGGCTGTCGCCTACGAACACGACGCCGTCCGCTCCCTGCAGCACGAGGCGGCGCGTCGCGTTGTAATACACCTGGCCCGGCACGGTGTAGAGCTGGAACCGGGTCGAAAACCCGGAGATCTGCCCTAGGTCGATGGGCAGGAAATCGAAGAACAGGGTGCGGTCGGTCTGCGTGGCCAGCGAGACCATGCGGCCGCGCCGCGAGTCCGGCACGCGGCCGTAGATGTAATGCAGGTTGGTCGTCTTCCCCGAGCGGCCGGGCCCGTAGTAGACGATCTTGCAGGTGATCTCGCGCGTCGTGAAGTTGACCAGGGACACGAGGCTATCTCCCGAACAGCGTGTTCAAGCTGTCGCTCAATTCGCGCTCGAAGTCCGCCGCGAGCACCTGCTTGGGCACGCTTTCCTTGGGGCTCGCCGCCTGCAGATCGGCGACCAGCTGCTCGAAGAATAACTGCACCAGGCCGAGCGACGAAGCATCGAGGTCGTACACGACGAGTACCACCAGGCGGCCGCGCCCCGTCGTGACGGCCGCCAGGAAGATGCCGTGCCGCTCGCCCTGGTGATTGAGTGCGGCGAACGGCGGTTGGCGGAGCTGCCGGGCGATCTCGTCGGTCGAGGCCATGATGGCGGCGCCGAGCGCCGCGGCCGACATCACGTCCACCGCACGCGAGAACCCGTGCTGCGCGAGCACTTGTCCGGCCGACGTCATCAACAGGACCAGACGCGCTCCGGCTTCCTTCACGAACTTGACCAGCGGCTCGAAGATCCACGGTTCGATCGCACGCGTCGTCATCCCACCGCCTCCGCCGCGCGCAGCAGCTCGAGCCGCACCAGGCCCACGTTGACGTCGGACTCCGCCACGGCGACCACCACGACGCCCGACGGCGCCGGCACGACCAGCAGCGCTCCCTGCTCCGCCTGGAGATGCCAGAACTGGCCCGCCCCCAAGCCCGCGGCCTCCATCGCGCGACGCAACCGGCTGGCGAGACTCGCGGCGAGCGCCGCCACGGCCGGCCCCTTGATCCCCTCCATCAGCTGCTCGGCGACGACGAGCCCGTCGTCGCCCGCGACCAGCATCGCGCCGCGCACCCCGCGAACGCGCGTCACGAGGTCCAACACGCGACCGTATCCCGCGGGGGCCGCGGTCACGCTTGCGCCTCCAGCCAGCGCCGCGCCGCCACGGCCGCGCGCTGGGCGATGATCGCGAGACGCCCCATCGGGACCGCGCGCCCGCGCACCACGAGGAGCAGGGCCGACCCCGTGGGCGGCGTGAGGTGCACGTGGCCGTGCTGGCCTTCCGCGGCGAGTCCGGTCCAGGTTCCCAACCCGAGCAGCTTGGCGGTGCGTCCCGCCTCCTGCGACACGCCCGCCAGATAGGCGGCCACCGCGTCCGCCACGTCCCGGCCGGCGGGGTCTTTGAGCGCGCCACCCAGCACGCGGCCCGACGGGTCGAGCAGCAGCAGGCCTTCCTCGGCCCCTTCCAGTCCGGCGAATACGCGGGCCTCCTCGAGCGGCTGCGCGGCCGGCGACGGCGCCAGCGGCTCCGGTGCCGGGGATGCGGGACCTGCACCGCCCTCGCCGCCGTGCGCCAGCGCCAGCGCCTGGGCGATCCCGGTATCGTCCGGGGCGACGCGCTGCGCCGCCTCCAGGTGGGCGGCGGCTTGCTGCACGTCGCCGACCTTGAAGTAGAGGAACGCGAGCCCCTTCAGCGCCCCCAGGTGGTCGGGGGCGATCCGCAGCGTCATGTCCCATTCGTCGAAGGCCCGCTCGAAGTCGTGCTTGTCGGCGAGAATGCGCGCGTACAGGTCGTGCGCGTCCGCGAGATGCGGGTGGCGCTCGAGACCCGTGAGGGCGACGCGATGGGCGGCGTCCAGGTGCCCTTTGTGACGCAGCAGCTCACCCAGGCGCAGGAACACCAGGCTGTCCGGGTCCTGTGCCAGCTCGGCCGAGAGCGCCTTGACGTCGTCAGCCATGCGTCTCCACGCCGGCGAGCGTCTGAGCGGCGACGCGCGCGCGGCGCACGTCGTCGAGCCGGGCCAGCTCCGCCTCCGAGCGCGGCGCCAGGCGCTCCCACTGATCCCACTGGTCCAGGGCCTCGGCGAATCGGCCGGTCGCGACGAGCGCGTAGCCCAGCAGCCGGTAGGCCGCGACGCTCAGGGGATCGAGCCGCAACGCGCGCCGCAGCTCTTCCACCGCGTCGGAGCCCCGTCCTGCCGCGAGCGCGATGCGACCGAGCAGCAGGTGCACGGCGGGATCGTGCGGATGAACGCCCGCCGCCTGCTCGGCCACGCCGCGCGCCTCCTCCAGGTCGCGCCGCGCCAGCGCGTCTTCGGCCCGCGCGACCAGCTCGGCCAGATCGGCGGTGAGCGTGGTCCGCTCGCGTTTGGTCGTGCCGGGGTCGGCGAGCACGATCACCCCCGCGCTCTCGAGCCCGAACAGCGTCTTCGCCACCTCGAAGTCGGAGCGGCCCAGCGCGGCGGCGATGGCGCGCACGTCGCGTTGGCCGTCGATGGCTGCCAGCATCTCCCACTCGGGCGGGAGCAGATCGAGGTCGCCGGCATCCCCTTCTTGCGGCGGGGCGAGCGCCGGCACGACGCCCAAGTGCGGAATCCGACTTTCGATGCGCGACCACTCGTCTATGCGCCGGGCGCCTTCCATCAAGAGGGCCTCGGTGGAGATGCGGACCGTCGCGTCCGTCGGTACGTCGCTGAGCGGGCCTTCGGTGAACGAGAAATAGCCCTCGCGCCAGCTCATCATTTCGAACACGACTTCCTCGATCTGGAAGCGCACCTGGCGCTCGAGCTCCCGCGGCGTGATGGCGCCGAGCGAGACGAGGATCTGGCCCAGCCGACGCTTGTCGCCCTGCCGCTGCTGCATGTCGCGCGCGCGCTCCAAGTCCGCGTCGGTGATCTTGCCCGTGCGCAACAGCAGCGCCCCGAGCGGGTGCGGATTCGAGCGGATCTCGGCGAAGATGATGGTGCCGCCCTCGAACGACACCGTACCGGCGTTGTGGCGGAGCTCCGAGGTGACGCGCAGCACGCCCGTCTTGCGGCTCAGATCGAGCAGCTGGAACACGTCGTGGATGCCGAGCTCGCGGAGCGGTCCCTCGATCGGCATCAGGCCGCGTCCGAGTCGAAGATGTGCCGGAGATCGAGCGCGGTGCGCGCGTGCACGCGTGCTCGCTGCGCGAACGGGCCGGCGGGATCGAGGCGCGTCACCTTCTCCCATGCTTCCACCGCCTCGCCGTAGCGATGCAGCCGGGCGAGCACGATGCCCAGCTGGAACAGCGCCTCCACCTGCTCGGGGTCGAATTTCAGGGCCCGGTGGAACGCTTCGAGGGCCTGCGCGTCGCGCTTGTCGTCGAGCAGCGCACGTCCCAGGAGCAGCAGCGCCGGGAGGTCGTAGGGGTCCTGCTCGAGCATCTCCGCGAGCCGCACCACCGCCTGGCGCACGCGCTGCGTGCGCCGCAGCAGGTCCGCCAGCGCGAGCGCCGCCTCGTGGAACGTGGGAAGCGCGTCGAGCGCCCGCTCGTATGCCTGCTGCGCGGCGCTCCATTCTTCTTTCTCCTCGTGCAGCCGGCCGAGATCCAAGCACACCTGCACGTAGCCCGGGTCGAGCTCGAGCGCCGCCCGGTACGCGGCGAGCGCGCCCTGCTTGTCGCCGACCTTGGTCGCCACGTCCCCCTGGAGTTTGTGCAGGTCGGCGCGTCCCGGCGCCCGCGTCTGTGCCTGCTGCAGCACCGTGAGCGCTCCGGCCGCGTCACCCGACGCGGCCCGCCCCCGCGCCACCGCCACCAGCGCGTCCACGTGGTCGGGGGCGAGCACGAGCAGCTCCTCCGCCAGCGCTCGCGCCTCCTCGGCGCGGCCGCCGCCCAGGGCGAACATCGCTTTCACCTCGCCGAGGCGCGCCTCCACGCGATCGGTCTCAAGCGCGCGCGCCTCGCGGTAGCGCTCCAGCGCCTCGCCGTGCAGGCCCCGCTTCGCGAAGATGTCCCCCAGCAGCACGGCCGCGTCGGCGCGGCTGGCGCCCCGCTGCACTGCGCGCACCGCCTCCGCCGCCGCGACGTCCATCAACCCCTTGCTCACGTAGTCGCGCGCCAGCGCCAGCGGGTCGTCGGCCGCCTTCCCCCCCGGCGGCTCGGGGGCGGCGGCGGGCGCGAGCTCCTGGAAGATGTTGTCCAGCAGCCGTTGATCGAAGTTGAAGTCCTCGCCGATCGTCTCGGCGGTCACATCGGCCGAAATCTCGGGGGCGATGCCGATCGTGGTCTTCTCGTATTGGAGGTCGATCGTGAGCGCGAATTTCTGCGAGACGTAGTAGGGATCGAGCTCCAAGGCGCGCTTGGTGGCGCGGAGCGCGCCGTCGAAATCGCCGAGGTTCGACAGGGTGAAGCTCAGGTTGTAGTGCGCGCCCGCGTGAGCGGGGTCCGCTTCCACCGCCCGCACGAACGCGTTGCGCGCGTCCGGAAAGCGCTTCAGCTCCACCAGCACCAGCCCGACGCCATTCCACGCCGCGGCAGAGCCGGGCTCGCCCGACAGCACCTGACGGTACGCCTCGAGCGCCAGCTGGAAGCGACGCAGCTGGTAGAGCAGCAGCGCCAGGTTGAGCCGCGCCGCGCTGAACGCCCCCTGCAGTCGCAGCGCGGTCCGGAACGACTCGATCGCGGCGTCGGCCGCGGTCTTGTGCGCCTGCACCACGCCGAGGTTGTTCCAGGCGAGCGCGTACTTGGCGTCCACCTCCACCGCCTGCCGGTAGGACGCCAGCGCGTCGTCGGTGCGGCCCGCCTGGTGCAGCACGACACCGTGCTCGTTCCACAGCTTGGGCGAATCCGGGACCTCGCGCAGCAGGGTCTCGTACAGCTCGAGCGCCGCGGCGAAGTCGTGCTTCAGCAGATGCACCTCCGCCATCGCCTGCAGCGTCAGCCGCCGGTCTTCGCCGCGCTCCAGCGCCAACCGGTACTCCCGCAGCGCCTCGTTGTAGTAGCCTTTCTGCCGGAAGGCGAGCCCGAGGTTGTAGTGCGCCAGCTCGTTCCCCTCCACCACCTGCGGCTCGGGCACGAGACGCTGGCGCCGTTCCTGGCTCTTGCGCTCGGCGTTGTAGCGCTCGAGCGAGAGATTGGTCTGCGCGCGCGCCAGCGGGGGATTGAGCTGGATCGCGCGCTTCGACGCAGCCCGGGCGTCCTGATGGCGACCCAGGTCGCCCAGGACGAAGGCCATCAGGTAATGGGCGTTGGCGTTGTCGGGGTTCAGCGCCACCGCCCGCTCGAGCGCCGCGAGCGCCTCGGCGTTCAAGCCACGGTTGTAGTAGATCTCGCCCAGGTAGAAGTGCACGACGCTCGACTCGGGCTCGAGCTCGACCGCGCGCAGGAACCACTCCGTCGCCGCTTCCGGCCGGCCGCGGTTCTTTTCCGCGAGCCCGAGCTGGATGATCGCGGCCACGTCCTTCGGACGATGCGCGAGCAGTTGCTCGAACTCGGCCGTGGCGTCTTCATGGGCGCCGAGGATCGCGTAGGCGCGGCCCAGTTCCCAGCGGGCGTCACGGTCGTCGGGGGCGCTGCGCAGCCGCTCCCGCAGCTGGGCCACCCGCTGGTCGTAGTAGCCCGTGTCGTGATAGGCGATCTCGAGGTTGCGCTGCGCGACTTGCATCTTCGGGTCGAGCTCGAGCGCGCGGGTGAACTCCGCGATCGCGTCCTCGACCAGTCCCTTCTGGTAGTACAGGACGCCGAGGTTGTTGTGCGCCCCGGCGTCCGAGGGGTCGATCCGGCGGGCGAAGGATCGGAGGACGGCGAGGTCGCGGTCCGAGAGCGCCGGCGCCGTCACGGGTCAGCTCAGGCGGATGGCGTCAAAGATGGCCTTGAGCGACGCCAGATCGGGAAGCAGCAGGAAGTGGCCCCGCAGCCCCTCGGGCGACTCGATGGAGAACTCGGTCTCGACGCAGAACACGAAGTCGCGCTCGTGTCCGAAGTTGAGGTAAGTGGTGGTGAGCACCGCGGCCGACAGGTCCACCACGAGGCTCGGCACCGAAGGCAAGAGCAGCATCCCCATGAAGTCCGACAGGGCGTTCATGTAGGCGCCCGCGAGAATGTTGCCCGCCTCCTTGAGGCACGACTGCTCGAGCGCGTCGAACGCCGCGGTCGTGCCGATGGGACGGCGCAGCAGCATGTCGCACAACCGCCGCCCCGCCGATTCGGGGAACAAGAGCAGCGTCCGTCCGGTCAAGTCCCCCAGCATGTGCATGAGGACGGCGGCGACCACCTCCTGCGGATGACCCAGCAGGTCGGGGACCTCCTCCAGCCGCACGATGTTGATCTGCGGCACGCTGATCATGATCCGGCTGTTCGTGAGCTGCGACAACGCCGTGGCGGCGTGCCCCGCCCCGATGTTGGCCACCTCCCGCAGGGCGTCGATCTGCAGCTCCTTCAGGTCCCGCACGTCCTCCATGCCGCCTCCCCTCCCGAGAGCCTAGACGAGCCCGCCGGCGTCGAGAATCAACGCCGGGATGCCGTCGCCCATGATGGTCGCTCCGCTGAACACCGGGAGCGTACCCTGCGGCGGGTCGAAGCCCTTCACGACGATCTCCTGCTGGCCCAGCATGCCGTCCACGACGATGCCGCTCCGGCGCTCGCCCATCTCGAGCACGATGATCGGGCAGCGCGGCGGGGCGTCCCCGCTCACGCCCAGCATGCGCCGCAGGTGCACCAGCGGGACCACGCGGTCGTGCAGCACGATGGCCTCTCGCCCCTCCACGATAGTGGTCGGCTGCACCCCAAATTCGACCGTCTCGGCCACGTACGTCAGCGGCAGCGCGTAGCGCTCCCGCCCGACCCCCGCGATCAGCGCCCGGACGATCGCGAGCGTCACCGGGAGCCGCAGCACGAAGCTCGTCCCCTTGCCCACCTCGGAACGTATGTCGATGGAGCCCCCCAGCGCGCGGATCCGCGTCACCGCCACGTCGATCCCCACGCCGCGCCCGGACACGCTGGTCACCGCGTCGGCCGTCGAGAAGCCGGGACGCGCGAGCACCCGCAGCAGCTGGTCGTCCGACAGGGCCTCCGCGTGGGGATCGACCAGGCCTTCGCGTCGCGCCCGGTCCAGGATCCTGGCGCGGTCGATGCCGCGCCCGTCGTCGCTCACGCTGATCGCCACGCTCGCCCGCTCGCGCACCGCGGCCAGCACGATCTCGCCCTCGGGCTGCTTGCCGCGGCGCCGCCGCTCGGCCGGCGTTTCGATGCCGTGGTCCACCGCGTTGCGCAGCAGGTGCAGCAACGGGTCGCCCAGCTCGTCCAGGATGGCCCGATCGAGCTCGATCTCCTTTCCCTCCACGCGGAACGTCACCTGCTTGTCCAACTCGCGCGCCAGATCGCGTACCAGGCGCGGGAAGCGGTCGAACACCTGCCACACCGGCGTCATGCGCGCCTGGATGATCCCGGCCTGCAGGTCCGCCGACAGACGCGAGATCTGGATCGCCACGTCGTCCACGGCGGGATCGCGCCGCGCCGCCGCGAGCTCGTTCAAGCGGCCGCGCACCGTCACCAGCTCGCCGATCAGGTCCATCAGCTCGTCCAGGCGCCGCAGGTCCACCCGGATATGCCGGCCCTTTTCCGGCGTCGCCTCCGGGGGAGCGCCCGCTGCCGCCGCGGCCCGCGGGCCGGCGGCGCGCCGCTCTTCACCGCCGACCGACACGTGCTCCACGTCACCCGCACCGCGCGCCACCCGCTCGATCTCCGCGGCGGCGGCGGACGAGTCGAGCCGGAAGCTGAACCGGCCGTCGAAGTCGTCGGACTCGAAGGCCGCCTGGGGCGGCGTGACACCCTGTACGGCCCCGAGCCCCTGCGCCCGCTTGAGGACGAGCAGCGCGCGGCCCCCCTTGAGCGGCGCCTCGGCGCGCAGGGTCACCTGCACCAGCCGTCCCCCCCCCGGCGCCGCTGCCGGCTCGACCGCCGGTGCCGCGACCGGCGCCGACCGTGCGGGTCCCGCGAGGTGCGCGGCCGCGCCCTCCAGGTCTGCCACGACCTCCGCGACATCGAGCTCGTCTTCCCGTCCCACGACCGACAGCTCCACGGCGGTCTCGAGCGCGTCCCGCGCCCGGAACAGGAGCTGCAACAGCTCGTCCGTCGCGGGCCGCGAGCCGCGGCGCAGCAGGTCGAGCAGATTCTCTGTGCGGTGGGCGATATCCGTGACGCGGGCGTAGCCCATCGTCGCCGCCATACCCTTGACGGTGTGCACGGCGCGGAATAGCCCGCCCACGGGGGCGGGATTGGCGGGGGTGCGCTCCCACTCCAGCAGCAGCTGGTTGCAGGCGCTCAAGTGCTCCCGGCTCTCGGCCAGGAACAGCTCGGCGTACTGCGAGAGGTCCATGGACTCAGCCGAGGACCCGCTGCACGGCTTCGAGGACGCGCGACGGCTGGAACGGCTTCACGACGAAGTCCTTCGCTCCCGCCTGGATCGCCTCGACCACCAGCGCCTGCTGCCCCATCGCGCTGCACATCAGGATCTTCGCGTCGGGGTCCTGCTTGACGATCTCGCGCACGGCATCGATCCCGCCCATGTCCGGCATGACGATGTCCATGGTGACGAGGTCGGGCTTGAGCTGTCGGTATTTCTCGACCGCCTGGGACCCCGTCTCGGCTTCTCCCACGATCTCGAAGCCCGCCTGGGCCAGGATGTCCGAGATCATCGTCCGCATGAAGATGGCGTCGTCGCAGACGAGGACAGTGTGGCTCACACATCCTCCCTAGGAAGACAGAATGGGGGTGAGCAGCGCATCGGTATCGAGGACCACGAAGAGTTGACCGGCGCGACGCCCGACGGCCCGCACCAGGGTCGGGTCGATGCCGGGCAGCGCCTGCCGGCGTTCCAGCGTCTCCCCACCCACGGAAAGGAGGTCCACCACTTCGTCCACCGTGAAGCCGAGGACCTTCTTCCCGCGGCCCACTTCGAGCACGACCGTGGTCCCAGGACCTGCATCGCCGGGCGGCTCGGGCTGGCGCAGCGCCCGCCATCCCTCGACGACCGTGACCAGGGTTCCCCGCACGTTGACCAGGCCCGCCACGACGGGCGGCGCCCCGGGAATCCGCGTGGGCGCGAGCCGGGGCAGGATCTCGCGGACCCGCTCCGCCTCGGCCGCACAGACGAGGTTGCCTACCCGAAAAACGAGCAGTCGGACGACCCCGGCGTCACTCATCCGAAGCGAAGAAGCCAAGATACTGCAAGGGGTTGCGTTGAGCAAGCAAAGTCGCATCGGCGGCGGCTTCGGCGAGCGCCGGCACCAGGTCGCGCGGCCACTCCGAGCGCAGCACGAGCCGCGCACCGGTCACCGGGTGGACCAGCCCGAGCAAAGCGGCGTGCAGCAGCTGGCGGGGGGCCAGCGCCTCGAGGCGCTCGGCCTCCCGGCGCGACGCCGGTGTGACGCGGCGGCTGCCCCCGAACGCGTACTCGCGGTCGCCTACGACCGGGTGCCCCACGTGCGCCAGGTGGACGCGGATCTGGTGCGTGCGCCCGGTCTCGAGCTCCAGGCGCACCAGGTCGGCGTGGGCGAAGCGCGCGACGACGCGCGCGTGCGTGACGGCGTGGCGGCCGCCGGCGAGCACCGTCATGCGCTTGCGATCCTTCGGGTGACGCGTGATGGGCGCCTCGATGTCCACCGGGCTGTTCGCGAAGTGACCCCAGGCGAGCGCCGCGTACACCCGCCGCACCTCGCGCCGTTCGATCATGCGCGTGAGCCGGCGGTGCGCCTGGTCGGTCTTGGCGACGAGCAGCAGACCCGACGTGTCGCGGTCGAGGCGGTGCACGATGCCCGGCCGACCCTCGGTGGCCCCCTGCGCCAGTTCCGTGCCCCGCCCCACCAGCACATTGACGAGCGTGTCGTCCCAGTGCCCGGGGCCGGGATGGACGACCAGGCCGGCGGGCTTGTCGAGCACCGCGAGATGCTCGTCCTCGTAGACAAAGGTGAGGTCGCGATGGGCGGGGGCGTAGCTCTGGGGGGCCGGCGCGTCGGGCGGCAGCTCGACCGTCACCACGGCCCCGCGCTCGAGCAGGGCGGAGGGGCGCAGCGGGCGGCCGTCGCGCGTGACATGCTTGTCGGCGATGAGGCGGGCGGCGAGGGTACGGGACAGGGCGAGCTGATCGGCGAGGAAGCGGTCGAGACGCTCGGTCTCGGGAACGACGACGCAGAAGGTGACGGCGGCCATCAAGGCTCGGCCGCCCTGGCCTCCTTCGCCCGCTCCTGCGCCCGGCCCTCGAGCCAGAGCGACACGGCGAGCGCGATCGCCCCCACCGTGATGGCGGAGTCGGCGACGTTGAAGGTCGGCCAGCGCGCGCTCCCGATCCCCACGTCCACGAAGTCCACGACGCCGCGCGCGCTCCGGACGCGATCGATCACGTTGCCCACCGCGCCGGCGCACACCAGCGCGAGCGCGACGATGCGGAAGCGGTCGCCCGGGCGCGCCGCCAGTACCATGGACCGCAGCACGAACAAGGCGACGAGGGCGAGCCCGAAGAAGATCCAGCGCGAGTACGCCCCCAGGCACAGCCCGAAGGCCGCGCACTGGTTGAACACGAGCCGCAGCTGCACGTAGTCGCCGGCGAGGGGGATGGGCCGCGTGGGCGCGAGCCACGCCTCCGCGAGCAGTTTGGTGGCGAGATCCGCCACGACGACCGCGGCGGCGGTTCCCCAGAACACGCGTCGATCAACGACGCTTGCCATCTTCCTCCTTGGCCTTGCACTTGATGCAGAGCCGTGCATGCGGCAGCGCGTCGAGCCGCTCGAACAGGATGTCCTCCCCGCACTGCTCGCACTTGCCGAACTTCTCGGGCGTCTGATACAGCCGCCGCAGGGCCTGGTTGACGTGCCAGAGATAGCGGCCCTCCTGCGAGGCGAACAGGAACGCCTTCTCGCGCTCCATGGCGTCGGTGCCCTGGTCCGCCATGTGGAACGAGTAGCTCGAGAGGTCGCCGTCCGACGCCTGCAGGCTCGAGTTGAAGGACTCGTCGTAATAGCCGAGCTCCTTCATCACCCGGGCGCGCTCCTCGAGCAGTCGCTTCTCGAGATGGGTCAGCTGCTTCTTGTTCAGGCCACCCTTGGTCGTCTTGGCTTTGGATTTCGTCGGCATTATCGCGTACCGCCCTTTCGTCCGTCATGGCGCCGCAGCGCAATCGTCACCCGGCGCGCCTCGATGTCCAATTCTCGCGTCACGTCGGCCTCGTCGAGCACGGCGCCCAGCACCACCTTGCGGGCGAGCGTCTCGCCCTCGACGAAGCTTTGAAACGCCGACACGGCCGCCACGATATCCGCCGCGCCGGACACGCTCAGCTCGATGCGGGTAGTGTACTCGTAGCCCGCCTCCTTCCGCAGGCGCTGGACGCGGTGCACCAGCTCGCGCGCCAGGCCCTCCTGGATCAGATCCGCGGACAGCCGGGGGTCGACGGCGACGACGTACGGTCCGTCGGCCTGGACCGCCCAGTCGCTCACCACTTCGCGGGTCACCACCACGTCCTCGGGGTGCAGCGCGAACTCCCCCACCCGCACGGGGTCCCCATGTTCGAGGGCGGCGAGCTGTTCCGCCGTGAGCTGCGACACCACCGCGGCCGCCCGGGGCGTGTCCTTGCCGTAGCGCTTCCCCAGGCTGCGGAAGTCGGCCTTCCCCTTGAGCCGCACGAGCTCGTGGTCGGAGCCCGCGACGTCGACGGCCTTGGCGTTCACTTCCGCGGCCAGGATATCTAACAGGTCGGCAAAGGCCGGGCCCTTCACCGCCGCCGGGACCGCGACCTGGAGCCGGGCGACGGGCTGACGCACGTTGAGCTTCCTCGTCTCCCGCGCCGCCCGCGCCAGGGAGGCCAGCCGGCGATGGGCCGCCATGGCCTCGAGCAGCTCCGGCTCCCGGCGCCCCTGATCGGCCGGGAACGGCGCGAGATGCACCGAGGTTCCCGTGAGCGAGCGGTGAATCCAGTCGGCGATGAACGGCGCCACGGGGCCGAGCATCCGGGCCGCCGTCACGAGCACTTCGTACAGCGTCGCCAGGGCGGCCGGGTCCGCCGCCCGGTCCGGGGCCCAGAAGCGCGGCCGGTTGGTGCGGACGTACCAGTTGGAGAGGTCGTCCACCACGAACCCCATGATGGCGCGGACGCCGGTCGTCACGTCGTAATCGTTCCACGCCGCGCGGGCGGCCGCGACCACCTCGTCGAGCCGGGCCAGCACCCAGCGGTCGGCGAGCGGGCGGCCGGCCGCTGGCGCGCCACCGTCGGACGGCTTCCAGTCTCCCGCGTACTGCGCGAAGAAATTGTAGGTGTGGCGCACCGTGTTCAGAAACCCGCCCGCGACATCGGGCACCTGGCGCCGGTCGAACCGCTTGGGCAGCCACACCTGGCTCTGGCCGAGCAGGTAGAGGCGCACCGCGTCCGCGCCGTATTCCTCGATCACTTCCCAGGGGTTCACCACGTTGCCGCGGCTCTTCGACATCTTCTGCCCCTGGGCGTCGAGCACCAGCTCGTTCACGATCACGTTCTTGTACACGGGCGAGTCGAACGCCGCGACGCCGATGGCGAGCAGCGAGTAGAACCAGCCGCGCGTCTGGTCGACCCCCTCGCAGATGAAGTCGGCCGGGAAGTGCGCCTTGAAGTCCGCCTGGTGCCCGAACGGGTAATGCCATTGCGCGTACGGCATCGCGCCCGAGTCGAACCACGCGTCGATCACCTCGGGGACGCGGCGCATGGTGCCGCCGCACGAGCGGCAGCGCCAGGCGTACTGGTCGATGGTCGGCTTGTGGGGGTCGAAGTCCGCCGGCAACGCCTTCCCCCAGCGCTCCGCCAGCTCGGCGAAGGAACCGATCACCTCGCGGTGCTCGGCCTCCGCATCGCATTCCCACACGTTGAGCGGCGTGCCCCAGTAGCGGTCGCGCGAGAGCGCCCAGTCGACGTTGTTCTCGAGCCACGCTCCGAACCGGCCGCTCCCCACTTCCGGAGGGTGCCAGCCGACCTGCGCGTTGACCTCGAGCATGCGGCTGCGCACCGCCGTGGTGCGCACGAACCACGAGCTGCGCGCGTAGTAGATGAGCGCCGAATCGCAGCGCCAGCAGAACGGATACGTGTGCGTGTATGGCAGCGTCTCGAGCCAGCGACCCTCGCGCTTCAGGCGCTCGATGATGAGCCGGTTCGTCTCCTTGTCGGTCACCAGCCGGCCGTTGATCTCGTCCCAGCGGGTGCCCTGGAAGGTGCCGTCCGGCGCGACCGGGTTCACCACGGCGAGGCCGTACTGCTGCGCGGCGGCGTAGTCGTCGGCGCCGAAGGCCGGGGCCATGTGCACGAGCCCCGTCCCCTCCTCCGCCGAGACGAATCCTCCCGCCACGACCATGGCCTGTTGCCCTTCCTGCGGCAGCGGCACCACCTCGAGCGGCCGCACGTACTTCAGGCCCACGAGGTCGCGCCCCGGGTACCCGGCGATCCGCGGGGCCGTCGCCAGCGGCTTGCCGCCCACGTGCACGTGCGCCGCGCGCTCGACCGCGACCACGTAGCGGATCCCGTTCACCTCGTACTCGCCGTACTCCAGGTCGGGATGCACCGCCACCGCGACGTTCGAGAGGAGGGTCCACGGCGTCGTAGTCCAGATCACCAGCTGGCGGTTCGGCTCGGTCGCCAGGGGGAAGGTGACGTACACCGAATTGGTCTGGACCTCTTCGTAGCCCAACGCCAGCTCGTGCGAGGACAAGGCCGTGCCGCAGCGCGGGCAGTAGGGCAGCACTTTGTGGCCCCGGTACAGGAGCGCCTTGTCGTGCAGCCGCTTGAGGAGCCACCACACGGTCTCGATGTATTCGGGCGTGTACGTGATGTAGGGATGCTCGTAGTCGAGCCAGTACCCGACACGCTCCGAGAGCGACTCCCAATCCGTCTTGTACGTGAAGACGTTCTCGCGACACAGCTGGTTGAACTTCGCGACGCCGTACGCCTCGATCTGCTTCTTGCCCGAGATGCCGAGCGTCTTCTCGACTTCGATTTCGACGGGCAAGCCGTGTGTGTCCCACCCGGCGATGCGCGTGACGCCCTGCCCCAACATCGTGTGGTAGCGGCAGACCAAATCTTTGATGGTGCGCGCGAACACGTGATGGATGCCCGGGCGTCCATTGGCCGTCGGCGGCCCTTCGTAAAACACGAAGGGCGGGCCGTACCGGGCCGCCTCCTGCGTTTTCTGAAACAGGCGCTCGTGCTTCCAGGCCGCGAGGAGCTGCTTTTCCAGCGCGTCCGGTGAGAGCTTGGGATCGAACAGCCGATATGCCATCAGTTGAGGCGCTCCAGCACGCCGCGCACCAGTGCTGCGAGCTTGGGCTCGGCGCCGCGCGCCACCGCGATGATCTGCTCCACCGTCGCGGGGAGGAGCGCGTCGGGCAGGCACTGGTCGGTGATGATCGACACCCCGAGCACGCGGACGCCCAGGTGCACGGCGGCGATGACTTCCGGCACCGTGCTCATGCCCACGACGTCGGCGCCGAGCGCGCGCAGCATGCGGTACTCGGCGCGGGTTTCGAGACTCGGGCCTGTGACGGCGACGTAGACGCCCTCGCGCAGCGTGAGGCCGCGCTCCAGCGCCACTGCGCGCGCCAGGGCGCGCAGGCCGGCGTCGTAGGGCTCGGACATGTCGGGAAACCGCGGGCCGAGCCGGTCGTCGTTGGGGCCGAGGAGCGGGTTGTCACCCAGCAGGTTGATGTGATCGGCGATGAGCATCAAGTCGCCGGGGCTCCACAGGGGGTGCATGCCGCCGCAGGCGTTCGACACGATCAGCGTCCGCGCACCGAGCTGCCGCAGTACGCGCACCGGGAAGGCGATCTGCGCGAGCGTGTACCCCTCGTAGCGGTGGAACCGCCCCTGCATCGCCATGACGCGCCGCCCGGCCAGCGTTCCCACCAGCAGCGACCCGGCGTGGCTCTCCACCGTCGACAGCGGAAACCCGGGGATGTCCCCATAGGGGATCCGCGTCTCCACGCTCACCGCGTCGGCGAGCCCCCCGAGCCCGGTGCCGAGGATGATCGCGACATCCGGGGCGAGCTGGGTCCGCGCCTGGACCGCGCGGACCGCGTCCGCGATCATCCGTCCCGTTGACCGTCCAGCGCGCGGAGCTCGGCGAGCTGACGCTCGAGCAGCGCGCGGAATCCGGCCACGTACGCCTGGAACTGGCGCTGCACGTCCGCGCTCTGGCGCTCGACCTCGCCCTGCGAGGCGCGGGCGGCGTCGAGCATGCGCTGCGCCTCGGCCTGCGCTTCGCGGACGATCACCTGCGCCTCCCGCACCGCACCCGCGCGGGTCTCCTCACGCAGCTGCTGTGCCGCCACCAGCGCCTCATTCATGGCGCGCTCGCGCTCGCGGTACGCCCGCAGCTGCTCTCCCAGCGCCGCCGCCCGCTCCTCGAGCACGGCCTTCTCGCGCAGGATGCGCTCCAGCTCGTCCGCCACGCGGGCGCGAAAGTCCTCGACGCCGAGCGGCTCGTACCCGCGCAGGCTGCGCCGGAACTCCTGCTTCCGGACGTCGAGCGGCGTGAGATGGAACGCGGGCTCGCTCACGGCGTCGTCACCTCCCTCGGACCGAACAGCACGGTACCCAAGCGGATCACCGTTGCCCCCTCCTCGACCGCCGGACCGTAGTCGGCGGACATCCCCATCGAGAGCGTCGGCAGCCATAGCCCCTCCTCCTGCAAGGCGTCCCGCAGCTCGCGCAGCCCGCGGAACGTGCGCCGCTGCACGTCCGCGGCACCGGTGAACGGCGCGATCGTCATCAGCCCCTCGAGCGTCAGGTGCGGCAGCGCGGCCACGCGGCGCGCCACGGCCGGCGCATCGGCCGGCGCGCACCCGCTCTTCTGCGCTTCTCCCGCCACGTTCACCTGCAGCAGCACCCGCTGCCGCGCGCCCTGCGCCCCGGCCCGCTTGTCCAGCTCCTCCGCCAGCGCGTTCGAGTCCACCGAGTGAACCAGCGCGAAGCGTCCGGCCACGAGCTTCGCCTTGTTGCGCTGCAGGTGCCCGATCAAGTGCCACGTCGCCCGCCGCCCCGCCGGTGTGTCGAGCTTCTCGAGCGCTTCCTGCACCCGGTTCTCGCCCAGGTCTGTGAGACCCGCGGCGAGCGCCGCCTCCACCGCGTCCAACCCGAAGCCCTTCGTCACCGCCACGATCGTCACCGGGTGCGTCCGACCGGCGACCGCCTGCCGCCGAGCGATCTCGGCCCGCACGTGGGCCAGACGCTCGGGGAGGGCCCCAAAATTCATAACCGTGCAAATTAGCCCAGCGCGCTTATTGAAACAATCGGGGGGTCAGCTGGCGGCCGCGGTAACTCGTTCGCCGCCTTCGAGGTGCGCGATGGCGCCCGACAGAAGATCACGCACCTGCTGCGGCGTGAGGTGGCGGTGCAGCAACCCGTGACTGGCCACCGAGATGGTCGAGGTCTCTTCCGAGACCACGAACACCGTGGCGTCGGTCTCCTCGGAGAGACCCAGCGCCGCCCGATGGCGGGTCCCGAGCGACTTGTCCGCGACCTTGAATTGCGTGAGGGGGAGCACGCATCCGGCGCCGATGATGCGGTCGCCCCGCACCAGCACGGCGCCATCGTGCAGGGGAGAGTAGGGCGTGAAGATCGTGGTGAGCAGGTCGGCCGAGACCTTGGCCTCCATCGGGACGCCGGACGAGATGAACTCCTCGAGGCCGATGTCGCCCTCGACGGCGATGATGGCACCGGTGCCGGCGCGCGACAGCCGGTCCATCGCCTCCGCGATCTCCTCGGCCACCGACTGACGCTCGCTCTGCGAGAAGCGCCGCATGAACCGCGACTGGCCCAGCCGGGCCAGGGCGTTCCGCAACTCCGGCTGGAACACCACCACGGCCGCGAACGCCCCGAACGTGAACACGTAGGAGAGCAGCGCGCTGATCATCGTGAACTTGGCGAGCAGCGATGCGAAGTAGGCGATCGACAGGATCATCACGCCGACCACGATCTGCATCGCCCGCGTCCCCACCAGGAACAGCAGGAAGCGGTAGATCACGAACGCGACGAGCAGGATCTCGACCACGTCCGGCCAGAACCGCGGGATCAGGAACCGGTAGGCTTCGAAGTTCACGGTGTGCTCATCCCGCCCGTCGTGGCGCCGGCCACCCGCAGCGCCTCGCAGGCGAGCGCGGCGTCGTGGACCCGGAACAGGCGTGCCCCGCGCTCCCACGCGAGCGCGCACGCCACGGCCGTGGCACGGTCGCGATCCTCCACCGGCCGCCCGGTGGCGGCCCCGAGGAAGCGCTTGCGCGACGGCCCGACCGCTACAGGATACCCCAAGCCGACCACGGTTGCCAGCTCATCGAGCAGGCGAAAGTTCTGCTCGGGCCCTTTGGCGAAGCCGAACCCCGGGTCGACCACGATCCGCTCGCGCGGCACGCCGGCCTGCTCCGCCCGCGCGGCCGCGGCGCCCAGCTCGGCGGCGACTTCGGCGGCCACGTGGCGGTACACCGCGAGCCCGTCCATCGTGTCGGGCGTCCCGCGCATGTGCATCACGATCGCCCCGGCCCCACCCTCCGCCACCACGCGCGCCAGGTCGGGATCGAAGGCCAGACCCGACACGTCGTTGATCACCGCGGCCCCGGCCGCGAGCGCCGCGCGCGCCACCGCGGCCTTGCGCGTATCCACCGACACCGGCCCCAACCCGCGACGCGCCAGCTGCTCGATCACGGGCGCCACCCGCGCGATTTCCTCGGGTGCCGCCACCGGCGCCGCGCCGGGCCGCGTCGACTCGCCACCCACGTCGAGCAGCTCGCAGCCCTCCGCCACGAGCCGCTCGGCCTGCGCCACCGCGCGATCCACCGTGGAGAAGCGGCCGCCGTCCGAAAAGGAGTCGGGCGTCACGTTGACGATACCGATCAACACGGGATGGTCGAGGGAGAGCGCGCGCCCCGCGATCTCCCAGCGGCGCGGCGGGTCGGCGTAGCTCGCGAGGAAACGGCCCAACTCGGGCGCCAGGTCCTCGAGCCCCGGCGGCAGCCGGTCGGGGCGCGCCAGCGGCGCCAACCGGCTCGCGGCCGCGCTCACGAGCGCCCAGCCCTCGCCGGTCAGCACATCGGCGCCGGCCTTCGCGCTCCACCGCACCAGGGCTTCGCGCTCGGGCTCGGTGACGTCTTCGAGCAGGACCACGAGGCACTGTACGCCGGTGGCGGCAAACCAGGCCGGCTGGGCCTCCCAGCCCCGCGCCGCGAGCGCCGCACGCACGGCTTCGGGACTGTGCGTGGCGAGCGGGGTGAGCTTCACCGCACGCGCCCCCGCCTGCTACGACGCCCGCAGCGCGTTGACGATGTTGAGTCGCGCGGCCCGCATCGCCGGGAGGAAGCCGCCGACCACACCCATCACCACGGCGAAGATCAGGGCGCGCGTGACGACGCCGGGTGACAATGCGAACCCGAAGCCGATCTCCGAGAAGCTCTGGAAGTTGACGACCGAAATCCGCTCGAGCGACAGCAGCGCGGCGAGCGCGACCCCGAGGGCACCGCCGACGAGCGCGAGCAGCACGGACTCGACCAGGAACGCTCCCAACACGCTCCGTCGCCTGAACCCGAGGGCCCGCAGGGTGCCCACTTCGATCGTCCGGTTCGCGACCGCCGCGTACATCGTGATCATCGCCCCGATCATCGCGCCGAAGCTGAAGATCGTGGTCACGACGATCCCGAGGGTCCGGATGAACGTGGCGAGCGTCTTCGACTGTTCCAGGTAGTAGTCCCGCTCGTGCTTGAGCTCGACGTACTGCATGCGGGGGTCGGCCTGGAGTCGGGTTTTGAGCTGGTCGAAGCCGCCGGGCTGGGCGAGGCGGAAGGTCACGGACGAATACACCGGGCGCCCGAACGCCTGCATGAACTGGTCGACGTCGCCCCAGATCTCCGAGTCGAAGGCCGTGCCGCCCGCGTCGGCGATGCCCACCACGGTCCAGCGATCGCCGCCGAAGGCGAGCTCCGCGCCGAGGGTCACGCCCTTGAACTGCGTCGCGATGCCCTTTCCCACGACCACTTCGTGTGTACCGAACTGGAAGGGCCGTCCCTGGACGATGTGGACCCCGGGCCGGAGCTCCAGCGCCCGAGACGACACGCCCCGAATCGACACGTTCCCGAGCGCGTTGCTCTTCTTCTTGTAGAGGTCGATGACGAGGACCACTTCCCGCGAGAGGAGCGCGCGACCTTCGGCCCCCCGCGCCACGCCACTCTCGGTTTCGAGCACGTCCGCCGTGGCCCGGTCGAGCTGACTCGAGAGCTCGGACGTGGCCGAGCGCCGGAGCACGATCACGTTGTCGGGCGAGCCGGTCTCGACCAGGGCCGCTTCCAGGCCGCGGGCCAGCATGAGCACGCCGGCGAACACGAATACGACCAGCGCCACGCCACCGACCGTGAGCGCCGTGGTGAGGCGGCGGGCCCAGAGGCTCCGCCAGATGTACGAGAACGGGATCCGCATCATGGCTGGGCTATCCCACCGTCCGCAGGCCGACGACGATCGGCATGCGCACGACCCGGTTTGCAGGGATGGCCGCGGCGGCGAGTCCGGCGAGCAGCGCCGCCCCGATCCCGAGGGCCATGGTGAGCGGCGCGACGTTGATCACCGGGAAGAAGGTCGGGAGCGCCTGCGCGAACCCTTTCACGATCGGGAACGTGAGCAGCAGCCCGAGTACGCCTCCCGAGAGCGAGATCACGAGCGCTTCGCCGAGCACGAAGCCCGCGAGCTGGCGTCCCGAGAAGCCGAGCGTCTTCAGGACCGCGTACTCGCGGGTCCGCTCCCGGACCGACATGACGATCGTGTTGGCGAGGACGAGAAGGATGATCCCGACGATCACGACCGAGATCACCTGCAGCGACGTGATGATCGCCGACGACATCTGGACGAAGCTCTGTTGGAATTCGCGCTCACTCTCGGTCTTCGTGGGGGCGCGGGAGTTCACGAACTGCGTATCCACCGCCGACGCGACGCGGGCCAGCGCGTCGGGCGACCCGACGCGCAGGACGTAAAACCCGGCGTCCACCGGGCGTCCGGGCTCCCGCTGGCGCACCTGCTCGTAGAGGTAGGGGTACTGGAAGAACATCTGGGTCTCATCCGTCGACGGGTCCCGACCGGTGTAGATCCCGCGCA
>QHUT01000099.1 GCA_003222055.1 Gemmatimonadota bacterium
AGCGCCCGAGCTCGTGAGCCCGCAGGTGTGATAGGCGCCGGTGCCGAGGAGCGCCCGAGCTCGTGAGCCCGCAGGTGTGATAGGCGCCGGTGCCGAGGGTGCTGAAGGTCAAGCCTCCGGCGACGGCAACGGGAATGGGGCTGTTGGTAAACGAGCCGTTCCCGAGCTCGCCGTCCGGGTTGCCGCCCCAACAGTAGGCCGTCCCGGTGCTGGTGAGGCCGCAGGTGTGATCGACGCCGGCCACCAGCGATGCGAAGCGGTGGCTCCCTGAGACCGCGACCGGCGTCGAGCTACTCATGTACGAGCCGTTGCCGAGTTGACCGACGCCGTTTTCCCCCCAGCAGTAGGCCGTCCCGTCGCTGGTGAGCCCGCACGTGTGAAGGTTGCCCGGAGCCATGGCCGCCAGGACAAAGGGAGGTGGAGGAACGGGGACCGTGATGAAGGCCGTGTCGCCGACTCCCTCGCTTATCGCGATTACAGCCGTTGATCCCGGGCCCGTCGCCCGGACCAGGCCGTTCGTATCCACGGTCGCCACGGCTTGAACGGTGCTGGTCCAGCCGATCCGACGTCGACCGAAGACAGCTGCGCCTGTAGAGTCTCGCAATACCGCGGACAACTGTACCGTCCTGTCCACCGCCACCGTGGCTGACTCCGGAGTCAAGGTTAGGGAAGCGACAGGTAGCAAAGTGAGTCCCGTCGCGGTGAACGTCACCCGCGGCGCGCCCGGCAGTCGGGAGGCTGTGGCTGTCGCCGTTTGCGTACCCCCGGCCGAGCCGAGCGTGCTCCGCGCCCGGGCGTAGCCCGCCGGCGCTGTCGTCAAGGTATCCCGGGACGGGGCGATCGATCCTCCACCGGCGGTGACCGCCCAATCGATCGCCACGCCCGCCACGCCGTTGCCGTAAGCGTCCGTGGCTTGAACGACGTAATCGGCCTCGAGCGGCGTGGCGACCGTGTCGATCTGATCATTGCCGGAGACGTAGTGGAGCTGTCTCGGCTTACCGGGATTCGCCGTGGCGGCGAAGCACAGTCCCGATCCACACGGCGCGTCTGAAAACAAGAAGATGGGGCCCGGTTGGATGACGCCTGGGACGCTCGCACGGACCATGTACGGACCCGCCACGCGGCCGAGGGTCAGTCTGAACGGCGACACGGCGATTCCCGCGGCATCCGTGACGGTCGTGCCTCTGAGGTCGGGGACGCCGAGGATCGTGTCGCCAGGGATCTCCCACAGCACCGTGACGTCGCGCGCGGGAGCGTCGCCGCGCCGGACGAGGACGCGGAAGGGCAGCGCGAGGGTCGCGAGGACCGTATCTGACTGGCCGTCCCCGCTATTCGTGGGAGCTTTCAGGTAGTACAGCGGGAGCACGGGTAGTGGCGCGTTGACGCGATCGTCGCCGCAGGCCCAGCATATCGCGGCCAGGGTGATGAGTGCGACAGGAGCTCGCGTTACGCACCGGGAGATCGTCATGGCGGATTGAAGCCGATCACCACTACCGGCCAGTACATGTCGCAGCGCGTGGTCGAGTTGGAGGCGCACGCCGAGAGTTCGGCCGTTTCCTGCGCCGGGAGGACGCCGATGATGCCGGTAAAGGTCCAGTGAACGGTCACCAACCCATCCAACCCCGACCTGGTCGTATCTGGGTCTACTCTTCCGACCGACCCGCGGAATCGGACCAGGGCGCGCTCGATCCCCGTTCCGTTCCCGTCCATGACGCGCACGGTCTGGCTCACCAACACCGAGTCGCCGAGCTGATGCGCCGACGACTCCAGGTACGCGTCCACGAAGTATTCCTCGTAACCCGTCGCGCTCGCGGCGGTCGTGAATTGTGCGGTGAACGCGCTCTCGAGGCCGTCGCCCTCGAGGTCGCGTATACCATCCGTGACCACCACGGTGTAGAGGGTCGAGGGAGCGAGCGGCGTGGCGGGGACGAACACCACGGCTACGTGCTCTGGGTCGGAGAACTCGAGCGTGCCCGGGATGGGCGTCGAGCCGCGTTGGACCTGCACCGTCGAGGCGGTCACGGTCCCGGGGTCGATCGGCTCGCTAAAGACGATGACGATAGTGGAGTTGAGCGGGACGTCCCGCTTGCCGGACGACGGGTACGTGCGAACGACTGTCGGCGAATGCTTGAGCGGCACCGTCTGGATGAAGTGCCGCGGATTCTCCCCGCCGCTCAGCGTGACGGTGATATCCAGCGTGTCGCCCGCGCTGGCGGGCATCGCCACCGGGTCGAAGCCGCCAGCGCCGACCGGCACCGAGAGAGTGTCGCCCGTTCTGTTGTTCCGTATCTGGGCCACGAGGCCGCCCGGAGCAGTCCCCGGCGTGAGTGAGACATAGGTGATCCCACTGCCCGACGTGCCGCTGACGGAAAATGTCCCTCGCGGCGCTGCGGGCGAGGCCGGCGGCAAGGGGTCCGAAACGATGGCCCCGGGGGGCGGGGGCGGGGGCGGAGCGAACGGTGCGGGTGGTCCCACGTTGTCGCGGCAGCCGCTGTCCCAGACCACCGCGCCCAAGGCGAGACACGCCGCGGCGAGCAGGCGTCGCAAGGTCGGGAACTTCATCGTCTATCGTCTGCGTCCTTCACGGTCGCGGCGAGCCGCACCGTGTCGCCAACCGTCGACGCCGTGCTATCGAAGGTGATCTTCGAGGACGTGTTCATCGTCTCAGAGGCCTCAGCGGCGAGCTTGCCGATGGACGCGAAGTGGTGAGGCTGCATGTGCGACCCCCGTCCCTCTCCAAGCCACGGTGTACCCGTCGAACGCCGGGTTATGCGTCAGGTTCACGGGCCCGGTGCCGTCGGCGTTCATCACGTAGACCTCGTCGTTGCCGTCGCGGTCTGTGCCGAAGGCAATCTTGGAGCCATCAGGCGACCAGGCGGGGAAAGCCTCGTTCGTCCCGCTGTTGGTGAGGTCGACGAGCCCCGTGCCGTCGGGGTTCATCAGGTAGACTTCGAAGTTTCCGTCGCGGTCGGTGTCGAAGGCGATCTTCGAGCCGTCGGGCGACCAGTTGGCAAGTGCATCTAACGCCGGATTGTTCGTCAAGTTGACAGGCAACGTGCCGTCGGCGTGCATCGCGTAGACCTCCCAGTTCCCATCGCGGTTGGTCTCGAACAGGATCTTCGATCCGTCGGGTGACCATCCGTCCGCGTAGTCCTTCGCCGGGTTGTTGGAGAGGTTGACGAGTCCAGTGCCGTCAGCGTTCATCACGTAGACCTCGTCGTTTCCGTCGCGCGTCGTCGTGAAGGCGATCTTCGAGCCGTCGGGCGACCACAGTGGGTCGACGTCGTCCCACGCCGGGTTGTTCGTCACGTTCACGGCCCCGGTGCCATCGGCGTTCATCACGTAGACTTCGAAGTTTCCGTCGCGGTCGCTGTGAAACGCGATCTTGGAGCCGTCGGGGGACCAACTGGGCCAGTCGTCGTCCGCGGCGTTGTGGGACAGATTGAGGACGTCGGTGCCCGCGGCATCGACCACGTAAATCTGATCGTTGCCGTCCCGGTTCGTGGTGAAGGCGAGCGCCGGCGGGACGACGGTGATCGCCGCACTGCCACTCTGACCGTCGGCCGCCGCCGTGACATTCGCCGTACCCGGCCCCACGCCCTTGACCAGCGCGGTCGTCGAGTCCGTCCCCGTGTGCGTACTCACCACCGTGGCCACCGCGCTATTGCTCGTCGTCCACGCCACCGTGTGTCCCGCGAGCACGTTCCCAGCTGCATCTTTGACGATGGCACGAAAAGAGAACGACCCTCCGACGAGCTTCTGCACCGTGGCCGGGCCAACGGTCACCGACACGCGGGTGGGCCCGATGGACTCGCCGCAGGCAGCGAGTGCGAAGACGCCCAGCCACCACGGCCCTGCGAACATTCGCTTCATATGCGATCCTCCTCTGGTCGACGCCATGTCAGCGCCTCACCGCCTCGGCGCACGATCAATCACCGTGGGGTTGGGGAAGTCCGGCCCCAACCGCTGCAGCAGAACCGACGGGTCTCGCTCTGGGACTCTGGTATCGCGACCGGGGACGCGTGCGGTCGCTCCCGGTTGAACCGTGCCGGTGACCTGGATCGGCGTCAGGGCGCACGGTACGGCCAGGCCGGAGTAGGAGCAGGACTGTGCCGTGGTCGCGCCGAGCTGGCCGGAGGTGTTGTCGCCCCAGCAGAACGCGACGGCGCCGGTCGTGACGCCGCATGTGTGAAAGGAGCCGACGCTGATCGTCGCGAAGCTGAGCCCGCCTGTGACCTGAACCGGCTTGGAGCGCCCGGTCGTCGAGCCGTCGCCGAGTCCCCCGATGTCGTTATGCCCCCAGCAGTATGCCGCGCCTGCGGGCGTCAAGGCGCACGAGCTCTCCTGCCCGGCCGACAGCGCTCCGCCCGCCGTGGCGAAGGACAAGCCCCCGGCGACCGGCACCGGTATCGGGTGGTCCTGCCCCGAACCGTCGCCGAGCCGGTCTGAGACGCCCCAGCAGTAAGCGGCGCCCTCGGGCGTCATGGCACACGAGTGGGCCCACCCGGCTGCCACCGCCACGAAACTGTGGTCGCCCGCGACGGCTACAGGAGTCGCAACGGCGTAGGCCGAGGTCCCGTCGCCCACTTGACCGTCGAGGTTGTATCCCCAGCAGTAGGCGACCTCGGCAATGGTGACGCCGCAGGTGTGCGAGGAACCGGCGCGCACCGACTGGAAGAGCAAGTCACCCGCGACCAGCACCGGTGATGGGCTGAACGTGCGCGAGCCGTCGCCCAGCTGGCTCTGACTGTTCACGCCCCAGCAGTACGCGGCGTTCGTGGTGGTCACCCCGCAGGCGTGATACGCACCGAGGGTGACGCTCGCGAACTGCTGCCCGCCCGTGACCGGCACCGGGACGAGGCTGCTGGTCCTCGAGCCGTCGCCTAGCTGCCCGTAGGAGTCGTCTCCCCAGCAGTAGGCCTCGCCGGTGGTCGTGACGCCGCAGCTGCGGCCCCAGCCTGCGGTGACGGTGGCGAAGGTGCGCCCCCCCGCCACAGCGAGCGGCGTCTGCAGGCTTGCGCGCGGCGCGCGGACTGGCGTCCGGAACCCCGTGCCGAGCTGCCCGTCGCCACCCCAACCCCAGCAGTACGCCGCACCGGCCGGGGTGACGGCACAGCTGTAGTGGAGCCCGGCACTGATGGAGCTGAAGCTGATGAGATCGGCAGTGACTGCGGCCGAGCCGGACTGGCCTTCACTGGTGGCGGCGATGCGCGCCGATCCAGGCGTGCGGGCGGCGACCAGCCCGCCCTCCGAGACGGTTGCGACCGACGGGTCGTCGGTCGACCACGCCACGGCCCTGCTGAGGACGTGTCCGGCGGCGTCTCGAGGTACGGCGATGAGTTGCACGACTCCCCCGACGACCGTCTGCACGTCCCATCGCACGGTGATCGAGGCGACAGGTGCGCCGCCGAGAACTGCCTCCCAGGTCCCTGAAGTGGTGTCCTGGAAGGACGCGCACGAGACGGTGCCGCTCAGCCTGGCGGCCGGTGGACCTGTGACGTCCCCCTCGTAGAGACAGCCGGGGTCGTTACGGAAACTCACGCGCGTACTCGAGAGTCGTCCGTCCGCAAGGGGAGTGGGCCACTGCGTGTTATCCCTGCCAGTCAGCGACCCGACACAGGTGCCGATTTGCGCCGTCGTGCCGCCGATGTCGGCGCCGCTTTGCGTGAACAGGTAGGACCCCGTGTCGCTGCACGTCAGCGCCCGCTGCTGATGCCTCCCGCTCAGCTGCTCGGTGAAGTTCCACTCACCCGTGAGGTCGATCACGACCGCGAGCCTCGCGCTCCCACTCTTACCTTCGCTCGTTGCCGTGATCACAACCGTGTCCGACAGTGCCATGCCCGTCACCAGGCCGGCGGGGGAGACTGGG
>QHUT01000147.1 GCA_003222055.1 Gemmatimonadota bacterium
AAACAGCGGCGTTCCGGGGAGCCTCGGGGCCCCGACGACTCCCGTTGCGCAACGGCGACGGGATTCTGCACTAGCTGCTTCCAAGCCACGACGGCACGTAATGTGCTGTGAGTAGCAGCCTGCTGGATGACTTCAAATCTGTGCATTGTATGCACGAATTGTTTGACACTCTCGACCCCGGGGGGTAGCTTATCCACTATGAAACTCATCACGACCATCGTACGGCCCGAGCGCCTGCCGGAGGTCAAGGCGGCGCTGTTCCGGGCCGGCGTCACCGGGATCACGTTGAGCCGCGTCTCGGGTCACGGGGGCGAGCAGGAAGTCATCGGGCAGTATCGCGGCACCACCGTCGTCATGGAATTCCACGAAAAGGTGAAGATCGAGATGGTCTGCTCCGAGCCATTCGTGGAGCCGTGCATCAAGGCCATCCTCTCGTCCGCCCGCACGGGCGAAGTGGGCGACGGCAAGATCTTCGTGCAGCCGATCGAGCGCGTGATCCGCATCCGCACCGGGGAGGCCGACAACGCCGCCCTCACGGCGGTGAACGCCGATCGGGTGCAGCGCGCCGCGCTCGAGAGCGCACAGCACGCCGGCGCCGTCGCCGGTGAGGAGGACGAATGATGCCCGCCCCGGTCCTGGCCGACGCCGCCGTCGTGTCGGCGGGCGACACCGCTTGGGTGCTCGCTTCCACCGCGTTGGTGATGGTGATGACCGTGGGGCTCGCGTTTTTCTACGGCGGGCTGGTGCGGCCCAAGAACGCGCTCAACACGATGATGATGAGCGTGGTCGCGCTGGGATTGATCAGCGTGCAATGGGTCCTCGTGGGCTACTCCATCGCCTTCGGGCACGGGACGCCGTGGTGGGGCGGCCTCGCGTGGGCAGGGTTCAAGGGCGTCGGGCTCGACCCGGATCCGGCGTACGCGGCCACGATCCCGCTGCAGGCGCACGCGATGTTCCAGGCCATGTTCGCGATCATCACGCCGGCCCTCATCTCGGGCGCGATCGTGGAGCGCATGAACTTCCGCGCCTATGTCGTGTTCATCCTCCTCTGGGCCACGCTGGTCTACGACCCGCTGGCGCACTGGGTGTGGGGGGCGGGCGGCTGGCTTCAGAAGCTCGGTGCGCTCGACTTCGCCGGCGGCACCGTCGTGCACATCAGTGCCGGTGTCTCGGCGCTGGTGGCGGCGCGCATGCTGGGCCCGAGGAAAGACTTCAAGCGGTCCCCGATCGTGCCGCACAACGTGCCGCTGGTGCTCCTGGGCGCGGGGCTCCTGTGGTTCGGCTGGTTCGGCTTCAATGCCGGCTCGGCGCTCGCCGCCAACGGCCTGGCCGCGCTCGCGTTCACCAACACCAACACCGCGGCCGCCGCGGCGCTCGTCACCTGGGTCTGCCTCGACCTGGCGCGCACCGGCAAGGCCACGGCCGTCGGTGCCGCGACCGGCCTCGTGGTGGGCCTCGTCGGGATCACGCCCGCCGCGGGCTACATCACCGTGCTGGCGTCCATCGCGGTCGGCGTGCTGGCGGCGATCGTGAGCTACACCGCGATCCAGATCCGCGCCACCACCCGGCTCGACGATTCCCTGGACGTGTTCTCCTGCCACGGTCTCGCGGGAATGGCTGGGGCCCTGCTGACGGGCGTGTTCGCCACGAAAGTGGCGAACCCCGCGGGTGGCGACGGCTGGCTCGCCGGGAACTTCGCCCAGATGGGCGTGCAGCTCGTGGCGGTGCTCGCGGCCATCGCGATCGCCGCGGTGGGCACGGCCCTGATCATGACGTTCGTGAACGCCACCCTTGGTGCCAAGGTGGGGGTAAAGGAGCAGCTCAGCGGGCTCGACTTGAGCGAGCACGGCGAGGAAGCCTACTTCGGCGAGCAGGGCGCGACCCCCACCCCGGGCTTGTCGCTCGGCGCCGGCGTGATCGTCTCCTCGGCCGTCCCGGCAAGCGTCGAAGCCGCTTAGGCACCGAAAGTCTCAACTGACCCCGGGCGCAAGCCCGGGGTTGCGGCTGACGAGCGTATTCTCGAGGAACAAGAACTCGATCCCCGTTGCGAGGAAGGTCTCGAGCGCCTCGCGCGGCGTGTTCACGATCGGCTGTCCCTTGACGTTGAAGCTCGTGTTCAGCACCATCTCCCGCCCGGTGACCTTGCCGACGGCCCGGAGCAGCGCGTGGAACTCGGGGTTATCCCGGGCGGCCACCGTCTGGACCCGGGCCGAGCCGTTCACGTGGGTGATGGCCGGTAAGGCGGCCCGATACTCCGGACGCACGTCCACGGTCATGATCATGAACGGCAGCTCGGTCCCGGGGGCCACGTCGAACCAGCGATCCACTTCCTCGAGCGAGACGGCAGGAGCGAACGGCCGGAAGGCCTCCCGCATCTTCACCATGGCGTTGATGCGATCCCGCATCTCGGGGTGGCCCGGGTCGGCGAGGATGCTGCGGTGCCCGAGGGCGCGCGGCCCGAACTCCATGCGGCCGCGGTACCAGGCCACCACCCGCCCGCCCGCGATCAGGCGCGCTGCCTCGGCGCAGGCGTCGGCCAGAGTGTCGAAGCGCCGCACCTCGACGCGATCGCCGTAGCCCCGGAGCGCCGCGGCGATGTCCCCGGTCGAGTAGCCCGGTCCCAGGAACGGGACCGGGAAACGCTCGTTCTTGACCTCCCCTACCTCGGCAGCGCGCCATAGCGCGGCGCCGAGCGCGCTGCCGTCGTCGCCGGCCGCAGGCTGCACGTAGATGTCGTCGAACGTGCCCGAGCAGAGCAGCTTGCCATTGGCGGTGCAATTGAGCGCCACGCCCCCGGCCAGCGCCAGCCGGCGCAGCCCCGTCGTCTCCGCGAAGTGCCCGCAGAGGTGCAGCATGGTCCGGTCCAGGCACGCCTGCAGCCCGGCAGCCACGTCCCGATGCACGTCGCCGATCTCGGCGTCGGGATGGCGGGGCGCCACCAGCGCCTCGGTGAGACGGGCGCGCGTCGCGAGGTAGTGCTCGCGCTCCTCCCGCGTCCGGTTGGCCCGGAGCAGCGGGATGCGGATCCCCCCGTCGGGCTCGAGCTCGACCGCCTCTTCGAAGAAGCGGCAAAAACGCTCCGCGTCCCCGTAGGGCGCGAGTCCCATGATCTTGTACTCGTCGGCGTTGAAGTCGAACCCCAGGTGCAGCGTCACCACGGAGTATAGGATGCCGATCGAGTCGTGCGCGCCGATCTGAAAGATCCGGTCGAGGTTTCCGTCACGCGCGTGATACACGCTCGCGCTCTGGGCTTCGCCCATGCCGTCGATCACGATGACGAGACACTCGTCCCATCCCGAGGTGTAGTAGGCGCTGGCGGCGTGCGCCGCGTGGTGAGCGACGTGACGCACCCGCTCGGCGGGAAACCCCGGAAAATCGCGCGCCACGAGCGCGAGCAGGGCGTCGCGCGAGTACACGTCGCGATACAGATCGTGCGACACCGGGTCTACCGCGTAAACGCCGCGGTAGGGAGCATAATCGAAGCCGTGCACCAGCTCGTCGACGTCGTCGATGGCGAGACCGGCCTCGTCGAGGCAGTACGCGATCGCTCCCTTGGGAAAGTCGCCCGTGTGCTTACGCCGGCTGATCCGCTCTTCCGCCACGGCCGCGACCACCGTCCCGTCGACGATCAGCGCCGCCGCCGAGTCGTGCCCCTGCGAGATGCGGTACTCCCGCTCGTCCAAATTCTGCCAGCGCGCTCGTTTGAAGGGGATGGAGCCTTCGAACCCGCTGATGCCGAGGATTTTCAACCGGGGGTCCTTCGGTGAGCGTTGGGAGTGGAACAACCGAGGGGGGAGCCGCAAAAACCGTACGCGACATCACAGCAGGGTTCGCTCGCGACTTGGTGTTGCGTACACGCCACACTGCGCTGCCGGAGGCCGGGCGGAGATAAACAGCCCGCTTCTTGCACAAGGTGCGGGCGACCGTCGCAGGCTTCCCGTCTGTCTCGTGAGGTAGCATGACCGCTCGACTCATCGAGTCCGGATTGAAGGTGTTCGCGACCTGCCCGCCCTCGTATACGGCCACCCCGCTCGTCTACCGGCGCGAGGTGCTGGATATCGCCCGTTGGAGCGACGCCGCGGGGTGCGAGGGGATCCTGGTGTACACGGACAACGGGCTCGTCGACCCGTGGCTCATCGCCCAGGACATCATCACCCACACGCACCGCCTGTGCCCCCTGGTGGCGGTGCAGCCGGTGTACATGCACCCCTACAGCGTCGCCAAGATGGTCGCGACGCTGGGATTCCTGTATGGGCGGCGCGTCTATCTCAACATGGTGGCGGGCGGCTTCAAGAATGACCTGGAGGCGCTGGACGATCCGACGCCCCACGACGAGCGCTACGCCCGGCTCGTCGAGTACACGGCGCTCATCATGGAACTGCTCGGCGGCACCAAGCCCGTGACGCTGGAGGGGCGCTACTATCGGGTCACCAACGTCAAGATGACGCCGCCCCTCGATCCCGCCCTCAAGCCGGGTGTGTTCGTCTCCGGGTCGTCGGAGGCGGGGCTGGCGGCGGCCCGGCAGCTGGGCGCGCTCGCCGTCCGCTACCCCAAGCCGGTGGCCGAATACGAGGCGGGGCCGCCGATCGACGCCGCGGCGCTCGGCATCCGCATCGGGATCATCGCGCGCGAGGACGCGGGCGAGGCCTGGGCCGTGGCGCGCGCCCGCTTTCCGGAGGACCGCAAAGGGCAACTCACCCACCAGCTGGCGATGAAGGTCTCCGATTCGGAGTGGCACAAGCACCTGTCGAAGATCGGCCAGACCACCGCAGGTGATGAGAGCGAGCAACCATACTGGATGGTGCCGTTCGAGAACTACAAGACCTTCTGTCCGTACCTGGTGGGAAGCTACGAGCGGGTGGCCGACGAAGTGGCGCGCTATGTCGGCGTCGGCTACCGCACGATCATTCTCGACGTGCCGGCCAGCCCGGAAGAGCTGGAGCACATCGGCGTGGTGTGCGAACGTGCCGCGGCTCGCGTGGCGTCGTGAGTCGCCTGCTACAGCACTGGGTGGCCGAGCAGGCGAGCCGCCGCCCCGAAGCCGGCGCGCTGGTGTTCCACGAGCGGCGGCTCACCTACGGGGAGCTCGAAGCCCAAAGCAATAGGCTGGCGCGCCTCCTCAGGGACGCCGGGTGCGCGCGGGGTGATCGGGTGTGCCTGCTGAGCCCGAAGTCGCCCGAGACGATCGTCGCGATCCTCGGCGTGCTCAAGGCCGATGCGATGTACGTGCCGCTCGACCCGGGGAGTCCCGTCGCCCGCGTCGAAAAGATGATCGCCGCGTGCGACAACCGTTGGATCCTGGCGGGCGGCGCCGTCGGTCCGACACTCGCCGGACTGTGCGCCAACCCCGAGTTCGCGCGCACGCACGCCGTCGGGTGGCTCGACGCCACGCCGCCCCCGCGAGGCGTGGAGCCGCAGTTCTCGGGCGTCGACCTGGCGACCTACTCCGCCGAGCCTCCGGCTTGTCGGAACAGCGAGGCTGACGGGGCGCACATCCTCTTCACGTCGGGATCGACCGGTACGCCCAAGGGCGTGATGATCACGCACGCCAACGTGCGCCGCTTCATCGAGTGGGCGGTCCCTTACTTCGGCACGACGGCGACCGACCGCATCTCCGCGCATCCGCCGCTCCACTTCGACCTGTCCACCTTCGACATGTTCGGGACGTTCGCCGCGGGCGCCGAGCTGCACCTCGTGCCCCCCGAGCTGAACCTGCTGCCGCACAAGCTGGCGGAGCTGATCCGCCGGGCGCAGCTGACCCAATGGTTCTCGGTCCCGTCCGCCCTCAACTACATGGCGAAGTTCGACGTCGTGAAGCACGGCGACTTCCCGTCGCTCAAGCGCGTGCTGTGGTGCGGGGAGGTGTTGCCCACGCCGGCACTGATCTACTGGATGCAGCGCGTGCCGCACGCGTCCTTCACCAACCTGTACGGCCCCACGGAAGCCACCATCGCCAGCAGCTACTACACCGTGCCGACGTGCCCCGCGAGCGAGGACGAAGTGATCCCCATCGGCCGCGCGTGTGACGGCGAGGAGCTGCTCGTGCTGGACGAGGCGCTCCGGCCGACGCCCCCGGGCGAGGTGGGGGACCTCTACATCCGGGGTGCGGGACTCAGCCCGGGCTACTGGCGCGATCCCGAGAAGACGCGCGGGGCGTTCCTGCCGTATCCTGGGAGCGCGTCGCCCGGCGACCGGATCTACCGCACCGGTGACCTCGCGAGCGTCGGCTCGGACGGGCTGGTCCGCTTCCTCGGTCGAGCCGATTCACAGGTCAAGACGCGCGGCTACCGGGTGGAGCTGGGCGAAATCGAGACTGCCTTGCACGCGCTCGGCACCCTGCGGGAGTGCGCCGTCGTCGGGGTCGCCACTCACGACTTCGACGGCGTCGCCCTCTGCTGCGCGTACGTGCCGCTCGCCGGCGTGGCGGTCACGCCGGCGTCCCTGCGCGAAGCGGTAGCCCGCGCGCTGCCGTCCTACATGCTCCCGTCGCGCTGGCTCGCGTTCGACGAGCTGCCCAAGACCAGCAACGGCAAGATCGATCGCCGCAGACTCAAGGAGCTGTTCGCACCGGAGGCGGTGAGCGCGCCATGACCATGGTGACCGATTCCCTGCAGGCCGAGCTGACCACGTTGTTCACCAAGCGCCTCGGCGTGGAGGTCCCGTCGCCCGACACGGACCTGTTGGCGACCGGACGCCTCGACTCGGTGGGGTTCGTCGAGTTGCTGGTGCAGCTCGAGAAGCGCTTCGGGCTCCGGGTCGAGCTGGACGACGTCGAAGTCGAGCACTTCCGGTCCCTCGCGGCGATCGCCGTGTTCATCACGGAACGACGGGCCGCCCGCAGTATCTGACCCGGTCCTTTTCCTGCCCCGCGTCGAGGCATCGCCCGGCGACCGCCCGACACAGGTTGGTGCGTCGCACGTGTGGCTGCCCCGCCACACACCCTGCGTCGTGCAGGCGCGTGGCGCACTTACGACGTGTGGGGCATACTGGCAGCATGGCCCGAACCGTGCGGTAACACCCGTGGTATGAAGCTGTTGCCCCTCGACAACCCCGAGCTGATCGAGCTCGTTGCGGGTTGGCTCGGCCGGGAGGAAAACTACAAGTGGTTGGACTTCGGGAACGGCATCCTCGCCCCGACGGCAGTGTCGCTCAAGGTCATGACGCAGCGGGATCTCCACGTGCTGCGAGCGTTCACGCCGGACGGCAGCGACCTGCCGATCGGAGTCGTGGCGTTGTCGAACGTGGACCGCCGCTTCAAGACGGCCGGCTCGCTGTGGGCCGTGCTCGGACGCAAGCGCTACGGCGGCTTCGCTCGCCGCGCGGCGTCGAGAATTCTCACGTACGGTTTCCAAGAGCTGGGACTGGAAGCGGTCGGGGCGTGGACCGTGGAGATCAACGTGGGGTCCCGTCGCGCGCTGGAGCAGCTGAACTTCCGCTACGTCGGGCGCCAGCGACGCTGCCACTGGATCGATGGCAAGCCGTACGACCGCCTGCTCTACGACCTGCTGGCGACGGAGCACGTACCGGATGACTGACGTGCGAGAGCTCGAAACCAGGATCGCGCGGCTGTTCGCCGAGCGGCTCGAAGTCGAGGTGCCGTCGCCGGACCTCGACCTGTTTGAAGCCGGCGTGGTCGACTCGTTGATGTTCGTCAAACTGCTCGCGACCCTCGAAGAGCAGTTCGGCTTCCGACTCGCGTTCGAGGAGCTCGAGATCGACGACTTTCGCACGGTGCGTCACATGGCCCGCTTCGTGGCGGCGAAGCGCCGCTCGGCGGAGCCGGGCCGCGTGAGCGCCTCGGGTTAGGCCGACCGAAGCAAGGTCGCGACCAGTTCCAGCAACTCGGCCGCCTCGAACGGTTTCGTGATGAAGCGGTCGGCCCCGAGTGAGGTAGCGTGCCCCGCGACGTCGAGCGCCCCGGCGCTCTTGACCCCGGACATCGCGAGAATCTTCACATCCGGCCACTCGCGCCGCAGCCGGCCGATCGTCTGCAACCCTCCCTGCACCGGCATGAAGATGTCGACGATCACGACGTCGGCCGCGTGCCGCTGATAGGCCCGGACCCCCGCGTCGCCGTCGGCGGCCTGACGCACGTCGTGGCCGGCGTGCTCCAGATGCTTGGTGAGCGCCTGCCGTAGCGTGACGTCGTCGTCGATGATCAGGACTCGGGCCATGTGGTACCCACGCGTCAGCCGAATTGTATGGCATGCCTCGGCATTGCGACAGCTACACAGGTGTTGCCGCCCGGCCGCACACGCCGAGGGCCGTTTGAGGGGTCGAGGCCGGTGCGGCGATTGCAGTCGTCACAGCGCGTCGATGAAGAGCTTCGCCGTTCTGGCGCTGATCGCCCTGGTTGCGAGCTGCCGCCTCGACACGTTCTTCGGCGGGTCGGGCGGTGGCGCGCCGCCCGTCGCCGGCCCGCCCGCCGACCTGCGGTTCACGGATCAGCCACAGACCACGCGGGCCCGGAAAACCCTTCCGCCGGTGCGGGTCGCGGTTCGCGACGATCAGGGCAATGTCGTCGCCCGCTTCGGCGGTGTCGTTGCGCTCACGATCGACTCGGACACCGGCGGGGTCTCGCTCGGCGACACGACGACCGTAGCCGCGGTCAACGGCATCGCGACGTTCCGTCATCTGCGGATCGACAAGCCGGGGGCGGGCTATCGGCTGGTCGCGTCCGCGCCCGGGACGGCCCTTGCGCCGGTGAAAAGCCAGGCGTTCGCCATCCTCGCGCCGTTGACGGGGAACATCACCGTGACGACGACCACCCAAGGGGCCGACACACCGGGCGGCTACACCGTCACCGTGGACGATACCATCTCCCAGTCGATCGGGATCAACGCCGTCGTGACGTTCATCGGCGTGGCCGCAGGCAGCCACGTGGTGACACTCGCCGGCGTCACACCCAGTTGCAGCGTCGATGGGACAAATCCCGAGACGGTGGACGTGTCCGGCGGGGAGACCGCGCAGGCGAGCTTCGCGATCAGTTGCGCGGCGCCGCCTCCGGCCACGGGCGACGTCGTCGTCACCACCGCGACCAGCGGCTCGAGCGTGCCGAGCGGCTATGCCATGAGCCTGGACGGCGGCCCGGCGACCCCCATCGGCGTGAACGACAGCGTCACCGTGACCGGGATCGCCCCCGGCGACCACACCGTGGCGATCGGCGGCGTGCCCGCCAATTGCAACGTCGCGAGCTCCAACCCGCAGACCGTCACGGTAGCGGCTGGGAATACGGCCCGAGCTGCCTTCACGATCAGCTGCGTCTTGGCGACTGGCAGTCTCACCGTCACGACCACGACCACCGGGTCGAACCTCCCTGCCGGGTATACCGTGACTCTGGAGAACGGCCAGTCAGGCACTATCGGCATCAACGACAGCGTCACCGCAACCGGCATCGCCGCCGGCGACCACACGGTGACGCTCGGCGGCGTGCCCGGCAATTGCACAGTCGCGAGCCCCAACCCGCTGGCCGTCACGGTACCGGCCGGGGCCACGGCCCAAGCGAGCTTCACGATCAGCTGCGGGCCATAGCATGACACCGGGACCCTGGCGCCTCGCGCCGCTGGCCACGCTCGCCTGCCTCGCCGTCACGGTGCCGCGCACCGCCTCCAGCCAGGTCGGCGCCACGACCGATATCATCGTCGGCACGGTAACCGGGCCCGACAGCCAGCCGCTCGCCGGCGCCGCGGTCGAGATCACGTCGCGCGAGACGCAGGGCTCGCGCCGGGTCACGACCGACGCCCGGGGGCGATTCACCCTGCTGTTTCCCGACGGCGGGGGGCGCTACGAGCTGGTGGTGCGCTACATCGCCATGGCGCCCGCGCACCTCGCGGTGGCGCGCCAGGGAGACGAAGACCGCATCGTCGCGAACGTGCAGATGGGCCTCGCCCCCGTTCCCCTGGAGGCCGTCACCGTCACGGCGCAGCGCAGCGGGCGCTCCGACCGGGTGGGGCGGGGCGCCACCGGCCAGGGCTTGAGCGGGGAAGAAGTCGCGCGACTCCCGACCGACGCCTCGGACCTGAACACCGTCGCCACCCTGGCCCCCGGCGTGATCGCCATCGGCGGCGGCGATACCAGCTCCGCTAACTTCTCGGTCGCGGGCCAACGGCCCACGGCCAACAACGTCACGCTCGACGGCATGTCCCTCGGCTCGGGCGAGGTGCCCCAGGACGCCGTCCGCGCGATCCGCGTGGTCACGAACAGCTACGACGTGGCCCGCGGTCAGTTCTCGGGCGGCCTGGTCGCGTCCACCACACGCAGCGGCACCAACACGCCCCAGGGCTCGTTCACCACGACGCTCCGTGACCGCACCGTCGCCTGGGGCGACGCCATGTCCACGCCGTTCGGTCAAGGGATGACACAGACCCAGCTCGGCGGCGGGGTCGGTGGGCCGATCGTCCCGAACCGGTTGTTCGTGTTCGCCGCCCTCCAGGGACGATGGCGCACCCAGGCGCTGCCGTCGCTCACCAGCGCCGACGACGCGACGCTTGACCGGCTTGGCGTGGATCCCGACTCGGCGACGCGGTTCCGCGCCCTGGCCGGCGCCACCGGCACGCCCGCCGTCGTTCCCGGCCGCTCCGACGAGCGCGCCGGCTACAACACGCTCGGCCTGCTGCGGCTCGACTGGCAGGCCTCGCCCGTCCAGACCGTCACGCTGCGCCTCGATGGGCACTGGATCTCGCAGGAGCCCACCCACGTGGGCACGCTCGCCCTGCCCGCAACCGGCGCGCGACGTTCGCAGCGGAGCGGTGGCGTCATGGCGTCGCTCACGTCGTATCTCGGCGGGAACTTCGTCAACGAGGCGCGCGGGTACGTGGCAGCCGATCGCAAGGACGTGCGCGCGCTGCTCGCGCTCCCGGCGGCGCGGGTCGAGGTCGCTTCCCCCCTGGCGGGCGGCGGCCAGGACGTGGCCACGCTCACCTTCGGCGGCAACGGCGCCGCGCCGCAGCGCACCAACGACCGCACCATCGAGCTCGCCGACGAGCTCTCCTGGCTGTCGCGCGACACGAAGCACCGGGTCAAGCTCGGCAGCTACCTGAACCGCACCCGGGTCGACGACGACCAGACGCCGAACCAGCTCGGCACATTCACTTTCCCGTCGCTCGCGGCCCTGAGCGCCGACAACCCATCCACGTTCACCCGTACGCTGGGCCCCCAGGACGTGGACGGAACGACTTGGAACGCCGCGCTGTACGCCGGCGACACCTGGCACGCCGCTCCAGGACTGCACGTGATGTACGGTGTCCGCATCGAGACCGCCGGGTTCGACGGCGCGCCCCCCGCGAACCCGGCGGTGGACTCGCTCTTTGGCCTGCGGATCGATCGACTGCCGCGCGAGCGGCACGTCTCGCCGCGAATCGGCTTCACCTGGGGATTGGGGGGCGGGGAGGGGGAGGTCCGGCACGCGACTTACTTGCGCGGCGGGCTCGGCGACTTCCGCAGCCCCGCGCCCGGCGGCCTGTACAGCGCGGTGCTCCGCGCGCCCGGGACGATCACCGCGGAGACGCAGCTCGCGTGCGTGGGAGCGGGTGTCCCCACCCCCGATTGGTCCGCCTACGAGGCGAGTCCGGCGGCGATTCCGTCACGCTGCGCGGATTCGACGGGCGGCGCGACCATCATGCCCCGGCCCGACGTCACCACGTTCGATCCCCGGTTTACCGCGCCCCACGCATGGCGGGCGTCGCTCGGCGTGATGCGGCGGGTCGGTGACTTTTCGTTGACCGTGGACGCGAGCTATGCCCGCGGGCAAAGCCAGTACGGGTTCCGCGACTTGAACCTGGTGGGGACGCCGCGCTTCGCGCTTCCGGACGAAGCCGGCCGTCCCGTCTACGTGCCCGCCGACTCGATCGTCCCGTCCACGGGAGCCGTGAGCGCCACGGCGTCCCGCGCTCACCCCGAATTCGGCCGCGTGCTGCTGATCCGCTCCGACCTCGAGTCCAAGACGAAACAGCTCACGGTGGCGCTCGCGGGCGGCACGAAACGGGGCGCGACCGTGCGCGTCTCCTATACGCTCACGCGCTCCGTGGATCAGTCATCGTTCGCGTGCTGCTCCGCCTCGCAGGGGTTCGCGGCCCCCACTACCGCGGGAGATCCCAATGTTCCGGAATGGGCGACGAGCGACCTGGAGCGACGCCATGTCCTGCTCGTGACGGTGAACTACCCGCTGAGCGACGCACTCGACATCGGCATGATCGGACGGCTCGTCTCGGGTGCGCCCTTCACGCCACTCGTCGGATCGGATCTGAACGGCGACGGCGCGCGCAACGACCGCGCGTTTCTGTTCGACCCCGTGACCGCGAGCGACACGACGGTGGCGAATGGCATGCGGGCCTTGCTCACGACCGCCTCGTCGGGCGTGCGGCGTTGCCTCGAGCGCCAGCTTGGCGGCGTGGCCGGGCGCAACTCGTGCACGGGCCAGTGGCAGCCGGCGCTCGATCTTCAGGTCAACTGGCATCCTGCCTGGTTCGGCGGCGACCGCCGGCTGACGGTCTCATTGCTGACGGTCAACCTGCTCGGGGGCCTCGACGAGTGGTGGCACGGTGCGGCGCACCGCCTGGGCTGGGGATACGCCACCGCGCCGGACCCGGTGCTGCTGTACGTGCGCGGCTTCGACCCTGCCACCCATCGATTCCGCTACGCGGTCAACGGTCGGTTCGGCTCGCGCGAGAGCGCGGACGGCGGGATTATCGTCCCGTTCCAGATCGCCCTGCAGGGGCGTCTCACGCTGGGGCCGGGCGCACGATAGCGGTCATCGCCCCCCCGTCGCCTTGTACAGCGCGGCGTACGCCGTTGCTGCGTCGATGCGCCCCTGCGCCAGCCGATCCTGCGCCTCGAGCTGCGTTCGCTCCGCATCCAGCACCTGAAGAAAGTCCGTGACGCCTTCGCGGAACCGCATACGCGCCAGCTCGGCGGCACGCTCGCTCGCGGCGCTCGCCTCCTGAAGCCGTTCCACCTGTACGCGCGCGGCGCGATAGCGCGCGAGGCTCGTCTCCATGTCCTCGAGCGCCGCGAGGACGACGCGACCGTACTGCGCGCGGGCGGCGTCCTCCCGCGCTTGCGCCGCGTCGACCTCCGCCTTCACCCGCCCCAGGTTGAGACCCGGCCAGGTGAGCACCGGCCCGACCACGTAGCGCAGCGTTCCCTGGTTGCCCACAGCGTTGAAGTCGGGCGCCGCGTAGCCGGCGCTTGCCCCGATGGTGAGTCGCGGCAGGTAGCTCGCCTTGGCCGCTCCGACCAACGCCCCCTGCGCGGCGGCGAACCGCTCGGCCGAGGCCACGTCGGGCCGGTACCGCACCACCGTCTCCGGCGGGCCGATCGACGTCGCCTCCGGCAGCGGCGGCAGCGACGCGGTCTGTGCGAGCTCGCGCGCAACCTCGGTCGGCGAGCGGCCGACGAGCGTACCGATGCGGTACTGGGCCGCAGCGACCTGAGCCTCGCGGGCGGGTATCGAGGCCAGCGTGGAGCTGAGCTGTGCCTGCGCCCGCTCGGTATCGAACGCGCTGCCGCGACCCGCGTCGAGACGCTGCTTCGTCAGATCGAAGGTGCGTCGCTGGTTCTCGGCGTTGCGGCGCGCGACCTCCAGCTGCTCCTGCGCTCCGCGCAGCGCGAAGTAGGCGCGCGCCAGCTCGGCCGTCAGCGTCACCTGCACGTCACGCAGATCTTCCTCGGCCGCGCCCACCAGCGCGCCCCGTGCCTGCACGGTGTGGCGGATTCCGCCGAACACGTCCAGGTCCCACGCTGCGTCGACACCGGCATTCCAGACGCTCTGGTCCGGAAAGACGCCCGATGCGCCGGGGAAGCTCGCGCTCGATAACCGCTGCCGCGCGTAGCCGGCCGACAACGTGGTGGACGGCGTCAGGTCCAGCGCGCTGCGAACCCGATCCGAGCGCGCAGCGCTCACGCGGGCCTGTGCCGACCGGACGTCCAAGTTGCCGCGCGCCACCTCGCCCACCAGGCGGGACAGAGTGGTGTCGCCCAGCTGGTTCCAGTAATCCAGCGAGACAGCCGGCCCGTCCTGCGTTCCCCCTCTCCCGGAGGGCGAGGGGGACAGGGGGTGAGGACTCTCGGAAGACGGGCCTGGGGACTCGGGACCAGGGTCTCGGGCTTCCTGGAACGCCTCCGGCGGTCGCACTGAGGATGGGTGGTACCCCGGGGCCGAGGCGCATGCGGACAGCGCGAACAACCCCAGGAAATAGACGATCGCGCTACGCATGAGCCGCCTCCTGTATCAATGCAGGTTCGAGAACCATGTTTTCATCTTCCGTGTCCGTGCTGGGAGCGTGCTCGGCCGCGATGAGCGAGTAGAACACCGGCACGACGAAGAGCGTGAACACCGTCCCCACCGTCATGCCCGCCACCAGCACCGTCCCGATGCTGTTGCGCGCCGCCGATCCCGGCCCGGTCGCGAACACCAGCGGCAGGTGACCGAAGACCGTGGCCGCCGACGTCATGAGGACGGGCCGGAGCCGGGTGAGCGACGCCTCCCGCAACGCGACGAGCTTCGCCACACCCTGCGCCTGGAGCGTGTTGGCGAACTGCACGATCAGGATGCCGTTCTTCGCGATCAGTCCCACCAGGGTGATCAGCCCCACCTGCGAGTAGATGTTGATCGTAGTGAGGTCGAGATAGCTGAACACCAGCGCCCCGGAGATCGCGAGCGGCACCGAGCCCAGCAGCACGATCAGCGGGTCGCGGAAGCTCTTGAACTGCGCCGCGAGCACCAGGTAGATGAGGATCACGGCGAAGCCGAGGGTCACGGTGAGGGCCGCCCCCTCGAGGCGGATCTGCCGCGACTCGCCCGCGTAATCGATCCCGACGCCCGGGCCGGCCGCGCTCGCCGCCGCGGTTTCCAGGACGCGTAGCCCTTCCTCTTTGGTGACGCCCGGCTTGACGCCGCCGAAGATCCTGACCGCGTTCCTCTGCTGGAAGCGATTCAGGGTGCGCGGCGCCGTGCTCGACTCGATGTGCGTGAAGGTCGATACCGGCACCAGGCGTCCACTCGGCGTCTTGATCTTGAGATCGAGCAGCGGCCCCACCGTCGTCCGGCGCTCGTCGCCGATCTGGGGGATGACCTTGTAGCTGCGGTCGTAGTAGTTGAATCGGTTGACGTACGCGCCGCCCAGCAACGTACCGAGCTCGCGGCCCACGCTGGCCAGGTCGAGCCCCAGGTCGGCCACCTGGTCGCGGTCGATCACGACGCGCGCTTCGGGCAGATCGATCTTCAAGTCCGTGTCCACGTACAGGAACTTGCCGCTCTGCCAGCCGGCGCCGAGCACGGCTCCCACCGTCTGCAGCATCTGCTCCGGTGGAATGTCGCTCGCCAGGACCAGTTCCACGTCGTACTGGCCGGGCGACGGCAGCGGCGGGTCGAGGCGGGGGAACACCTGCAGTCCCGGCACCTGCGACACTGCGCCGTAGACCTCGCCGTACATCTGCTCGGTGGTCCGCTTCCGTTCCTTGAAGTTCTTGGCGACCATCCCGCCGAACCCGCCCCAGTTGGCCGTGAGCGACCACATGAACTTGGCCTCGGGGAACGAGGTGACCGCTTTGACCACCTGGAGGGACGCCTTGTTGGTCGCCTCCAGCGACGCGTCGGGCGAGGCCTGCATGAACAGGCTGATGTGGCTCTGGTCCTCGATCGGGGCCAGCTCGCGCCGCGAGTTCTGGTACAGCGGCACCGCGGCCAGCATGACCAGCACCGCGGCCGCGACGATCGCCCAGCGCATCCCCAGGGCGCCGTCGAGCAGCCGCTCGTAGCGGTGGCGGACCAAGTCGAAGCCACGCTGCACCAGCTTCGTCAACCGGCCTTCCCGGCCCGCCTCGTGCACGAAGCGCGAGCTCATCACGGGCGACAGGGTGACCGCCACGATGCCCGATACCACCACCGCAGCGGCAAGGGTGATGGCAAATTCCAAGAAGAGCGAGCCGGTCAGACCGCCCTGAAATCCGATCGGCGTGTAGACCGCGGCCAGTGTGATCGTCATCGCGATGATAGGCCCGACCAGCTCGCGTGCCCCCACCAGCGCCGCCTGGATCCGAGTCTTGCCCTCACGTACGTGCCGCTCGACGTTCTCCACCACGACGATCGCGTCGTCCACCACCAACCCCACCGACAGCACGATCGCAAGGATCGTGAGGAGGTTCAGGCTGAAGCCGAAGGCATACATCACCACCGCGGCCCCGACCAGCGACACCGGCATCGCCACCAGCGGCACCAGCGCGGTCCGTATCGAGCCCATGAACAGGAACACCACCAGCCCGACGATCAGGATCGTCTCCACGAGCGTCTTGGAGATCTCGTGCAACGCGTCGGTCATGAAGACGGTCGCGTCGTACGCGAGCTGCATATCGATGTCGCTCGGCAGGGTGGGCCGGATCCGCGCCATTTCGGCGTGGAGCCGGTTGGCGACTTCTATCTCGTTGCTCCCGACAAGGGGCCAGATCCCGAGGTAGACGGCTTCCTTGTCGCTGAACTTGGTGATGAAGGTCGCTTCCTCGGCGCCCAACTCCACCCGGGCCACGTCGGACAGCCGCACGATCGCCCCGTTCCGCTCCGCCACCACCAGGTTCTTGAACTCTTCGGTCGTGCGCAGATCGGTGTTGGCCAGCAGGTTGACCTGCACCAGGTCGCCCTTGGTCTGTCCCACTGCGGCGAGGTAGTTGTTGCGCTGCAGCGCCGCGTGCACGTCGCCGGGCGCCAAGTTGAGGGCGGCCAGGCGGTCGGGATCGATCCAGATCCGCATGGCGATGGGCCGCCCACCGACGACATCCACCCGCTGCACCCCCGCCAGGGTCGAGAGCTGGGGCTGCATGTTGCGGGTGAGCCAGTCGGTGAGCGCCGGAATGTCGCGCGCCGAGGACGTGAAGCTCAGGTAGAACGACGCGTAGGGCCGGTCCGCCCGCTGCACTTCCACCACGGGGGGCTCGGCCTCCGCGGGCAGTTCGGAGCGCACCTGCTGCAGCCGGGCGGTGACCTCAGCGAGCGCCGCCGTGCTGTTGTGGTTCAGCTTGAGGTGCACGGTGATGGTCGAGACGCCGGCGCGGCTGGTGGATTCGACGTAATCGACGCCCGAGATGGCCGACACGGCGCGCTCGATCGGCGTCGTCAGAAAGCCCCGGACGGTTTCGGCGCTGGCGCCGTAGTACACCGTCGTGATCAGCACCGACGAGCTCTCGATCTTGGGATACTGCTGCACCGGCAGCGTCGTGAGCGCCCGCCAGCCCACGAGCACGATCACGAGGTTGACGACCGCGGCGAGGACCGGGTGCTTGATGAACGTATCGGTAAAAGAGCGCATGGATCGTTTCCGATTACTTAGGTGAATCGCCCGCGACCAGCACAGCCTCGCGCAGCTTGAAGGACCCCGAGGTGGCGACCTGCTGGCCGGGGGTGAGACCACTCAGAATCACGACCTCGTCCTCGAGCACCGGCCCGCTCCGCACCGGCTGCACATGCGCGCGGCTGTGGCCGGCCGAGTCGGCCACGACCAGGAAGACGTGGTCGCCGCCGGGCCCCTTGCGCAGGGCGCTCACCGGAATGGAGACGACCGTGGTCGATGGTCCGACCGGGACCTCGACCCGCACCGAGGCGCCGGGCGCCGGAGCGTGGCTCTGGAGCCGGGCCCGCACCACGGCGTTCCGGGTCGTCGGATCGATTCGCGCATCGACGGCGACGATTCGGGCCGCGAGCGGGCGGAGGTCGTCCGTGGCGAACACGGCGACCGGCTCGCCCGGGTGCAGCTCGGCCGCCACCGCCTGGGCGACCGTGAAGTCGACGTTGGCCGCTGTTTCAACCCCCTGCAGCGTGGTGAGCTCGGTGCCTTCGTTCAGGTACTGCCCGGGGTGCACATCGGAGATCCCCACCCGCGCGCGGAACGGGGCGCGAATCGTCTTCTTCGCGATGATGGCGCGGGTGCGCGCGAGCTGCGCCAGTGCGACGTCGCGCGCCGCGCGGGCCTGGTCCACCTCCTCCTGGGACGTGGCTTGGGCCTCCCGCAGCACCTCGAGGCGAGCTAGGCTCGTCGCGGCCAGGTCGGCCTGGGCTTGCTCGGCCTGGAGCTCCGCCTCCTCCACGGACACGTCCAGGGCGACGAGCACGGCGCCGGTTTCGACGATTTGCCCGGGCGCGAGCGCCACCTGGCGGACGGTACCCGCCAGCTCGTTGCGCAGGGTGATCGAGTTGAGCGCCAGGATGGTGCCGACCGACGTCGTCGTCGGGCGATACTGGCGCTCCCTGGCGACCGCCAAGGTGACCGATTCGATAGGCTCGGGCTGGCGCGCGGCGGCCGCATCGGCCTTGCGGACCGAGGCGTGTTTCCACGCCACCAGGCTGCCTGCGGTGAGTGCGAGCGTTCCCAACAGCACGGCGGATCCCGTCCAGCCGCGATTCTTCAGCAAGAGGCTACTGCGCATACCCGGTCATCTCCTTCTCTCTGGCGAAGTGAAGCGTGGTCCCTGGTACTAGACGTTTGGGGGAGCCTCAAACCGACATGCGGCATGATTCCCCAGTCCGCCGCTTGGCACGAGGCGTATAGTGCATTAATGAAGCACGCTACTGCCGTGTTCCCTCGGCCGTGTAACAGACCGAGACGCTCGATGGCGGGCTGGATTTTTGAGGGGGAGTCCTCTATAGGCGGTTCGCCGACACCACTGGCACCTGCCGGTCATGGTGTGCCGGCTGACGGCGCGGCCGCGGGCGAGAATTAACGAGAGGCGCCGGTCGGAATCGAACCGACGAATAGAGGTTTTGCAGACCTCTGCCTTACCACTTGGCTACGGCGCCGGGCTATACAGGGCTTGAACTTACAAGGTCAGGGACCGCTGGAGAACCCTCGGAGTGTGCCGCAACTGCGCCATTGAACCGCTTGGCCACGGCCGCAGCAAGGCGGTCCTGGTTGCTGCAATTACCGCCGATGATCCTCAGTCATCCGAATGATCACGATAACCGCTCTTTTTCATCCAGCTCGGCACTGGCGGCGTCGGTACGCGCGCCGGCTTGGGAGCGACTCGCTGGGCCGGAGTCGACGCCGGAATCGAGGTAGGGACTTTGGAGCTCGCCGGATAGCTCGCCGGATTTTTGAGAACGCTATCGAGATTGCCGACCTTC
>QHUT01000100.1 GCA_003222055.1 Gemmatimonadota bacterium
GTTGCCAATCGTCCGCCCAGCGTCACGTTGTGACCGAACCCAGCGGCGAGGGTGAAGGTGGGGTGATTCTCTACGAAGTGTGACGGGCCCGGGAACACGTAGAAGCGATGGAGGAAGTTGAACTGCACGACCCCGGCGTCCGGAACCCACGTGCCGCCCAGGTTCGGCGGGCGGTACAGGAGCGATTGCGCGTCGAGCGGCGCAGCAGCCGCCAGGGTCAGCAGAGCGAACCACGCATGTCTTGTCACAGAGCCTCCATGGAGAGAGAGGTGTGTCCTTCAACTCCGCATTCCGCACTCCGCACTCCGCATTGGCTCTACCGCCATTCCCCGACCCACTTGTCGTACAGCACGGGCGTCACCTTCCCCTGCGCCAGGACTTCGATTCCCGACGGGTCGCGGTACGCCTTCCGATAGAACACGTGCGTCACGCCCGAGTTGATGATGAGCTTGGCGCACATGACGCAGGGCGAAGCGCTGACGAACACGACCTTGTCGCGCACGCTCCCCGGCGCCTTGACGAGCGCGTTCATCTCGGAATGAATGCAGCCGCAGCTCCCCGGCACCGCGGAGTCGCACTTGTTCGGCAGGCCCCGGGCGTTGCCGTTGTAGCCGATGGCGAGCACGTTCTCGAGCTGCTGATCGGTCACCACGGTCCCGACCTGGAGCCGCACGCAGGTGGACCGCTTGGCCAGCTCTTCGGCCATGCGCATGTACACCTCGTACAGCGGGATCCGGTCGACCGGCGGGACCGCCGCCCCGTTCGGCAGCAGGTTAAGGGCGTGGGTGTTCGCGGCCACGCCGTCTCTAGCGAGGCTCATGCAGCTCCTCTTCGGGGTCATAGTCCGCGTACCGCCCGCGTGTCCGCTCGTGCGCCAGCCAGGTGTCGAATCCCGAGGGCACCAGGCCGTTGGAGCGCTCCTGGCGCTCCGCGGCGCGCATCGCGAGCGCATTGGCGTATTCGTTCTTGGCGTGACCGGCGTGACCGCGCACCCAGCGCCACTCGATGCTGTGGCCGGCCGCGGCCTGCACCAGCTTCTGCCACAGCGGGAGATTCTCGATCGCGCCGCCCTTGCGGCGCCAGCCGCGCGCGATCCATCCCGGTACCCATTCCGTCATTCCCTTGATCAGGTACTCCGAGTCCGACACGTAGACGACGCGGGCACGCTTCCACTGGCGGTGCAGCCACTCGAGCGTCGCGATCGCGCCGGCGAGCGCCATCTTCTGGTTGGTCGTGTCGGGAGAGCACTCGTACAGGTCCCAGCGCGCCACGCTGTCGCCCGCCGGAGCCTCGACGAGCGCGGCGTTCCCCCCCGGGTTGGGGGGCTCCGTTCCGTTGCCGAGGCAGCTCTCGTCCGCGTGCACCAGGACGCGGGTCGCGGGTGCACCCGTCATGTCAGGGCTGGATGACCACCGGGATGTCGGTGTGCCGCAGGATCTCCTCCGCGTGGGACACGATGACGGCGCTGGGCCGGCCGTCGACGTGGCTCATATGGGCGCCGGCGAACAGGGAGTCGCACTGAGTCCGCTGAATCACCTGAGCGACGACCTCGCCGGGTTTGCCGGGCTCGACGTGCGTGACGAACGGCACTCGCTGCATCGACAGCGCCGCCTCGGCCGCGCCCACCACCTGGAGGCCGGCTTCACGGTCGTCGCTCGCGTGGATGACGTGAATGGTGCTCTCCACCACCGTGGCGAATTGGATGGCGAGCTCCAGTGCTCGCTGACTCGTTTCACGCCCGTCGAACGCCACCGCGATCGACCGCATCGGCGACGGCACGCCGCCGCACACGATGACGCACCGCTCCGCGATGCGGATCAACGAGATCACCGTAGGCCCCAGGGCGGATCCTTTGGTCGACACCCCGCGACGTCCGACCAGCACGGCGTCGGCGGTCTTGGCGAGCGCGGCCAGCTCGACGTCCGCGTCGCCGTCGATGGCCGCGGTTTCGACCTTCAACCCCGCCGCAAGGACGCGCTCCCGCGCCCGGTCGAGCATGGCGACGCCGTCCACCTCGTGCTTGCCCTCGCGCACGTATGCCACGATCAGCGTGCTGCCGAACCGCTCCCCCAGGAGCACCGCCTGCTCGAACGCCGCGTCGGCGCGGGGGCTGCCGTCCAGGCCCACCAGCAGGCGCGTGAACACGGTTACGGCAACACCGCGAACGACTCGAGGTCGTGCAGCGGGAACGCCAACAGCTCGCCCGTCATCGGCAGCCTGCCTTGCAGCGCTTCGTCGCGCGCCACCGTCTCGAGCCGCTCGGCCACGACGACGTATTCCGTGCCGCGCCGTCGCAGCGCCACGCGCCGCCGCTCCCGCACCGCCTGCTCGAGCGCATCGAGTGCGTCGGGCGTGAGGCTCGTGTATTCGGGAATCGTGCTCGTCCCCCGTCGCCGCATCATCGCACCGCGATCCGGCCCGCCCCGCCGGCGACCACGCGGCCGATGACCGCGGCCGCGAGCGTGCCCTCGCGTCCCAGCGCCGCTACCAATGCGTCGGCCCGTTCCGGGGCAATGGCGATTAGCAATCCTCCCGACGTCTGCGCATCCGCGAGCAGCAGGCGGGTCGTGCGGTCCACGCCGTCCGCGAAGGCGACGGCGTCCGCGACGGCCGCGGCGTTGCGCTCGGTGCCTCCAGGGATCGCGCCGCGCTCGGCCGCCTCGCGCGCGCGCGGCAACAGCGGCACGGCGGCCGCAGTGACTTCGGCGGCGACCCCGCTCGCCTCGAGCAGCGTGCCCAGGTGGCCCAGCAGCCCGAAGCCGGTGACGTCGGTCGCGGCGTGCACGCTCTGGCCCATCGCCAGCATGGCGCGGGCCGCGCCCGCGTTCAGCGCCGTCATCGCCGCCACGGCGGGCGCGACGTCCGCCTCGCTCAGAAGATCGCGCTTCAGCGCGGTGGTCAGCACCCCGGTGCCGAGCGGCTTGGTGAGCACGAGCACGTCACCGGTCTTGGCGCCGCCGTTCCGCACGATCCGGTCGGGATGCACGTCCCCGATCGCCACCATGCCGTACTTCGGCTCGGGGTCGTCCACCGAGTGACCGCCGAGCACGAACGCGCCGGCGGCGCGCGCCACGTCGGCGCCGCCGCGCAGCACCTCGCCCAGCAGCTCGAACGGCAGCCCCTCGCGCGGCCAGCCCACGAGGTTGAGCGCGACGAGCGGCGTCGCGCCCATCGCGTACACGTCCGAGAACGCGTTGGCCGCCGCGATGCGCCCGAAGTCGTAGGGATCGTCCACCAGAGGCGTGAAGAAGTCCACCGTCGCCACGATGGCGCGATCCGGCGCCATCTGGAAAACGGCGGCGTCATCGCGGCTCGAGGCGTCGACCAGGATCCGGGGATCCGTCGCGACCGGCACGTGGCGCAAGACCTGCGCCAACTCGGCGGGGCCGAGCTTGCAGGCTCAGCCGGCGCCGTGCGAGAAGCGCGTCAGCCGGATGGCGGCCATGGAAATGGTAGACATAGCGTCCACCGAAGATACCCTATCCCAGTCTCCAGGCGAGAATGGCGCCGGCCACCACGTAACGCGCCGTGTCCATGAGGCCGACCACGAGCTCTCGTTTTCGCTCGCCCGCGGCCGTCGCGAGCAGCTGCCACCGAACCGGATACGCGACGAGCACACCGATCAGCAGGAACAGCAGCCACCATCCCCCGCTTCCCAGCGAGTCGAACCACAGCGACGCCAGGAGCGTGACAACCAGCGCCTCGAGTAGGCGCCCCGTCAGAGCCCAGCCGTCGTAACCCCAGACGAAGTACTGTCGGCCCACGAACAAGTCCGCGCGATATCCGATCGGCGGCGCTACGACGAACCATGCCGCGACCGGGAGCCACGCGAAAAAGAGCCGCGTGAGCGTCACTTCTTGGCGCGCTGTCCCGGCGGCGCGTACCCCGGGCCGCGCAAGCCACGCCCCGGTCGGGCCGCGGTGAGCTGCCCGCGGTCGAGCACCTTCTGGCCGTTCACGAACACGTAGGCGAATCCCACGGACGCGTGGTGCGGCTGCTCGAACGTCGCCTTGTCGGCCACGGTGGCCGGATCGAACACGGTGATGTCCGCCGCCATGCCCGCTCTCAGAAGACCGCGATCCGAGAGCCCGACGCGCTGCGCCGCCAGCGCGGTCATCTTGCGCACCGCGAACTCGAGCGGAAAGAGCTTCAGGTCGCGCGAGTAGTGCCCGAGGATCCGGGCGAAGGTGCCGTACGCCCGCGGGTGGGCCGATTGTGTGCCGAACGGCCCGTCCGGCGCCACCCCTCCGAAGTCCGTGTTCACCGCCACCCACCACGTCTTCATGGCCGTCTGCACGTCGGGCTCACTCATCACAGCGTACACCGCGTCGGTACGATGTCCGTTCTCGGCGAGCACGATGTCGAACAGCGTCTCGACCGGATCGCGGTGACGCTGGGCCGCGATCTCGCCGACCGTCTTTCCCTGCAGCTGTCGCAGCGAGTCCTGGAACGTGCCGGTGATCAGCACGCCGTCGCCGCCGCCCGCCTCATAGTAGAAGCTCTCCGTCCCCTTGGGGTTGACCATCTCGTCGCGCAGCCGGGCCCGGGTGGCCGGGTCGCGCAGCCGCGCGAGCAGCGAGTCCCAGCCACCGCTCTCCGCCCACGACGGAATCGAGGCGTCGAGCGCCGTGGCCGCGCGGGTGTAGGGGTACTGATCGGCCGTGACGTCGAGCCCGGCCGCGCGCGCCGAATCGATCCGCGCGACGATGCGGGCCATCTGGCCCCAGCTCTTCCGGCCGGAAACCTTCAAGTGGGAAACCTCGGCCGGGATGTCCGCTTCCCGGGCGATCTGGTACAGCTCGTTCAACGCGTCGTCGATGCGCACACCCTCGTTCCGCATGTGCGACGCGTAGATGCCGCCGTGCCGCCGCGCGGCCTTGGCCAGGGCGATCAGCTCGTCGGTCTTGGAGTAGCTCGCGGGCGCGTACTCGAGCGCGGTCCACAGGCCCAGGGCACCCTGCTCCATGAGCGTGTCCACGAGAGCCGTCATGCGCTCCAGCTCCGCCGCCGTGGGCGCGCGGTTCGCCTTTCCCACCACCGCGAGGCGCACCTGGGTGGCGCCCACGAACGTGGCGATGTTCAGGGCCGAGCCCTGTTTCGCGAGCTGCGCGAAGTAGCCGTCGAGGTCGCGCCAGTCTTCACGATAGTGCCACTTCTTCATGGCATCCGAGTCGTCCAGGACGAGCCGATCGGTCAGCGGCGCCACCGATCCCCCCTCGCCCGTCACCTCGGTCGTCACGCCCTGCGTGATTTTCGAGAACACGCGATTGTCGATGAGCGCGTTGATCTCGGACTGGCCCATCATGTCGATGAATCCGGGCGCGACGACCAGCCCCTTTACGTCGAGCGTCTCCCGCGCCTGGGCTCCCCCCAGGAATCCCACGGCGGCGATACGATCACCCCGGACGGCGACGTCCCCCCGATAGCGCGGATTCCCGCTGCCGTCCACGATCCACCCGTTCTTGAGGACGAGATCGTACACACCCGTCCCTCGTCCCTCTTCCCCCTTCCCGCAAGCGACCAGCGCCACGAGTGCCACCACAACCGGCTTCAGTGTCCCCATGTT
>QHUT01000101.1 GCA_003222055.1 Gemmatimonadota bacterium
GCCAGCAGGATGTGCTCGACGGCATCCTTACCGCCGTGTTCTCGGGCGGCCACGCGCTGCTGCTCGGCGTCCCCGGCCTCGCCAAAACGCTGATGGTGCAGACGGTGGCCCAGACGCTCGACCTGAAGTTCTCGCGCATCCAGTTCACCCCCGACCTGATGCCCTCGGACATCACCGGCACCGAGATCATCGAGGAAGACCAGAGCACCGGCAAGCGCGCCTTCCGCTTCGTGCGCGGGCCGGTGTTCGCGAACATCGTGCTGGCCGACGAGGTGAACCGCACGCCGCCCAAGACCCAGGCCGCGCTGCTCCAGGCGATGCAGGAGCACCAGGTGACGGCGGCGGGCCAGACCCACTCCTTACCGGCGCCGTTCTTCGTGCTGGCGACCCAGAACCCGATCGAGCAGGAGGGAACGTATCCCCTGCCCGAGGCGCAGCTCGACCGCTTCATGTTCGAGCTGCGGGTCGGCTATCCATCGAAGGACGAAGAGGAGCGGATCGTCGAGTCCACCACGGGTGACCTCGCAGCGGCGATCACGCCGGTGCTGACGGCGGAAGACGTTCTGGCGTTGCAACACTTGGTGCGGCGCATTCCCGTGCCCAAGCCGCTGATGCGCGCGGCGGTGACGCTCGTGCGGATGACCCGCCCACCCGACGCCGAGGCGCCGCCATTCATCAAGCAGTACGTGTCGTGGGGGGCGGGCCCGCGCGCCTCTCAGTATCTGATCCTCGGCGCCAAGGCGCGGGCGGCCCTCGACGGCCGGCCCATGCCCGACGAGGACGATCTCCGGGGGGTGGCACCGACGGTGCTCACGCACCGCTTGGTGATCAATTTCGCGGCGGAAGCCGCGGGACGCAGCGCGCCCGACCTGGTGCAGGAGCTGCTTGTGACGAAGACGTGGCTCGAGGAGTAGAGGGTACGGAGGGAGTCCAATGAGTAAGGTCGTGCTGGCCAGCCTCGCCCTGATCGCGCTGCGCACCTGTGACATCGGGGGCCCGACTTCTCACGGACCGATCGAAGGAACGTGGGGTGGGGAGAACGCCGGACTGATCGCGTTCGACACCACCGCCCACGTCCATATCGGCTGCACCGCGGGCGACACCAAGCAGGCGCTCGTCACCGACGAGCAGGGGCGATTCGACGTCCCCGGGCTCTACAACATCACCCTCTATCCCGTAGCCCGGGGTCCCGACCATCCCGCCCGGTTCACGGGCTCGGTCGACGGGCACGTCATGACGCTCACCGTGGCCCTCACGGACACCGCCGTGACGCTCGGTCCGGTGCAACTCACGTTCGGGAAGGAGCCGCGGATGGGGCCGTGCCCGATCTGCCGGCGGCCGACCTCACGACGTTAGGCTCGCCCGAGTTACCTCAGGTACTGACCCACAAAGTCCAGCACATTTTGCCGGTCGAGCCGGAACACGCCGCGGGTTTGCGTGTGGGTTGACGATGCAAGCCGGCGGAGAGGGGAGTTGACGATCGCCCAGCCCAGGTGCGCGCCCGCGAACCTAACCATCTGGGAATCAATGTGTTGACATCGCGTTGATCTTGCTGCCTAATAGTACCATTCCGAAACGCCGCGAGCCTTCCGTTGGCGTCGCATCTGCATCTCTTGAGTCTGGGTGTGCCGCTGCTCGTCACCGAAGCCGGTGAGCAGATCCGGTTTCGCACGCGCAAGCACTTCGCCCTGCTGATCCGCCTCGCGGTGGAGGGGGGGCGCAAGTTCACGCGCGACTACCTGATGGATCTGTTCTGGCCCGACGTGCCGGCGGCGCGCGCCCGCCACTCTCTGGCGCAAGCCCTCACGGTCCTGAAGGAGAAGATCGGACGGGACCATCTCGTCGTGCAGCGAGCGTCGATCGCGCTCGTTCCCGGCGCCGTGGAGGCCGACGTGCGCCGCCTGGAGAGCTGCGAAGTGGAGATTCGCGGGCCGTTCCTGGACGGCTTCGAGGTACCCGGGGCGGTGCAGTTCGAGCAGTGGAAAGACCAGTGGCGCGCCCGGCTCATGCCCCGCATCCGCGACTGTCTGGTGAAGCACATGGACGCGGGTCGTCGGACGGGCGACTTCGCGACCGTGGAGCGGCACGCGCTGGTGCTGCTCGAGCTCGATCCCCTGTCCGAGGACGGGGTGCGGGGTTTCATCGAGGCACGCGCGTGGGTGGGGGATCGCACCAACGCGCTCAAGGAATTCGCGCGCTTCGAAGCACGTCTGGCCGACGAGCTCGGCGCGAAGCCCAGTGCGGAGCTCGTGCGGATCGCCGACCTGTTGCGCGAGGGACGGCGCGCGGCCCCGCGGCCGACGGGGGCGGGGGCGGGTCAAGTCTCGGAGCGGTGCGAGCGACGTTTCGAGGCCGAGACGCTGATTGGCCGCGAGCGGGAGTTCTCGCGGCTGTACGATGCGTGGCTCGAGGTGCGGCGCCGCGCGCCGCGGATCGTGGTGCTGATCGGCGATCCCGGCGTGGGCAAGACGACGCTGACCAACGCGTTCGTATCGACCTGTCAAATGGAAGGCGCGGCGATCGCGCGCGCCCAGGCATACGATGCGGAGCGCGAGCTGCCGTTTGCCGTGTTGGCCGAACTGATCAAGCAGCTGACGCTGCAGCGGGCGATCGGCGGCGCGGACCCAGAAGCACTGAGCGAGCTGACGCGGGTCTCACCCGAGATCTTCGCGGCGTTTCCCGGCGTGCCCAAGCCCGTCGAGTGGGCGGCGGAGGTGATTCCGCTGCGGCTCGCCGACTCGTTTCTCAAGGCGGTGGAGGCGGCGACCGAGGAGAGCCCGTTGGTGCTGGTGGTGGACGACATTCACGCCGCCGACAACGCGAGCGCGGCCATTCTCCACGTGATCGCACGCAAGCTGCCCCACACGCGCCTGCTGCTGATTCTCACGGCGCGTTCCAACGAGCTGCGCGCCGCCGCCGCGCCGAGCGCGCTGGCGTCCGATACGAGCATCGAGGTGTTGCGCACGCTCGAGGTCGAGCCGCTCCCCCCGGCTGCGGCGCAGGGGCTGGTGGCGGGCCTGGTGGCCAAGGCCAATGGACACCTCGCGGACGTGCCCGTGCCGCGCATTCTCCAGGCCGGCAACGGCAACCCGCTCGCGCTCGAGCTGCTCACCAAGGAGTGGCTGGCGCACGGGTCGGGCTCGCTGCTCGGCGATCTGGAGGCGCTCAACACGCAACCGGTTGCGAACATCGGGATTCCGCGCGCGATCGGCGCGGTGTTCGAGCGGCAGATCCGCCGGCTCGACGCGCCAACGCGGGCGGCGCTCGATCTGGCGGCGGTGTTGGGGCGCCGCTTGGCGGATCTCCCGTTATACGAGGCGGCGGAGCTCTCCCCGGCGGCGGCGGGGGAAGCGCTGTCGCGGCTCAAGGACGAGGGCATTCTCCGCGAGGTGCAGGGCGGGCTCGAGTTCCGGAACGAGCTGATCCGGGCGCAGGCGTACTACGCGGTGGCAGGGCCGGCGAGGCGGCACTTGCATCGGAGCGTGGCGGAGGTGTTGGAGGAGAGGAGGGACGAGGTCCGGGGGCCGGCTAACTTGGAGGTAGCGTGGCACTTCTTGCGTGGAGGCGCCCCTGATCGGGCCGCAAGCAGTGCCATCAAGGGCGCTGAAGCTGCCATCTCTGCCGGAGCACTTATTGAAGCAGAGCAGATTTTGGAGGTCTTGCTTCGAGAGCAGGGTACGGAGGACGCCACGCAGGCTCTCCTCCTTTTGCTGGCCAGAGCTCTCGTGGGTCAGTCCCGAGCTGAGTCTGCTAGCTCCGTCCTCACCCGTCTTGCCAGTGAAGGGGGTCTCTCCAAGTCCGCACAGGCACTCACAGCCAGGATGCAAGCCACGGTCGAATATCTCATGAATCGGGAACCAGGGTCCGGCTACTGTGAGGCCGCAGACAGGGCCCTTGCGGCAGCACGAGAGACTGGTGATCTCGACCTAATTGGCAACGCGCTCTTCGAAAGCGCTCGATCGGGTGTGAATGCGGGTAACGAAGCAAGAGTAACCGAAGTTCGCCGCCAGACTGAGGAGGCGATTAATCAGTCTGGAAGGGATATCCCACCAATTCTATGGTACACTAAGGCATACTGTGACTTCTTTTTCTTCGAACTCGCTTCTGCCGCCACGGAGTTGGAGAGTGCGATCAGCATCCTGAACAGCCGACGGGACCCGGTCGGCCTGTCACTCGCCTACACGGGTTACGGAACCTGTAAGTCGGGTCTCTGTGAGTTCGACAGCGCGTGCGAAGCGTATGACAAGGCCTTGCAGTTGAGCATGAGAATCGGCGATGACCTCAAGTCCGCGATCATATTGTCGAACCAATGTGTTTCAAAGCTTCATAAAGGCGACTTCGCGTCCGCGGTGACATTTGGTCGGCGCGCTGTCGCAGTCGCGTCGAGCTCTCTGACGCCGCGTTCGGTCGGGATCCACCTCAATCTGGCATCCGCGCTCCTGATGAGTGGTGATCGAGAAGGTGCACAGCAAGCCGTTGTCGCGGCGGAGCGCGCGTTCCGCAACGAGCGAAGTTGGACAACTAACATGGAATTCCTCTTGGGCTACGCCTGCTTCGCACTCGAGACCGGTGATGTGAGCTTAGCCTTGCAGTTGACCGAGTCGGCAGAGCGGCTCGCTTGGGGGAAGGAAAGAGCTGTGCCCAACACCGGCCTCTTCGACAAGCTGCGGGTATACCGACTTGTGCACACGAGCGGCCCCGACTCGGCCCGACCTCTTGTGCTCGAGTGCCAGCAGAAGTACCAAGACCGCCATCCGTCTCACTACCTCAACTTAGTTGCGTGCGGCGCTTGGCTAGACCGCCTGTCTCTAGGGCGTTACACCCCCGATAGTGAGAGTGCACTCAGGCTCTTTGAGAAATTCGGAGCGCGAGGCCTGCGGGCCATCCTCGTGGCGCAAGGAATCCTCGTTTGATCCGCAGCAGGCGATCGCACGGGTCTATTCAACGGATCGTGGGTCCAGCATGTTGCCACTCGGCGCCGCGTATCCGGCGACTAGAGTCAGTGTGCGATCCGCTGCGCTAAGGCCGGTCTCGTCGGCCGGGAAGAGTCGGCACCAGATTCGTGGATGCGCCGATCCAACCCCAGCAGCCTGCGGATACTCCCTGATTTCGCAACCAATTTCACGAGGTCTGGGTCGAACTGACGGCCGGCGTACTTTTGCAGCTCCTCGACTGCACGCGCGAGCGTCATTGCCTTCCGGTAGGGCCGATCAGTGGTCATCGCGTCGATCGTGTCGGCCACCATGATAATACGTGCGCCGATAGGGATCTGATCGCCCGCCAACCCCTCCGGATATCCGGTGCCGTCGAAATTCTCGTGATGATGACGAATCATTGCCTCGACTTCGCCGCGGAGTCGCGTGGCTGTCGCAACAAGCTGGGCGCTACGCGTCACGTGGGTTTGCATCGTCATCATTTCCTCGGCGGTTAACTTTCCTTCCTTCCTAAGCAGAGGAGCGAATTCTTCATAGATCTTTCCGACGTCGTGCAACAAGGCAGCACGCTTGATGCCATCGAGGTCTCTCGCGGGGAGCCTCAACTCTCTGGCTATGGCAAGTGCGTATTCAGAAACACGGCGAGAGTGGCCTGATGTGTAAGGATCGCGCGCCTCCATTGCCTTGACCATCAGCTCAAGCTTCTCTTCCAACTCCTCTTGCAACTGCTGATTCATTTGGTAGAGCTGACGCAC
>QHUT01000148.1 GCA_003222055.1 Gemmatimonadota bacterium
CACCAAATCCACGGCGTGTACTCCCACTACCGGCCGATCCTTGATCAGCTCCGCTAGAATCCCCAGCGCCACCCGATCATTCGGATCATTGAATGTGGGCACCAGCACCGCCGCGTTCGCGATGTAGAAATTGGCATAGCTCGCCGGCAGCCGCTGACCCGCGAAATGGAGCGGGGCCGGCATCGGAAGATCCACGACGTCGATCTTGGACCCGTCCTCCAGGCGCATGCCCTGGAGCCGCTCGCGGTTCTCGGCGAGAGGCCGGTAGTTCACGTCCCGTGAGTCGGATTCCCGGCACACCACGACGGTGCGGGGATCGACGAAGCGGCACACGTCGTCCACGTGCCCGTGCGTGTCGTCCCCCGCGATGCCGGCCCCCAGCCACAGGGGGTTCGTGGCACCGAGGTAATCCCGCAGCACCGCCTCGAGCTCGGAGCGAGACAGGCCGGGGTTACGGACCTGCACGGCGGGATCGAGCAGGCATTCCTCCGTGGTCAGGAGCGAACCCTGGCCGTTGACGTCGATGCTCCCGCCCTCGAGCACCACCTCGCGCCCCCCGCCCCCGACGCGCGCCGGGAAGAGCGGTACCTCGAGCCGCGCGGCCACGCGCTCCGGGATGCGGTCGTCTCTCTTCCAGTCGGGATACTTGGCCCACGCATTGAAGCGGAACCGCGCGATCGCCACGTCGGGCGGCGGGCCCCCCGCCGTGCGGCGCACGAACAGCGGCCCGAAGTCGCGGGTCCAGCCACGATTGGTCGGAAAGCGGAAAAACTCGACCCGGCCCAAGTCCACGCCCGCCCGCTCGAGCACGTTACGCGCTTGGCGCTCGTGCGCGGCCGAGTTCACGAGCACCCGCACGATCTCGCCCGGTGTCAACTTGCGGACGATCTCGGCGTAGACCCAGGGGATCGGCCCCAGGCGGCCGGGCCAGTCGCTCGCGTTGTGGGGCCAGCCGATCCATGTGGCATGGTGCCGTTCCCACTCGGCGGGCATGCGAAGCCCGAGGGAGGCCGGAGTCTTCACTCAGGCTACGACGCGTCGCCGAGATAGCGACTGACGATCCCGCCGTACGCGTCGATGCGGCGGTCGCGCAGGAACGGCCAACCGCGCCGCACCTCCTCGATCCGTGCGAGATCCACCTCGCCGAGCAGGATCGCTTCGCGGTCCGCCGGTGCCTCCGCCACGACGGCGCCGAACGGATCGGCGATGAACGACGACCCCCAGAAGTCGAGTCCCTCCGTCGCCGCCCCCTCCGGCCGCTCGCGGCCGACCCGGTTCACCGCCGCGACGTAGCACCCGTTCGCGATCGCGTGGCTGCGCTGGATGGTGCGCCACGCGTCGAGCTGCTCCGTCCCGTGGGCGTCCCTCTCGGCCGGATGCCAGCCGATGGCCGTGGGATAGAACAGCACGTTGGCGCCCTGCAGGGCGGTGAGCCGGGCGCCTTCGGGATACCACTGATCCCAGCACACCAGCGTGCCGATGCGTCCGACCCGCGTGTCGAACGCGCGGAATCCGAGATCCCCCGGCGTGAAGTAGAACTTCTCGTAGTACGCGGGGTCGTCCGGGATGTGCATCTTGCGGTAGACTCCGACCACGCGGCCGTCCGCATCGATCACCGCGGCGCTGTTGTGGTACAGACCGGGAGCGCGACGCTCGAACAGGGGCGCGATCACGACGACGCCCGCCCGCTGTGCCGCGCGCCCCAGCGCCTCGGTACTGGGGCCCGGCACCGGTTCGGCGAGATCGAACAGGGCCGCATCCTCCCGCTGTGCGAAGTACTGCGAGCGAAACAGCTCCGGGAGGCACACCAGCGCGGCGCCAGCCGCTCGGGCCTCCGCGACCTTCGCGATCGCCTTCTCGAGGTTCGCGGCGGGATCGGCGGACATCGCCATCTGCACGAGCCCGATGGTGTATCGCTTCGGCGGTGACGTGTCGGTCATGGGGGAGAACAGTACAAGGGCCCTTGGTCCTGCGACAGACCGCTCTGCTCCTCCTGGTGCTCAGGGAGTGACGACTTCGAACGGCGTCTCCACCTGATAGTCTGCGACCCCGCACAGCGTCACGTTCGCGACATAGCGGCCGGCGAGCGGTGCGGCATCGGGCGGGATCGGAATGAAGCGGCGAAACAGGCCGCCCAGCCGGATGACGATGCGCTCGCGGTTGCCGGTGGACGCGGGCAGGGACGTGTGCCAGCCGCCGGTGTCGCCCCCGCCTCCCCGGTCCTTCTCGCGCTGCACTCGTACGCAAACGACGTCGTTGGTCGGGAGCATGAAGTCGAGCTGCGTCTGGCCGTGATTGTAGACGGTGTACATCAGCAAGGGCTGCACGCCCGTCGGCTGGCCATCGTCGGCGCGCCACGCGAAACGGTTCGGGATGGCGGCGAGGGTCACGACCGCCAATTGCGAGGAGGAGAGCTGGACCGTGGTCCGCCGTGTGCCGGGGGGCTCCAACTCCCGCAGGCGCTCGATCGCGATGCCCGCCCCTCCGGGGACGGCGGAGGAGAGCGTCACACGACCTGTGGCCTCCACGAAGCGGCCGTCCATTCTTTGCCAGCGGGCGCCGGCATCTGCGGCGGCCAGCACACCGATGCGCCGACCTGCGGCCGTCACGGGCTGCGGGAGCAGCAGACTCCACCGGCCGGAGTCACCGGCTTGGAGGAAGCCGTACACCGTGACCGCCGTATCCGAGCCGGTCTGCGCGTCGCACGGCCTCACGGGGGCGGCGAGCAGCCCGAACGCTATGATGCCGCACCATCGCCCGACCCTCGCAGCGCGCCGCATCAGCGGCGCTGGGCCTGCCAGCGGCGAGGGTCGAACAGGGCGTCGGGCAGCGGGGTTCCGGTCCGGATCTCTGCATACTGCTCGAGCCACCGCTGCCGGCCGTCCACGAGGAACGCCACCTCCGCCGAGACCCAGGCCGGGCCGACGGGCCGGTAGTCGTTGAAGCGGATGTCGCTCGTGTGCGTGGTGTCCCGCTGCCCGGGTTCGAGCAGTCTCACGAACAGCAGCCGCTCCTTGTCCACCCAGAACTGGCGGGTGCGCAGGTCCCCGGTCCGGGCACCGACGACGTATGCGGGCCGGCCGTCCCACGTGTCCTCGTGCACCGTCGCGAGGTCGAAGCCCAGCTGCTCGAGACGACGGGCGGTGCGCTCGGCGGGATCGAAATAGACGTCGAAGCCCAGCACCATGAGCGGGTGCACCAATGCCGTCGCGCTGGTCAAGCGCCCGCCGCGGAACACGAACTGCGAGTCGCGCACGAACAGCAGGCCGGCGGCCGAATCGAGCGGCTCGAACTCGATGCGCAGCCGCCCCGGCAGCGCCGCGTACTCGCGCCAGGTCGAGTGCTCGGTGCTGTCGTCGGGCCGGGTGGCCGTGTTGTGCTGCACGAAGGTCAGCGTGCCGTACCACTTCCCCGCGTAGCGGTCGTGCATCGCCGCGAGGATGGCGCGGCCGTCGGGTGGCGGGCCGGCAAGGAGGCCCCACAGGGACCAGAAGCTGAGGGCGGCGGGGAGCGTCATGGGCTATTTCTCCAGCCGGTAGCCGGCCTTGCGGACGGTGAGGATGTGCCGTGGCGCGGCGGGGTCCCCTTCGAGCTTGCGGCGCAGCTCGGCGACGTGCGTGTCCACGGTGCGACTCAGCACCGCCGCGCTGTAGCCCCACACCTCGGTAAGCAGCTCCATCCGTGTCGCAACGGCCCCGCGCCGCTGGAGCAGCGCCAACAGCAGATCGAACTCTTTCGGGGTGAGCCCGACCGGTCGGCCGTCGCGCAGCACCGTGCGCGAGGCGGGGATCACCTCGATCACGCCGAACTGCTCCGGGGGGGCGGCGCCGCCGCCACTCGGCGCCGTGCGGCGGAGCAGGGCCTCCACCCGCGCCAGCAGCTCCAGTACACCGAACGGCTTGGTGACGTAATCATCCGCGCCGAGCCGCAGCCCGCGGACTTTGTCGGCCTCTTCGCCCCGGGCCGTGAGGATGAGGACCGGCATGCGGCGTCCCTCGTCCCGCAGCGCGCGCAGCACGCGGTAGCCGTCCAGGCCGGGCAGCATCAGGTCCAGGATGATGAGATCGGGGCCGCCGGCCCGCGCTCGGGTGAGGCCCTCACTCCCGTCCTCGACGACCTCTACCTCGTAGCCCTCGATCTCGAGGTTGTTGCGCAGGCCGTACGCGAGATCGGGATTGTCTTCGACGACGAGAATGCGCGTCATGCTGTGGCCCCGAGGTCGGCCCGCATCGGTGCGCCGCCCGGTGCGGCCTGGGGCGGGCCGGCGAGTGGCAGCTCCAGAACGAAGCGCGCCCCCATTCCCCCGCGCCCCTCTTCCGCCCAGGCGCGGCCGCCGTGCAGCGCCACCAGCTCCCGCACCACCGACAAGCCGATCCCGGTACCCGCCACGGCCGAGCCGCGGTCGCGCTCCAGCCGCCAGAACCGGTCCCAGATGCGCTCGCGCTCGGCGGCGGGAATCCCCGGTCCCTGATCCTCCACCCGGATCCGCGCCTTGCCGTCGCCGGCGTCCAGGCCCACGGTGATCGTCTGGTCGGCCGGTCCGTACTTGACGGCGTTGTCGAGCAGATTGACGAGCATCTGGCGGAGCGCCTCGGCGTCGACCGAGGCGACCGGTCCGTCGCTGAGCTCGGTGCGGAACGTGACGCCGCGCGCCGCCGCGAGCGGGGCGAAGGCCTCCACCGCTTCCCGCACCAGCGGGGCGAGCGGCGCCGCCGCCGGAGACAGCCGGGTGGCCTGTCGCTCGGAACGCGAGAAGTGCAGCAGATTCTCCACCAGGTGCGTGAGGCGGCGCGCCTCCTGATCGACGATCTCGAGCGAGCGGACACGCTCGCCGTCCGAGCGCACGCGGCCGAGCAGCAACGTTTCGGAGAACATCCGGATCTGGGCCAGCGGGGTGCGCAGCTCGTGCGAGACGCCGGACACGAAGTCCGCGCGCAGCCGCGACAGCTCGGACTCGCGGTGCAGCTGCAGCAACGCGGCCACGACGAGGCCTGCCGTCAGGGCGAGCAGGGAGAGCAGCATCGGTAGGTTAGAGCGCGGCATGCCGCCGATGACGAGCTTGGGAGCCAGGTCGGGTCGGAGCGCAACCTGGACCTGCACGCGGCCCATCATCGGTTCTTCGAAGGAGTCACGCGCGGCGAACAGCGGTGCGTACTGAACCGGCGAGCGGTACAACTCCACACCATCGGCTTCGGTGACGATCGTCGAGCCCAGCGAATCGTAGACCACACCTCCGGTCAAGGGCCGGGGCAGCAGTGGGGACTTGTCCTCTTCCGACGTGTACAGCGGCTCGAATCCATGAGGATCCTCCTCGAGACCGACCGCCATACTCGGGGCGCCGGACTTGTCCTTCGTCACCGTATAGACGATCGCGCGCGATAGTCCGTCGACGGTGTGCACGATGGCTCCCAGCCGGTACTTCGGGTTGTACAAGGTGCGACTGTGTACCGGCAGGGTGTCGCGCAGCCACGTGCGCACGGCGAGCGAAGGCGTGGCCCCGGCGGTCTCCAGTCGACGCGTGCGGAGATCGTACCGAAACGTGTAGCGGGCAAGCTTGTGAAAATCGGCCGAGTGCAAGTCGGTTGCCGCAGGGAGCTGGCCGGGGGCCGGAAGCGGGTTGCCCGCAACGCCGGCTTTCGCTCTCGACAGGGCGTCCAACGCGGGGGAGAAAGCCGACCAGTACAGCGCCATCTCGGTGCGATCGGCGAACCGGGCGGCTGCGAGCCGCGCATAGTCACGCAGCACGCGCTCGGCCGTTGCCTTGTGCCCGAGGAAGTTGCGGTACGCCTGCAGCGCGATCGCACCCGCCAACGCCAGCGTGAGCAGCAGCAGCGCGGCGATGAACAGGCCGCGAGGACGGGGTGAACGCGTGCCGGAGCTCATGGACGGTCGAGAAATGCACCCGATTCCGGGGAGTTTCAAGGTAACTCGTCGACAGAGCGAGCGGCGCGGGCTGACCGTTCTCTGACACCCCTCCCACGCCGTCTCCACCTGCGCGGCCGCAACAGGCCGTACCTTCTCACCGCACTAGAGGTCGCGGTCGAAGTGTCGACGGCCCACTTCGCCCGGCCGGTCAACCCGGGGAGCAGTTCCTGCCCCGGGTTTGGCTTTTTGGGTGAACCATGAGTCGCCCATTCGCGTATCAACTGCCATGGCGTTCTCGCTCACCAGCACGGCCTTCACCGAAGGATCGGCTGTTCCCCCCAAGTACACGTGCGACGGCGCGGACGTCTCACCGCCGCTCGCCTGGAGCGACGCGCCCCCGGGCACGGCGAGCTTCGCCCTGATCGCCGACGACCCCGACGCCCCGGCCGGGACGTGGGTCCACTGGGTGCTGTACAACCTGCCCGCCACCACCGCCGAGCTGCCCGAGAATGTCGCCAAGGTCGAAACGCTCGACCTGGGCGGCGCGCACCAAGGGCGCAACGACTTCCAGCGCTCCGGCTACGGGGGACCGTGCCCACCGCCGGGTCCCGCGCACCGCTATGTCTTCAAGCTGTACGCGCTCGATGCCAGGCTGCAGCTGCGGCCCGCCGCGCAGAAGAAGGACGTCGAGGCGGCGATGCAAGGGCACACGCTCGGCATGGCCCAGCTCCTGGGAACCTACGCGAGACGGAAACGATGAGCACGCCGCTCGCCGTCGTGCTCGCGTGGCTCGCGCTGTCGCCGACGTTTCACGTCGTCATCCTACCCGCGGCCGTGCGGAGCGTGATGAGCGATCTTTGGGTAGAGAACAACCGTCATTGGGACGAGCTCGCCGGCCAGAACACCCTGACGCAGCTGCTCGGCACCGGCAAGCCGACGCAGCGGGAGTATCTCGGCTGTCTCGAAGGGGAGGTGGTGGGCGACACGCTGTTCGTGCGCCGGCTACAGCCGGCGGCGGACCTGCGGCAGCTGCAGTTCGCCGTGGCCGGGAAGTGCGACGGCGTCGCCCGGCTCGTCGGCTCCTTCCACACCCACCCCTATCGTGCCGACTCCGCCGGGCGGGCCATCAAGGAGCGCGGCCTGTCGGCCATGGACCTCGAGACCTTCGCCGCGTCCAGTGATCTCGTGACCGTGGTCATGTGGGACCGCGATTCGCTCGACGTCGCGACGAAAGCCGAGGACGGCAGCGTGCGCCACCCGGCGCCGCTGGCGGTGCGCTAGCGTTCCCTCACCAGCGCGACATCACCACTTTCTTGTCGGTATAAAACTCGATCGCGTCCTGCCCGTGCGCCTTCAAGTCGCCGAAGAACGACCCTTTCGTGCCTCCGAACGGAAAGAACGCCATGGGCGCCGCGATGCCGAGGTTCACCCCGATCATGCTCACCCCCACCCGGTAGCGGAACTCGCGAGCCGCCCTGCCAGAGGTAGTGAAGATCGACGTCGCGTTTCCATAACTTGAGCGCCCGATGACGTCGATCGCTTCGTCCAGGTCGGCCACGCGCGTGACGCTCGCCACCGGTCCAAAGATTTCCTCCCGCCCGATCGTCATCTCCGGCCGCACGCCGTCGAACACCGTCGGGCCGACGAAGTGGCCCCGGGGATACCGCTCCACTCGGGTGGCGCGGCCGTCGAGCAACAGCTCGGCGCCATCGCGTCGGCCGGCTTCGACGTAGGAGAGCACCCGCTCCTTGTGCCGTCCCGAAACGACGGGGCCCATGGTCACTCCGGCATCCAAACCGTATCCGAGCCGCAGGTTCTTCGCCGCCCCGAGCAGCCGATCGCGGAACGGGGCGTACGCGTTGCCCGTGGTGACCACCACGCTCCCGGCCAGACAGCGCTGGCCGGCGCACCCGAACAGCGACTCGGTCACGCTGGTCACGGCCCGGTCGAGGTCTGCGTCGGGCAGAACGACGATATGGTTCTTGGCGCCGCCGAGGGCCTGGACGCGCTTGCCGTGCTTCGCCGCCTCCTCGTAGACGTGCCGGGCGACGGCCGACGAACCCACGAACGAAATCCCGACCACGTCGGGGTGCGCGAGCAGCGCGTCGACCGCTTCCTTCCCCCCGTGCACCACGTTGAGCACGCCCGGCGGCAGGCCCGCCTCCTGCGCCACCTCCACGAGGCGGGTCGCGGTGAGCGGCACCTGCTCGCTCGGCTTCAGGATGAACGTGTTCCCGGCGGCGATGGCGTACGGCCAGAACCACATGGGGACCATCGCGGGAAAGTTGAACGGGGTGACCGCCGCGAACACCCCAAGCGGCTGGTGGACGTATTCGCAATCGATGCCTGCGGCGATGTCTTCGAGCGTCCGCCCCATCATCAGGGTGGGGATGCCGCACGCGTGCTCCACGTTCTCGATGCCGCGGCGCAGCGAGCCTCGGGCTTCGTCGAGTGTCTTGCCGTTTTCGCGTGTGATGATGTGTGAGACCTCGTCGAAGTGCTGCTCCAGGACCTGCTTGAGCTGGAACAGGTGACGCGCGCGCACCACGGGGGGGACGGCGCGCCAGGCGGGGAACGCCGCCCGGGCCGCGGCGACCGCTTGATCGACGTCACGGCGGGTCGAAAGGGGCACCCGAGCGAGCGGCTCCACGGTGGCGGGGTTCGTGATTTCGAGGCAGTCGCTGGGCGAGGCGTCGACCCACTCGCCGCCGATATAATTCCGCAGTGTCCGCATGACGCTCGTCGTCACGGCAACCCTCGAGTCAAACTCCGGTGGGAGCGCGCACTTGTCAATCGGCCGGTCGTGCAACACACGTGCCGCGAAGCCGCTGGAGCGACGGGTCACGGAGCGGCGGGCTGTGCGGTGCCCACCTCCGTGCCGAACGCACCCGTGAGGATGCGGCCCGCGCGCTTGACCTGGACCCAGATCCGATACGCCCCCGGTTTGGGGAAAGCGTAGGGGAAGGAGACGACGCCCGACCCGACCTCGCCCGGTTCTCCCATTCCCGTCTCCATTGCCCTTAACCGTTTCCCCAACGCTCCGCGAACCGTATCTCCCGGCTGTCGCAACACGAACGTCTCGAGCGCCGCCAGGGAGATCGTACCGGCGGGGTGGAGATGGACGAAAACCTGGCCATCGTCGCGCCCGATCATCGCATGGCCCGCCATTCCCATGTACGACTCGAGCCTCGCCGGCCGTCCCTGCGGATCGGTCACCACGAAGCGCAGCGGCGCGTCCTGATCCACGACGATCGGCGCGACGCTCCGGTCCCAGATCATCGTCGAGCCGTCGGCGAGCCGACTGCGGTCCCCCGTCCCCCGTCCCTCGTCCCCCGTCTCGAGCCAGGCGTCATCCGGATCGGACGGTCGCCACGTCCCCGTCGGCGCCGGAACGTCGACCGTCGCCACCAGCGTCTCCGCGAACCCGCTCTCGTGCACGACGTCGGCGTAGACGCGGTAGCCGCCCGCCGCGAGTGGGGGCAGGGCCGCCTCGAACGTCGTGGAATCGAGGGGAAGCGGATGCAGATGGGCGAACCCGTCGAGGCTCGAGTCGCGCACCAGGAAGAGGTGCATGAGATGCCCGTGATCGGGCACGAGCGGCGTCCACTGGCGCTTGGCATCGGTCCACGCGGTGTCGTCGATCGCGAGCCGCAACACGCGCCCGCGGCCGGTGGAGCGGGCGGTGGCGGTGGCGTGCAACGGCTGGTACAGCCCCGTGCGGTAAGCGGCGTCGACGCCGTTCCACCACCCCCGACCGCCCAACAAGGCGAGGGCCAGCACCAGGGTTGCCCCGGCCATGGCCACACGGGCGCGCCGCGTGCGTCGTCGGTCGGGCTCGGCGCCGGGCTCGAGCCCGCTCTCCCTGACCGCCGCCCCGATGATGGTGACGGCGCCGGCGAAGAGCAACGCTCCGAGACCGAGTAGCGCGATGCCGAGCGGCTGCGCGAGGGCGAGGCGGCGCGTGGCGACGGCCATCACGGGGACCAGCGCCGTGCCGGTGCCCGCGTCCCCTTCGACCGTCACGCGTACGCTGTAGGACCCGCCGGCCATCAGCCACAGCGCCGCGCCGTACGCCGTGGAGTCGCCGGGGACGCGCTCGGCGACATCGGGCGGGGGTGGCGCGGCGGTCTTCGGATCCCAATAGACCGGTAGCACCAGCACGCGCCGTACCACGCGGGGCGTTGGCGGGGCCAGTAACCGCACGGTGATCTGCGCCAGCCCGGGCACGACGCCCGGGTTGCGTACGATCACACGCAGGCGGTAGGGGCCGGCGGAGCCTTCGAAGTAGGTGTCGGGGCTGCCCACGTGTGCCGACGCGACCAGCGCAATGGCGCCGATCGCGAGCAGCCGACCGGTGCGGCTCATCGCCGGATCCGAGCCATCCAGTTGCCCCACCACAGGCCGATCCGCGCGAACGCGACGGCCAGCAGGGCGGAGAGGGCCAGCGCCCGCGGGGTCAGCGGGTCGGTCTCGGTACGCCAGAAACGGTAGCGCCAGGGGCCAGGGCGGCTCGAGTAATCCCACTGGTCCACCCCGAAGACGAAGTTGCGCGCGTGGGGCGTGAGCAGGAATTCGGTGAAGAACCACTGCGTGAACAAGAAGACGAGCAAGAACGTCAGTCCCACGAGCACCGAGAGCAGCCAATCGCGGCCCGAGCCCCCCCGGCGCATCACCAGGTCGATCGCGAGCGCCGGGACGACCAGCAGCAGCGGGAAGGGTGGGGGCACCATGTTGGTCACCGGGTTGAACACCGGGGCGAGCTTCGGCGTCGCCGGCGCGAGCTGCAGGATCCAGATCATCAGGAGCGAGATCAGCATGTACACCGCCGCCGCGGTCGTGGCGGGCCAGCGCAGGCGGGCAGCGCGCGCTCCCGCGACGAGCAGCAAGGGCAACACGCACGCCGCGATCTTGTAATAGAGCGCGGTGTGGGCGACGTTCGGGAAGCCGAGCTGCTCGATGCTGAGGGTGGTCGCGTTTTGAAGCAGGATTCCCACCAGGTAGGCCACGAGCACGCCGTAAGGCGGCGGGCGCTGCTCGGCCGGGGTGCGGTTCTGGAGCGCCAGCACGAGGAAGAGACTGCCGAGCTGGATCGCCCAGATGCCGAGCGCGAGGATCACGTGCGGTGGCGACAGGACTTTGACGTCGAGGCCGTACGCGTTGTGCCACCAGTTGTCGAACGGCGCCGACGTGATCATCGCCAGGGCGCCCCAGATGCCGAGCCACGCGCCGAGCGGCGCGCGGAACCCCCAGAAGCGCACGCTCGCCGCGCGCGCCTCCGGCGGTCCCGCGAACGTGGTTTGCAGCGCCAGCCAGCCGCACGACAGCCCGGCGAGCACGCCGCCCAGGTAGATCGCCATGTGGGCGGGTGTCCAGAACGTGTCGCGCCCGATGGAGCGGTGCCACGAAATGTCCCAGATGATGCCGAGCTTCGCGCTCGTCGCCGCGACCAGCGTCGCGGCGACGTACCACGGGAGGATCGCCACGCGCGGCGTGGCGCGCTCGGACGGGATGGCCGCCGCCGTCATGCCTAGGTGTCCCGCGAGCCTCCCGCGACGAGGCCCCGCTGGCGCCACTTCGCGAAGATCTTCTTCGCCTGCTGGTGCGCCTCGTCCAGCGCCTGCTTGGCGCTCATCCGTCCAGTCGCCGCGTTCGCGAACATGGTGGGCAGGACGAACGTGTCGAAGATCTCGCTTTCCGCCGGGTTGGCGGGTCCGGGGTGCCCGATATTCGTAGCCCACTGGAGCGCCGTGCTGATCGGCTTGAGCTTCGAGGGCGGGTTCGAGCCGAACGGATCGGTCGCCGTCACCTGCTCGAGCCACTTGTTGCCCGAGGCGGGCTTCTGGGCGAGCGGCACGCCGGGGTCCGCCACCGAGCCCGTGTACGACGGGAAGTTGTACAGCTTGCTCCCGAGAACAGCGTCGCGGTACTGGGCGACGAGGTCGATGAGAAACCGCTTCGCCAGGTCGGGGCTCTGCGCGAACTTCCAGATCACATAGATGCCCATCACGTGCTCGCTCGCCCACTGCGTCCCGCGCGGGCCTTTCAGCGCCGGGACGAAGAAGATGTCGTCCGCCACCGGGAGCTTGTTATCCTGCGCGGTGCGGTACGCGGAGATGGAGTTGAGGATGTAGGCCGTCTGCTTCGCGTTGAGCGCCTGGTTGTTCGAGGCGGCGTTCCAGCTCAACACCGCCGGGTTCATGCCCGCCTTGAAGAGCCGCATGCCGAACTCCAGGGCCGCGAGCGCCTGATCTGATTTCAGCACCACATTCTCGTTCGCGTCCTGGATCGAGCCATCGAACGACCACAGCATGGCACGGGTCGCCATGTTGGTGTCCAGCTCCTGCGACATCCCGACGCCGATCGGAATCTGGATCTCGGGGTGCTTGCTCTTGATCTCCGGCGCCGCCTTGACCAGGTCTTCCCACGTGACGGGACCGTTGGGCATCCCGATCTCGGTCCACACGCTCTTCAGGTAGTCGCCGGGATCGGGCACGTAGTTGTCGCTGAAGCCGAACCACTTGCGCGTCACCGGGTTGAAGGTGCTGCGCTTGCACAGGTCGAGCAGGGGGCCGTGTTGGCGCTCGGCCTCCTGCACCAGGTCTCCCATGTCGAGCACATGCTCCTCGAAGGCTCCGGGGGGCGAGAGGAACTGAAACAGGTCGTGGCCCTGCTGCGCGGCGACCTCGGCGTTGGCGCGCGTCCCCAGGTCGGCGAGGGCGATATGATCGACCGTCACGTCGACGCCCTTCGCCGTCCCCCAGTCCTTGGCGTATTTGTCGAACCAGACGTCGTAGGAGGGGACGAAGTGACTCCACTGCAGAATCTTGAGCGTCTTCTGCGGGCGTCTGATCTGGATCGTGGGGCCGAGAGCGACCGCTGCGGCCACTCCGGTCGTCGCGGCCACGAATTCGCGTCGATCGATCCGCTTCCGCTGTGCCATGGATCTCTCCTTAAAGTATACATGTGGGACAACGCGCGCAGCGGAGCGTGAGCGCTCCGCTGCATCGGCCGTTCACGGCGGGACAACGTCGCTGCGTGGCGCCGACGCCGCAAGCCGTCACGGCGGCACCGCAGGCGCGACGTATGGCAGCGTTCGCGCGAAGAGCCACATCAAGAACAGGACCACCGGCAAGTGCACGACGAGCTGAACGGCCGCGTAGCCGACGAGGTCGCGGGCGCGCACGCCCAGGAGCCCGAGAAGCGGCAGCATCCAGAACGGATTGACCAGGTTCGGCAGGGCCTCCGCGGCATTGTACATCTGCACCACCCAGCCGAGGTTCACCTTCAGCTCGTTCGCGGCCTGAAGCAGATAGGGCGCTTCGATCACCCATTTGCTCCCGCCCGAGGGCACGAACACACCGAGCACGGCCGAGTAGATGGACACGAGGATCGGATAGCTGTTCGTGTCCGAGACGCGGACGAACAGTCCGGCGAGCCACTGTGAGATCGGGGATGGGTCGCTCGCGGTGCCGGTGATCATGCCGAAGATCCCCGCATAGAACGGGAACTGGATGAGCACGCCCGCCGTCGCGGGGACGGAGCGCGTGACGGCCTCGAGGAACCGCCGCGGCCGCCAGTGCAGCAGCAGGCCGGCGAGCAAGAAGATGAAATTGTAGGTGTTCAGGTCGAGCGCCTGCGCGATCCCCGCTGCGATACCGCCGCCTTTCGACGCGAACAGCTGCACCAGGTAGGCGACCCCCACGATCACGATGAGAATCGTCAGCAGCGGGCTGTATTCCAGCCATTCGCCGGGGCGCTGCCGCGCCGGGGTGCGGATCTCCAGGGGCTCGGGGCGGATACCGTAGCTCTCCGCCGTGCGCGCCGTCCGCCCGTCCGGCGCCGTCAAATAGGCGACGAGCACGGAGACCGCCATGAGGACGACCGCCGTGACGATGCTCTGCCAGAGGAAAATCGTCCGCGATAGCGGCAAAACGCCCGCGATCGGCAGCAGCGTAGCGGGGATCGATCCCTTGGTGGCCATGAGCAGGGCCGCTGACGACGACAGGCCGAGGGCCCAGACGCTGCCGAGCCCGAGGTAGCCGGCGGCTCCGGCGGCGCGATAGTCGGTCTGCGGCACGCGCCGCACCACCTCACGGACCAGAAGCCCGCTGAACACGAGGCTGAACCCCCACGAGAGCAGCGACGAAACAGTCGCAAACAGGGCGATCCACGCGACCGCGGTCCGCGGTGTCTTCGGGATCGTGGCGAGCCACTGCACGAGACGATAGACCGGCGGTGAGGACGCGACGACGTATCCGAAGATGACGATGAGCGCCATCTGCATCGTGAACGGGATGAGCGACCAGAAGCCGCTCCCGAAGTAATGCGTCATTTGCAAGGGGCTCCGCCCCAGGGCGACTCCCGCGACGAATACGATCACGATTCCGATGAGGGCGAAGACGAACGCATCCGGAAACCAGCGTTCGGTCCAGTCGGAAATTGTCAGCCCGAGCCGGATCGCCGCAGGCTCGCGCGAACGTGTCACAGCAGGCGTGTCGACCATGAGCGCATCTCCTTCAGGACACCTTCGCCGCAACGAGCTCCCTGATCCGATCCACTGCGGCCGGGTTCTCGAGCGCCGACAAATCCCCGAGATCGGCCTGGCCGAGGTACGCGCCCCGGATCACCCGACGCAAGACTTTGGCGTTACGCGTCTTCGGCAGCTCCGATACGAAGCGGACGGCGTCGGGTCGCAACGGCCGGCCGAGCAGCTCCATGACCTTGTCGGCGATTTCGCTCGCCAGGATGTCCGATGACTCGCAGCCGGGGCGGAGGACGGCGAACACGATCACCGCCTCGCCTTTGACCTCGTGCGGGACGCCGACCGCCGCGGCCTCGAGCACCGCCGGATGCGCCGTGGCGGCCGACTCGACCTCTGCGGGGCCTACGCGCTTTCCGGCGACCTTCATCGTGTCGTCGCTCCTGCCGTCGATGTACCAGAACCCGTCGTCGTCGGTCCGCGCCCAGTCGCCCTGGACCCAGACGTCGGGGAAGCGTCGCCAGTAGCTCGCCAGGTAGTGCTCCGGGGCGCGCCAGAAGCCTCGCGTCATGCCCGGCCACGGCTTCCGCACGACGAGCTCGCCAACCGCGCCGCGCACCGAGCGGCCACTCTCGTCGCACACGTCCGCGGCGATGCCGGGCACGGGGCTGGAGAACGACGTCGGCTTGATCGGCGTCCAGGTCGTGCAGCCGACCAGGCCGCCGGACACCTCGGTCCCCCCGGAGTAATTCACGAGCGGCGCGCGCCGTTCGCCCGCTACTCCGAAGTACCACCACCACGGCTCGGGATTCCACGGCTCGCCGGTCGAGCCGAGCACGAACAGCGACGACCGGTCGTGTGCGCGCACCAGCTCCTCGCCGGCGCGCATCAAGCCGCGGATCGCCGTGGGCGAGATGCCGAGGTGGGTCACGCGATGTCGCTCCACGATCGACCAGACGCGACCGGCGTCCGGGTAATCGGGCGCGCCGTCGTACAGCACGATCGACGCGCCCAGGATCAACCCCCCGGCGATGAGCCAGGGCCCCATCATCCAGCCGAGATCGGTGAACCACCACATGAGATCGCCCGCCTGCAGGTCGAAGCAGTGCGCCAGGTCCTGCGCCGCCTTCACGGGGAAGCCGCCGTGCACGTGCACCGCGCCCTTCGGCCGGCCGGTCGTGCCGGACGTGTAGATGATCATGAACGGATCTTCGGCGGACACATCGGCGAATGTCTCATCTCCGCCGCTTCCGCTCGCCACGACGTCGTCCCACCACAGGTCCCGCGCCCGCATGCGCACCGCGCTGCCGAGCCGCCGGGCGACGATCACCGTGCGGACGCCCGCTCGGTCGGCGGCGGCGTCGGCCGTCTCCTTCATCCGCACCACCTGGCCGCGCCGGCGGAACCCGTCGGCGGTGATGAGCACGCTCGCTTCGCAGTCGCGCAGCCTGCCGGCGATCGCCTCGGCGGCGTACCCCGAGAAGATCGGCGTGTAGATCGCGCCGATCGCGGAGACGGCGAGCGTCGCGATCGCGCATTCGGGGATCATGGGAAGGAAAATGCCCACGCGGTCTCCGGCTCGGACGCCGAGCGCGCGCAGGCCGGCCGCGAAGCGACGCACCTGCAACGCCAGCTCGCCGTATGTGAGCCGCCGCGTCACGCCGTCTTCGCCCTCGAACACGAGCGCCGTCCGGGACGGATCGTGGCGCAGCGCCGTGGTCACGTAGTTCAAGCGACCGCCCACCCACCACGTGGTCCAGGGAAGGCCGCGCGACGTGTCGAGCACGCGCTCGTAGGGCGCCTGCCACACCAGGCCAAGATCGCAGTCGACGGCGCGCCAGAAGCCCTCGAGGTCTTGGACCGACCAGCGGTACAGCGACGCGAAGTCGCCATGACCGTGCTGCTCGGCGAAGCGGCGCAGCCGGCTGCGCGCGAGATACCGCTCGGTCGGACGCCAGGCGATGTCCATACCACTAACCGGAGCCGCAGCGGAGCACGATACGCTCCGCTGCGAGCTCGGTCTCCTTTACAGCGTGTACAGCGCGCTGAGCGCGTACTGGTCAGCGCTCGTAATGCCGGTGTTCCAGCGCATCACATTCCGGAAGTACTCCAGGCCGGCGGCATAGCGACCCGCCCGGAACCGCAGCATCGCCGAGCCGGTGTGGCTGAGCTGACGCGCCAGGGTCAAAGTCGTCTCCCTGGTGAACCGCGCGTAATCCGGCTGGTCCATCCCGTAGTCGGCCCAGAGGCTCCAATGGGACGTGAAGTCGTATCCCGCCTGGGCCCACGCGCCCCAGCCCCGAATCTGCGGCTGAAATTGGTTGATATTGGCGAACTGGGTTCCCAGCCCCTTCCCGTAGTAGAAGTTGCCGTGCAGGGTGAAGCTGCCCGCCGCGATGGAGTGGCCGGTCTCGACTCCCCAGTCTGTGATGTTGGAACCCGGGACGTTCGTGCCGTTCAGGTCCTTCCAGTCGAGGTGGTACGCGACGTAGCCGCTCCAGGTTACGCTCGAGAATTTTCTCGCCACGTTGATCCGCGTCTCGACCTGCGGCAAGCCGGACGCCTCGCCGTTGCCAATGGCGTTGGCCGTGTCCCTGGCCGAGGCGGCCGGCCCCGAGCCCTTCAAGGCCGCCACCTGCAACTGGAGCTTGAGCGGGTTCGTGGGCGTGAGGTCGTGATACAGAAACACCCCGGGGAACCGCCAGCCGACGACGCCGCCCGAGCCGAGGCCGACGGGGAAGGGGATATGCGCTAATGAGACGGGGATGTCGGTGTTGAAGAACGGCGCCCAGAACTGACCGATCCGCAACGTCGTGCGGCCGTTCGAGAAGTCCACGAAGGCGTGCCGCAGACGGATCTGCGGCTGCTCGTCCCCGAACGGCGGCGCGCTGGTGAACGCGCCGAAGAAATCGCCCTCGAGCGTGGCGCGCGGAGCCCAGTTGCCCAGCACCGGCGGCGCGTTGAAGGTGAAGTTGAGGCGCGTGTTCCGGACATCGCCGTCGACGATCCCCTGGTTGACGCCCGGCTGAATGGCTGGCGCGGCCGCCCACGCGACGTTCTGCCCGTTCCCGAAGCCGCCCGCAAACGACCCTCGGTCGTTGAACAAGCTCCCATTGATGAAGCCGCTGATCGTGAGCGTCTCTCCTTCTCCCAGCTTAACCACCTGCTGCGCCGTGGCGGCCCGTGCTCCTCCCAGAATTAAGACGCCGGCGACGGCGAGCTTAGAGAACGATGCCATCCGCGTTCGCATGACACCTCCTGGCGTAAAAAAGTGGCTACCGCGCGCTCCAACCGGGCGCGCCAGAGCCCGCACGCTCAGTCTCGTTTATCCCTTCACCGCTCCCATCGTGAAGCCTTGGATGAAGCGGTCCATGAACGCGTTGTAGACGATGGCGAGCGGGATGCTCGTGAACAGCGCGGCCGCCATGAGCGCCCCCCAGTGGTACACGTCCCCGCGCACCAGTGCGATCGGGACTCCCAGACTCACCGTCATCTTGTCTACCGAGCTGATGAAGGTCAGGGCGTACACGAATTCCTGCAACACCAGCGTGAAGGTGAACACGACCACCGTCAAGATCCCCGGAACGATCAGCCGTGGCGCCACTTTCAGGATCACCGCCAGGCGACTGTAGCCGTCGATCATCGCCTGCTCCTCGATATCCCAGGGGACCGAGCGGAGAAACCCCATGACGAGCCAGGTGCAGAATGGGATGGTGATCGTGGGGTAGATCAGGATCAGCGCGCCGAGCGAGTCCTGAAGGCCGAGCAGCGAGACGAGGCGCGAAAACGGCACGAACAGGAGCGTCGGCGGGATGAGATAGGTGAAGAATATCCCCATGCCCAGCCCCTCGCCCCAGCGGCCCACCAGCCGGGCCAAGCTGTACCCCGCCGGCACCGCCACCGCCACCGTGATGACCGCGACCGCGACAACGACGACCAGGGTGTTCAGGACCCAGCGGGGAAAGTCGGTCTGGCCGAACAACAGCTTCACGTGGTCGAGCGTGGGCGGATCGTTGAAAATCCAGGGGACATGACTGGTGACGGACGCGCCCACGTACAGGTCGCGGTTCTGCTTGAACGCCGTGATGAGCATCCAGTAGAACGGAAACCCGGCGAACACGACGAAGCCCAGCGCCGCGGCGTACAGCGCCACGCGCTTCATCGCGCCCCCACCTCGGTGTGGCGGGCCAAGCGCAGCATCGCCACCGCGACCACGACGAGGAACGGCAGCAGAAATACGGCGATGGCCGCCCCCTGGCCCAGGTCCGCGCCGAGGATGCCGCGCTGGAACGCGAGCGTGGGGAGCACGTGGGTGGTGTTGGCCGGCCCGCCGCCCGTGAGGATGTAGACCACGCCGAGATCGGTCGCGGTGTACACGACCCCGAACAGCACCGCCACCGCGACCACGGGCAGCAACAGGGGCAACTCCACCTGGAACAGTCGCCGCCAGAACCCGGCGCCGTCGACGATCGCCGCCTCGACGATCTCTTGCGGGATCGACGACAGCCCGGCGAGCACGATCACGGTGGCGAACGGGAAAATCCGCCACGCCTGTACGATGAGCGACACCGGCACGGCCCACGGCAGAAGCAGCACGAAGCGCGCGAGCCGCTTGCCCCGGAACGTGGCGCGCAGCACCTGCGCGGCAGCGGTCGCGATGATCACCACGAGCAGCTGCGACCCGACGGTCACGATCGCGCTGTTCTTGAGCGCGCGCAGGAAGATGGGATCGCCGAGAATGGCGGCGTAATTGCGGAGCCCGGCCCACCCGAAGTGGAGGCTCCCCGCCGTCGCATCGCTGAAGCTGAGCAGAATCGCGAATCCGAACGGGACGCCGACCAGGAGGATCACGTAGGCGAGCGCCGGGGCGAGCATCAGGGCGCCCAGCACGTCTTCCCGGTCGGCCAGGGTGCGGTGCGCGGTCATGGCGCGCGCTTCAATCCCGTGTCGGCGTCGAAATAGCGCAGCGCCCGCCGCGGCACCGCGAACTCGTGCGTTTCGCCCTCGGGGATGGGCAGGGCGATGGTCGCCGGCAGCTTGGCGATGATCGTGACCTCGCCCGGAGCGGCCCCCGCCTCGACCACCGAGCCGTACACGTAGCGGTCGGAGCCGAGGTACTCCACCCGTCGTACGGCGAAGCGAAACGGGCGCGTGTCGTCGCTCGGGCCGAACACGCCCTTGGGGAGGAAATGCTCAGGCCGAAACCCCAGCAGCGTGCGGCCCGGCAGCGCCGGGTCGCGTGCCTCGAGCAGGTTCATGGGTGGCTGACCCACGAAGGTCGCCACGAATGTGTCCACCGGCTCCTCGTAGACCTCCTGCGGCGTCCCGATCTGCCGCACCTTGCCGCGCTCCATGACCACGATGCGGTCGCCCAGTCCCATCGCCTCCACCTGATCGTGGGTGACGTAGACGGTGGTGGTCTTGATCCGGCGCTGGAACCGCTTCAGGTCGTCTCGGGCCGTATTGCGCAGCTTGGCGTCGAGATTCGCCAGCGGCTCGTCGAGCAGGAACACCTTGGGGTCGCGCACCAGCGCGCGACACAAGGCGACGCGCTGGCGCTCCCCGCCCGAGAGCTGGCGCGGGTAGCGATCGAGGTAGCGGGAGATGCTGAACAGCTCGGCCGCCCACCGCACCTTCTCCTCGATTTGCTTGCGCGGCGTCCGGCTCGCCTCGAGGGGAAAGGCGATGTTCTGGAACACCGTGCGGTGCGGGTAGAGCGCGTAGCTCTGGAACACCATGGCGATGCCGCGCGCTCGGGGTGGCACGTCGCCGTCCACACGCTGGTCGCCGATGTGGATCTCGCCCGACGTCGGCCGCTCGAGCCCCGCGATCATCCGGAGCAGGGTGGTCTTCCCCGACCCCGACGAGCCGAGCAGCACGAGGAACTCCCCGTCGTGGATCGACAGGGTCACCCCGTCCACCGCGTGCAGGTCGCCGAAGTGTTTTCGCAGGTTTCGGATTTCGATGCCAGCCACCGTTCGGGCCGCTACCTCCCGGCCTTGCGCCCGTGTGCGGTCGTATCCGGCGGCTTCGCCAGGTTCACCGGCGGGTTGTAGATGATGCGGTAGGGGTTGTCCGGTACCTGCAGGTCCTTCACGACCGCGGGCGGCGGGCCCGCGGCGGGCCATGCCTGGCGGCGGGCTCCGCCGCCGCAGGCGGCGAGTGCGCCGACGATGCTGCCGAGGACGGCGATCCGGGTGGACGCGGCAACGTGCATGGGTTCCCCTCGCTAACGGCTGGTGTTGGACCCTTCATCGGAAAGCGCATCGTCCGACGGCGCGCCCCGCTCGAGCCAGTCGCCGAACGCGGTCGCGTCCTGGGCCAGGCGCCACTCTTCGAAGATCGACAGCGCCATCGCCCGCACGCCGCCTTCGCTCGTGCCGGCGGCCAGGCACTGCTCGCACAGCCACTCCTCGAACCGCTCCGGATCGGGGTCGGCGGCGACGGCCCGCTCGAGCAGGTCTCGTTTGATCGTCAGGCCGATCGCGTCCGGCGTCGTGTCGCGTTTGCGGCGCCGCCGCCTCCCCTCCGACGCGTCGAGCGTGGCGAGCAGCTCGGCGCACACGACCGCTGGGCGGGCGTTCACGCCTCACCCTGGCGGAGCGACCTCCACCAACCTCCACCAACCTCCACTAACCTCCCCCAACCTCGTCGCTCCGTGATTCGACACTCCAGCGAATAGCCCGGCCGCTCCGGCCGTCGATAGCCTCGTTCCAGCGCCGCGATGTCGAGCGGGACCGTCGTCAAGTCGTCGACCAGAATCGCCCACGGCGCGAGCGGCCGGACCGTCGTCACGGCCTTCAGGTAACCCTTGCACGTGTTGCAGACCTCGATTTTGCGCGTCTGCTCGCCCGCCTCGGGCGTCAGGTAGCCGAGGTTGTCGTGATGCGTCTCATCGCAGTACACGCAGCGCAGCTGGGGAATCGCCCATCCCACTCCGCAGCGTCCGCAGCGCAGCTGGCGCTTGCGCTCGAGGCCCGTGTATTCGGCGACCACCGGCCACGCCCCACACAGCGGGCAATAGCCTTCCCACCACGTCGACGGCAATTCGCGCGCCAGACCGCGGGCGCAGGCTCGAAGCAGGGGAATCGTCGCCATCTGGCCCGCGACGCGCACGACGGACGGGTCGGCGTTACCGGCCTGGGCGAGGGCTTCCAGCCGCGCGTCGTCGTGACCGAGTGCGGCTTCGAGCACCGCGATCGCGTCGATCTTCCTCGCCTGTGACAGCAGGGCCACAGTGAGGAGCCGGCGCACCGAGCGACGGGCAGCGCGGCCGTCGACGGTGATCTGGGCGTGAGACAGCGCGGGCGCCTTGACGGGTCGCTCCGCCGCGGGGCTAGGCACGGCGGCTTCCCAGACGCCGTCTTCGCTCTCACCGAGGGCCGCCTCCAACAGCGTCAGCCACGCGTCGGACTCGGGCGTCTCGCGGCGGACCGCGGCCACCCGCTCTTGCAGCTCTACGTTCCGCGCGCGCCGAATGCGGGCATGGGGCCAGAGCATTTCACCTTCACGGTGCGGCATGGGGTCCGGTAGTACATGCTGGCGCCTGCGTGCACGTCGACCACGCGGTCGTGGTTGCCCGGATCGCCTCCGGGCCCTCCCCCCCGCACGCGCTTGGCTTCGGGGCTGGCGCAGCCCACGAGACCGGTCAGGAGCAATGCGAGCCGCCAGCGGCGTGGAGTGGTCATGCTACATCCCCGCCGTTACCCGGTAACGTTCGATTCCCTCGGACGCGAATATCGTGGCGAGTCGCAATAGGAACCCGCCGAGCAGCACGAGCCTGGCGGCACTGGCCACGGGCCGTCGCTGCAGGTGCAACCAGAGCGGTGCGAGGATCCCGAACGCGACCACGCCGACGAGCAGGATCAGTCCCCAGAAACTCACCCACACTTTGTTCAGCGAGCCGAGCGACGCGACAAACAGGACGAGCACGAGCAGCTCGACGACGAGCGCCTTGGTGTCGAACGCCGACAATCGGGCGAGCGCCTGCTCGGTCGCCCCGCGACGGCGCCCGAGCAGAATGAGCGCGGCCGTCCCGGTCGACACGCCGGACGCCAGGAACAGCGCCCCCAGCCACGGGCCGTCCGCCCAGATGGGACGGTTCGTCACCGAGAGCAGGACCCCCGTGTAGCCGGCGATGAAGATGCCCAACAGGCCCGCCACGGCCCCGACGAGCTTCGCGAGCCCGCCGTGCACGGCCCCGCCCACGGCACGGAGCGTCGGATTGTGGAGGCGCCCTTCCTCGGCCATGCCGCCGAGCGCCGCGAGGACCGAGAAGAGCCCGAACGCGAGGATGGCCCACGCCCCGAAGGAGATGGGCGACCATCCCTTGAACATGACCGCGGGGAGGTTCGCCGACTGGAACAGCATGTGCCAGAAGCGCAGGGGCCGCCCCAGATCGATCGTCAGCAGCGCGCCGGAGACGATCGCGCCCACCGCTGCGACGTTGTACCCGCTACGGGCGACCGGCCGGTCCTCCGGCCCGCCGAACCAGTCCAAGACGGCCGCGAGGAAGGAGGCGCCCCCGGCGATCCCGCCCACGAAGAAGTACAGGATGATGAGCCAGGTCCAGTGCGGCGCACCGCTGAAGAACGTGTCAGACATTGCCGGGTCCTCCCCGGCCTTGCTCGTCCATGCGCCGTTTCCGCAGGCCTACGATGGCCAGCAATCCGAGGACGGCCGCGCTGGCCATGGAGAGGCCCCCGCTCTTGGCGAGGTTCGCGGTCGGCAGCTCCGGATGGCGCGGCAACCCGTAGACCTCGGGCTTGTCCACGAGGAGATAGAAGGAGTTCAGCCCGCCGAGCGGTCCGGTCGGGCTTGCGCCGTAGAGCTCCGCGGCGACACCCTGGGACTTGAGCTGAGCGACGCGTTTCTCGGCGCGGGTCCGCAGCTCGGCAATCGCCCCGAATTGGATCGAGTCGGTGGGACAGGCCTTGGAGCACGCCGGCTCGAGGCCCACCTGGAGCCGGTCGTAGCACAAGGTGCACTTCTGGGCCGTGCCCGACACCGGGTTGATGTCGATCACGCCGAACGGGCACGCGGCAATGCAGGCCCGGCACCCGTTGCACACGTCGGACTGGATCACCACCGTGTCGAACTGGGTGCGGATGATCGCGCCGGTGGGGCACACCTCCAGGCATCCCGCCTGGACGCAGTGCTTGCACACGTCGCTCATCATCAGCCAGCGGCCGTCGTAGGGTCCCTTGAACTGCTCGATGAAGCGCACGTGCCGCCAGTGGATGCCATCCAGCTTGCGGGTGTTGTCGTAGCTGTCGCCGGAGAGCTCCCGCACACCGCCGTTCTCGGCCGGGAGCTGGTTCCATTCCTTGCACGCGACCTCGCACGCTTTGCAGCCGATGCAAACCGTGGTGTCGGTGAAGAATCCCATGGGCTCGGACATATCAGGCCTTCTCCACGTTGCAGACGAACGCCTTGCCCTCGTGGATCGACACGTTGGGATCCCCGACCCAGGACGTGAGGTCGTTGACCACGTCGCCCGTGCTCAAGCCCATCCAGCCCCAATGCCAGGGCATGCCCACGTGGTGGATGGCCTTGCCGGCGATGTGCATCACGCCGATGCGATGGGTGACCAACGCCTTCGCGCGGATGTGGCCGCGTGGACTCGACACGACCACCCAGTCGAGGTTCTTGATCCCCTTTTCCTTGGCCAGGTCGTGCCCGAGCTCGATGAACAGCTCGGGCTGGAGCTCGGCGAGCCACGGCAGCCAGCGACTCATCGCGCCCGCCAGGTAGTGCTCGGTGAGCCGGTACGTGCTGATCACGTAGGGGAACTTCGGGTCGCCCACCGCGGCGAGCTTGTTGTACGGCTTGCCCGGGGCCCAGACCTTGTGCACCGGGCTGGTCTGCTGTTTGTACAACGGGTTCTGGATCGGCGACTCGTGCGGCTCGTAGTGCGTCGGCAGCGGTCCGTCCACGAGACCTGCCGG
>QHUT01000160.1 GCA_003222055.1 Gemmatimonadota bacterium
CGTGCACATCGTCTCGACGCGCGCGTCTACGGGGACCGTCCTCAACGCGCTCGACGCCAATCACGACTTGAACCTCACCAGCACCTGCGCGATCGACCTCGCCAACCAGCCCTATTACACGTGCGCGTCCGGCACGTCGATGGCGACGCCGCACGTCGCGGGTGTCGTGGCACTGTTACAGGAGGCCGCGGGCGGAACGCTCTCTCCCGACCAGGTCGCCTCCGCGATCACCCAGACGGCGCGTCCGCTGCCGACATTCGCCCTGTGGGAGGTGGGCGCCGGGTACCTGGACGCCTATGCGGCCGTGATGGCGGTCAAGCGGTAACGACTCAGGGCTCGAGCAACACCTTCAATACGCCCCCCCGCTGCGCGTGCGCGAACGCTTCTACCGCGGCGCGCAGCGGGTAGCGGGCGTGAATCAGCGGCTCGACCGCCACCCGTCCTTCCGCGAGTAGCCGCAGCGCCGGAGCGAAGGGGCCGCAGCGTGATCCCACCAGCGTGAGCTCGTTCACCACCACCGCCGCCGCGTCGAGCGTCAGGGCGCCCGCATAGGTGCTCTTGAGCACCAAGGTCCCGCGCGGCCGCAGCGCCCGCTGCGCGACCGCGCAGCCGTCGGGGTTGCCGGTGCACTCGACAGCCACGTCGAACCGGCCCGGCGCCACGCCGTCCGGCCGACCGGTGGCGATCCCGCGCCCCGCGAGCAGCGCGAGCTTCGCGTCGTGCCGTCCCACGACCAGCAGCTCGCATTCCGTGAGCGCGAGGGTTTGCGCGACCAGTTGACCAAGCTTGCCGTCGCCCACCACCAGGACGCGGGCGTTGCGGTCGATCGAGAGCTGTTCCTGGATCTCGAGCGCCGCCGCGAGGGGCTCGGTGAACACCGCGGCGTCGGTCGCCACCTGGTCCGGCACCACGTGCAGGTTCTCGGCTGGGAGCGTGAGATACTCGGCGAACGCGCCGTGCCGGTTCACGATGCCCAGCACGGTACGACGCTCGCAATGGCTGCGCCGGCCCGCGACACACGCGCCGCACGCGCCGCACACGGCGTTGATCTCACCGACGACGCGGCGGCCGACGAGCGGCGCAGGCCCTTGCGCGACGACGCCGACGAACTCGTGGCCCGGGATCCCGCTGAACGGGTAGTACCCGCGCGTGAGCTCGATGTCGGTGTTGCAGATGCCGGCGCACAGGACACGCACCAGCGCCTCGCCCGGGGGCGACTCGGGGAGCGGAACGTCGTCCCTCACGCGCAGGCGGCGATCCTCCAGCCAGAGGGCTCGCATGCGCCGAAATATGCCGCGCCCGCGTCGTTGACAGAGTCTCGGGCGCCATGGTAGTCTCGGCGCGATGAGCGAGCTGCCGTCTCTCCCGGTTTGGGCCAAGACACTCCAACGGCGCATCCGCCAGCGCGGCATCGATTTCTTCATCCTGTATGGACCCGGTGTGCGCGACCTCCATCCCCTCGGCGTCCGGCGCTTCGGCACGATCAGCGACTGCCTCGCCCAAGTGATCCTGAACGACCGCTCGGCGATCGTCACGTACGACCGTGGCGCGGGGATCGGGTTCTCGGACCGGGACGTCGAGAACGACTTCAAGACCGTGCTCAAGGCGTACGACAAGATCGGCGGGACGAATCTGGCCCAGGTGCAGCCGCGCGATCCCGACCGGGCGCTGCAATTGATCGAGACCTACCTGCGCTACCAGCTCGGCGGGAGCCCGCGGTTTTCAGCCGCGGTCATCATCGACTACGGGGAAACCGTGGCACCGGCGGGCGAGCCGGGGCAGCTCCCGGCGGAGGATCGCGGCGCGATCGTCACACTGCGCCGTTGGGCGAGCGAGCCCCTGTTCCTGCAGCGCAGCGTGACGTTCTGTCTGCTTGTGGAAACGACCGCGACCCTCTCGGCCGCGTTGGTGGCCGACGCCCGCACCTTCGAGATCGCCGTTCCCGTGCCGGACGAGCAGGAGCGCTACGCGTATCTTGCGGGACGCGGCAGCCGTCCCGAGACGTTCGCCGCCGTGGACGCCCGTCGCGTCGCGATCCTCACCGCGGGTCTCACGCGTCTCCACCTCGAGAGCCTCCTCGCCGAAGCCGAGGCGGGCGGCGCGCCGCTCGATCAGGACGCGCTCACGCGCGAAAAGAAGCGGCTGATCGAGGAGGCGAGCGGCGGGTTGCTGACATTCATGACCAGCCGCGTCGGCCTCGACGCGGTCGCCGGGCACGAAGGCGCGAAGGCGCTCCTGCGCGAGACGGCACAGGCGTTGTCGCAGGGCCGGCTCGACGTGGTGCCGATGGGCTACCTGATCTGCGGTCCGGTGGGCACCGGCAAGAGCTTCATCGTCCAGTGCTTCGCGAAGGAGATCGGGATCCCGGTGGTCGAGCTCCTGAACTTCCGCTCCAAGTGGCAGGGCCAGACCGAGGCGAACCTGGAGCGCGTCCTGGCGCTGCTCGATGCGATCGGTCCGGTCGCCGTGGTGGTGGACGAAGCCGACGCGGCGCTCGGAACCCGCGAAACGGGCGGAGCGGACTCGGGGGTTTCCGAGCGGGTATTCGCCTCGCTCGCCGCGTTCATGGGCGACACGCGCCGTCGCGGCAAGGTGATCTGGTTCCTGATGACCAGCCGGCCCGACCTCGTACCCGTGGACCTCAAGCGCCAGGGCCGTGCCGAGGAGCACCTGGCGCTCTTCCCGCCCGCCACCATCGCGGAGCGCGCGAAGGTGTTCGATCTGCTGCGGGAGCGGCTGCGGATCGGGCTCGAGCCTGGAGTCGATGCGGCAGCGCTGCTCGGCGAGACGCGTGAGGCGCTCTCCGCGGCCGACCTCGAAGCGATCCTGGTGCGCGGCAGCCGGCGCATGGCGGCCGGGGGCCAACAGGTCTTGAGCGCCGCGCTGTTGCGCGAGCTGATCCGCGACTTCCAGCCGCCGTCGTATCCGCTGCAGCTCGAGTACCAGCGTCTCATCGCGGCGTTCGAATGCACCAGCCGTCGGTTGTTGCCTCCCGACCTCGCCGCAGTGCCGCCGGAAACGATCGGCGCCCGGCTGGCGGAGCTGCGGGCGGCACTCGGAACGTCGACGTGACCCGATCCCCCTGACGCGAGTCTGAAATCGTGTGGCTGCTGGCTGTTCTGCTGCTCTCCGACAGCGCGCCGACCGCGCGCGTGTTCAAGGTCCCCGTCGCCCCCGCCGAGTCGCTCGCGGTGGAGGTGGCCGGCCGGGCCGCGGGAGCGCCCGTGGTCCTCGTTCCGGGCCTGTTCGGCTCCGCTTTCGGGTTTCGCAAGCTCGTCCCCCTGCTCACCGCCGCCGGCTACCGGGCGGTGGTGGTCGAGCCGCTCGGCATCGGCTCCTCGAGTCGCCCCCGCAAGGCGAACTACTCGCTCACCGCTCAGGCCGGTCGCATCGCCGCGGTACTCGATTCCCTGGGCGTGCGGGGCGTCCTGATCGTCGCCCACTCGATCGGGGCATCCGAGGCCTTCCGCCTCGCCTACCACCGCCCCGATCTGGTCCGGGGGCTGGTGTCGATCGAGGGGGGGCCCACCGAGACGACGCTCACACCGGCGTTCAAGCGCGCCCTGCGGTTCGCGCCCTGGATCAAGCTGTTCGGCGGGATCCGGCTGATCCGGCGCAAGATCCGCGGTCTGCTGATCGACTCGTCGGGAGACTCGACCTGGGTGACGGACGACGTCGTCCAGGGGTACACGGCCGGGGCGGCGCGCGATCTCGACGCCACGCTCAGGGCCTATCTGGCGATGGGCAACGCCCGCGAGCCTGAAAGACTCGCGCCCCATCTCGCCGAGCTGCGCTGTCCGGTGCGGCTGATCGTGGGGGGGGCGCGCCACGACGGCGATGTGGGCGATCAGGAAGTGCGGCTGCTGGAGCACGCCGTCCGCTCGTTCGCCCTCGATTCGGTGCCCGGGGCCGGCCACTTCATTTATGAAGAGCAGCCCCGCGCGGTGCTCGCTGCCGTGGCCCGGCTCGCGGCCAGCGTGACCGCGGCGCGTGCTCTGGGGTCACAGTGACGAAGCCGTTCGCCCGTCCACCACTCGCCTGACAGGTTCGTCATGCGCATCGCGCTGGTCGCCGAGGACTACTATCCGCAGCTCGGGGGCGTCCCCGAGCACGTGCACAACCTCGCCTTGCAGCTCAACGCCTGGGGTCACACGGCCTCGGTCGTCACGTCCCACATGGGCGACTATCCCGACGCCCCGTTCGTGCGCCGGGTGGGTACGAGTCGGGTGATCTACTCGAACGGTGGCGTGTCGCGTGTCACGACCGGGTGGCGGCTGCGACGCCGGCTCGAGGAGCTGTTCCGGGCGGGCCGCTATGACATCGTCCACGTGCATGGGGGGCTCGCGCCGACCTTCGGCCTGGCCGCGCCGTTCGCCGCCGGGCGGGCCGGCATCCCGGTGGTCGCCACCTTTCATTCGTGGTTTCCGCGCTCGGCCGCCTGCCGGGTGTTCCGGCGGCCGCTCCAGAGGGTGCTCGATCGGCACGCGGCCACGATCGCGGTGAGCGACCCGGTCGTGGACGCGAATTCCCGCTACTTCCGGGCCGAGTGGGACGTCATCCCCAACGGCGTGGATACGAGCTTCTTCAAGCCCAACGGGCGCCGGCCCACGGACGCCCTCACGGACCACCCGCGGCTGCTGTTCCTCGGGCGGATCGAGCCACGCAACGGGCTGGGCACGCTGCTCGAGGCCATGCCCCGGATCCTGGCGCGCTATCCCGGCGCCGTCCTCACGGTCGCGGGAGACGGGCCGTGGCGGCGCTACTACGAGCGGCGCTCCTGGGCGGAGGGACTGGCCGCCAGTGTGCGGTTTGCCGGGCAGGTGTTCGAGGATCGCCCCGCTTACTACGGCTCGGCCGACCTGTATCTGTGCCCCACCACCATCGCGTCGTTCGGTGTGACACTGCTCGAAGCGATGGCGTGCGGCACTCCTATGGTCGTGTCGGACAACCTCGGCTTCCGGTCGGTGATCGCCGGTGGCGCCGAGGCGGTGGTCATCCCCAAGGACGATCCCGCCGTGTGGGCGGAGACGACCATCGCGCTGCTGGGCGATCCCGCCCGGCGCGAGGCGATGGGGCGTGCCGGCGTCGAGAAGGCGCAGCGGTTCGCGTGGCCGCGGATCGCGCGCCAGGAGCTCGCGGTGTACGAGCGCGTGCTGGGCCGCAGTGCCAAGCCGGCGCGACGTCCGGTCCGCAGAGCCTCGGAGCTGGCCTCGACGAGCCCCTGAGGAGTCCCCCGTCAGGTCGCCGTGGGGTTCATCACTCGGCCGAGGAATAGAATCGTTCCCGAGAGCCGCTCCCGGATCGCGAAGACAAACGGCCGATCGACCTGCACGGACGCCGGCAGGCTCGTGACACCGATCTCGACCGAGGTCGCGGCCGCCGCCTCCGTGCCCTCCTCGTTCACGTCCACGAAGGTCTTGTGTCTCACATCTGAGATACACAAGGCGCCGCTCGGGTTCAGTCGCGTGAAGTCGGGGTGGGCCGCGTCGCAGAATGCCGATGGCATTCCGAGCGCGCGGAGCACGTCGTTCATCGTCAGCCCGTACGTGAGCGTGAACTTCGGCATGACCACCTCGAACGATCCGGAATCGAGCGCGGCGACCCAGCCGCGCCAGCGCTCTTCCGTCAGTCCCTGGAC
>QHUT01000161.1 GCA_003222055.1 Gemmatimonadota bacterium
GCTCAACGAAACCGGCGGCCCCTCGAAATTCGGGCATCTGCTCGGGCTCGTCATCCACAGCGCGCCGGGCCGCGCCGAGGTGTTGCCCTACGTCGTCGGCCGCTCGAGCAACGTCCCCGGCTCGGCGACCGATCCGTTTTACGACCCGCACGCCACCGATGGCCGCGTCGGCCTGGACGGACGCGTGCTGCTCACCTCGAACCTCACGCTGAACGCGACGGTGAACCCCGACTTTGGACAGGTCGAGGTCGATCCGGCCGTCGTGAACCTCACCGACTTCGAGACGTCCCTCGACGAGCGGCGGCCGTTCTTCGTCGAGGGCGCGGGGTACTTCGGCCTCGGCGGGCTGAGCTGCTTCTTCTGCTCGAACGTGTCGAGCCTGTCGATGCTCAGCACGCGCCGCATCGGTCGCGCGCCGCAGCTGACGGCCTACCGTGACACCGTGGACGAGTTCGTCGACGAACCGCAGACCACGACCATCCTCGGCGCGGCGAAGTTGACCGGCCGCACGCCCAGCGGCTGGTCGATCGGCGCCCTCGATGCCGTGACCAGACGCGAGCAGGCCGTGGTCCAGCGCCTCGACAAGAGCCGCGTGAAGTATACGGTCGAGCCGCTGACGAATTATTTCGTGAGCCGCGTGGCCAAGGATCTCGGCGGCGGCGCGACACAGATCAAACTGATGGGCACGTCCGTGTACCGTAGCCTCGACGATTCGTTCGCCATCAGCAACCTGGCGCGGCAGAGCTCCGCGCTGGGCGTCGGGGCGACCTCGTGGTGGGGCAAGCGGACCTACGATATCAATGTGCAGCTCGCGGCCACGCAGATCGTCGGCGACACCACGGCCATTGAGCAGGTGCAGACGTCCCCGCGCCACTACTTCCAACGTCCGGATCGCGGCGCTCCGTTCGATCCCACCCGCACCTCATTGACCGGGCTCGGTGCGTACGCGCGGGTCGCGCGAGATCAGGGCAGCCTGCAGTGGGAAGTGTCGGGCAACATGCGCACACCGGGATTCGACAACAACGACATCACGTTCTTCAGAAACGCCGATTATATCTGGATGAGCGCGAATATCCTCCCGCTGTGGACCAAGCCGACAACGTGGTACCGGCAGCTGCTGCTCATCGGCGGCGGCCAACAGCAATACAATTTCCAGGGCGATCTGACGGATCGGCAGATGCAATTATATGGTCAGATGCAAACGCTCAACTACTGGAACTTGAGCTCCTACTGGATTCACCGGCCGGAAATTCTCGACGACCGGCTGACCCGCGGTGGTCCCGTCGTGCGTCGGCCGGGGCGCGACGACTGGTTCGCGAGCGTGAACACGGACTCCCGCAGGCGCATCGTGCTCAAGGCCACCGGGCAGGTCGGATGCAATCGCGAGGGGTACTGTAACCGCTCGCTCGGTGTTCAGGCGCAGGTCCGCCCGTCGCCGAATGTGCAGCTCAGCATCGGACCCTCGTGGAGTCGGAGCGCAACCGGCGCGCAGTACGTGCAGACCGTCGCGGATGCTTTCGACACGGCGTTCTACTTCCACCGCTACGTGTTTGCGGCATTGGTCGACAACACACTCGCCATGGAGACGCGGCTGAACGTCACGTTCTCCCCCGCGTTGACGCTCGAGGTGTACGTCCAGCCGCTGATCGAGAGCGACGCGTATTCCGGGTATCGCGAATTCGGCGCCCCCCGCCAGCTCCGGAAGGTGATCTATGGAGTCGACGTCGGCACCGATTCCGTGCCGGCTGGAGCACCGCAGCAACACTGGATCGACCCGGACGGGCCGGCCGGGCCCTCGCCGAAGTTCCTGATCACCGATCCCAGCTTCACGTTCCGCTCACTCCGCGGCAATGTCGTCCTCCGCTGGGAGTACCGCGCCGGCTCGACGCTGTTTCTCGTCTGGACGCGCAGCGGGTCGTCGCAGCTGGAGCGCGGCCAGATCGACTTCAGAGACGACGCCGAGGCGCTGTTTCAGGGCCCGTCGTCGAATGTCGTTCTCTTGAAGGTGAATTATTGGCTGGGATTCTGAAGCGGCCTTACAGCGCGATTGTGCCTTGCAGATACAGGCGTGCCTCGCCCACGATCTTTACGCGATCGCCGGCGATCTTGCACTGCATCGAGCCACCGCGAGCACTCAGTTGTTGCGCGCGCAACGTGTGCTTACCCAGTCGCCCGGCCCAATACGGTGCGAGTGTGCAGTGTATCGAGCCCGTCGCAGGATCCTCCGCGATGCCGATGGCTGGGGCAAAAAATCGGCATACGTAATCCACGCCGGCCTCGCCGGGAGCGGTCACAATCGTCCCGCCGATCCCGATGTCGAGTTTGGCCAGAGCGGCGATGTCGGGCGAGAGCGCCCGCACTTGCTTGGCGTCGTCCACCACGACCAGGTAGTCGCGTGATCTCATGACCTGCGCCGTGTCGAGGCCGAGGGCCGGCAAGAGCTCGACCGGCGTCTCACACGGTTGGGGCGGCCGGGCGGGAAAGTCCAGCTCGAAGGCGTCCCGTTCACGAGTCACGGTCAAAACGCCACTGCGCGTGTGGAAGCGAACCGGCCACGCGGTGTGGTTCCGCAGCGTGAGCACATAGGCCGATGCCAACTGTCCGCGGGAAAGGCCGAAAGCATGCAGACGCCGGCCGGATTGCCTGCGAAGAGCTCTCCCGTGAAGGCATCCACGTGATAGTACGGAATGGACATGTGCTCCATGAAGCTACTCGAGCGCCTCGTTCAGATCGGCGGGCATGACAACCCGAATTCTGCACTGACCGAGTCAACGCGCGATCAACGGTCCGGCGCTCTACTCTTGCGTCTTCCCCAGCGCCTCCGCCGCGGCGCGCCGAACCTCGGGCTCTCGGTCGTTCAGCGCCCGGGTCAGTCCGGGGATGGCGGCCGCGACCTTCAGCTCGCCCAGCCCCTCCACCGCGGCGAGGCGGATGTCTTTGTCCTCGTCTCCCAGCCGGTCCGCCAGCGCCTGCACCGTAGCCGGATCGCCGAACCGGGCGAGTGACTTGGTGGCGTTGCGGCGCAGCTCGCGGTCCGGCGACGTCGTGGCTCGCACCAGCGCGGCCGGTGCCTTGGTCACGTCCTCGAGCTCCCCGATCGCCTCGGCGGCCGCGCGTTGCACCTCCACGTCCCGGTCCCCGAGCGCCTGGGCCAGCGGCTCGAGCGAGCGCGGCGCGCGCAGCTCGCCCAGGGCGCGGGCGCATGCCCGCTGCACCGCCGCGTCGGGATCGTTCAGCAGCAGCCCCTCGAGCGACGCTACCGCGGACCGCTCGCGCACCTCGGCGAGCGCGCTCACCGCCGCCAGCCGGACCGCCGCATTGCGATCGGTGAGCGCGCCGACCAGCGCGGCACCGACGCGCGGGCTCTTCATCCGTCCCAGCGCCTCCGCGGCGGTCGCGCGCATGGCCGGATCGGTGTCCCGGAGCAGCGGCAGCACGTCCTTCGCGAAACCGGCGTCCTCGAACTGACCCAGAGCCCAGGCACTCGCCAACCGCACACGCGGGGACGAGGCGTGCACCGCGACCTGCAAGGCCTGAGCGGACGCGGGATCCTGAATCTCGCCCAGGGCCCACGCGGCCATCGCCGCCGGTCCGGTCGCGGTATCGGCCAGCCGGTGTTCGAGCGCAGCCCTCGTGTCGCGCCGCTCGCCGACCCCCGCGGCGAACGCGGCGCTCTCCCGGATCCGCGGCGAGGGGTCGTCGAGCAAATCCCGGAGCACGGCGGCGGACACGGCGCTCCTGCCGAGAAGCTTCGCCGCCACCCGTCGCACGCACGGGTTGTCGGTGCCGAGCGTCGCGACCAGGAGCGTCAGCGCCCGCGGATCGGTGACGGTACCGGCCAAGGAGTCCTTCGCTCCCTGGATGCGGCCGGGTGCGTCGCTGAAGCGCCCCAGCCGGGCGGGATCGTCCCCCATCCAGAAATTGCCGAGCTGGTCCCCGATCAAGTCGCAAATCACAGGGTCGGTGTGTGCCAGGGCGGCCAAGAGCGCGGCGACGCGGGCGGAATCGGCGCCAGGCCGCTCCCCCCCAGGGCTCCCACCGGGGGTGTGAATCAACGAGAGGACGAGGAGGTGCAGGGCGCGGATCATGGGTCCTGCCCCAGCGCCTCGGCCGCGGCGCGCCGCACCTTGGGGTCGTGAGACTGGAGCGCGGCCTGCAGCGCCTGCCGGGCCGCCGGGTCGGCGATGTGGCCCAGGGCCTCGGTGGCGGCCTCGCGCACGTCCCCCCGAGGATCGTCGATCAGGTGCCGCAGCTGGGGAATCGCGGCCACCACCGAGCGCTCGCCGGCCAGGTGCGCGGCTCGTTGCCGGACGTCCGCACCCGGATCCTTCATCAGGTTCACGAGCGTGGCCTCGGCGATGGGCGCCTTGAGGTCGTCGAGCGCCCCCAGTGCCGCTTCCCGGACGTCGGCGTTGGCGTCGCTCAGCGCCTCGGTGATGGTGGCGGCTGCGCTCTGGGCGCCCAGGTTGCCGAGCGTTGCGACGGCTGAGTGGCGCACGTCGGGCGACGGGTCGTGAATCAGCCGGCTGATGGCCCCGGCCGCCGAGCGGGCGTGGAGGTGATCGAGCAGCTCGATCGCCTGATGGCGCACGTCGGCGTTGGGGTCTTCCAGCAGTGCCAGGACGGGCGCCGTAGGCACTCCCTGGTCGAAGTGCGACAGGGCGTCCAGCGCGTTGCGCTTCACGTCGGCGACGGGGTCCTTGAGCAGGCCGGCAATCGGGCCGATCGCTCTCGCGTCGCCGAGATCGGCCAGCGCTTCGACCGCCGCCGAGCGCACCTCGCCGTCCGAATCCGCGAGCACGTCGATCAGGGGCGGCACGGCCCGCGGATCACCCAGGCGTCCGAGCGAGCGGGCGGCGGCGCCGCGTACTCCGGCGTTCTCGTCTTTCAGCCGAGCGATCAGGGCCCGGACCACGGTAGTGTCTTCGTCGGCCCCTAGCCCCCCGCTTCGTTTCGGCGTCCTCACACCCTGACCCCCTCTCCCCTTCGCTGCGCTCAGGGCAGGCTCTTCGGGAGAGGGGGAACGCACGGAGTCCCCCCTCTCCGGAAGGGAGAGGGGCACAGGGGGTGAGGACTGGGAGACGCGTGGGGCCGCCGCGATCGTCGCGGCCACGCCCAGAGCGGCGGCGACGGCCCAACCGCGCCGCGAGGCGGGGCTCGAGACTCGCCGCCCTTCGAGCAGCCGGGAGATGCGGGCGACCAGGAGCGAGCGCCGTTCGGCCAGGCCCGCCACCGGCACGCCCAGCGGAGACGCCTGAATCCATTCGGCCACCGTGGCCAGACATTTCGCGAGGGCGACGGCGGATCCGGTCTTTCGCATGGCCCACTCGTCGCTCAGGTATTCAGCCGTCGTCTCGAGCTCGCGGCGCGCGAGCCGGTTGAGCGGCTGAAAAAAGAAGCAGCGCTCGACCAGGCTCGCGCCCGCCAGCCACAGAGAATCGCGGCGCGCCAAATGGGCCAGCTCGTGCGCCAGCATGCTGCGCTGCTGCTCGGCGCCGAGGTCGGAGAGCGCCAGCTCGGGCACGCAGATCTCGGAGAGACCGAACGCCACGGGACTCGAGATGGTCCGGGCCATGGTGAGCCGAACCCGGCGCCGGTATCCGGTGGTGCGCTGCAGTTCGGCGAGCGTCGCGGCGAGCGGTCCGTCGCTCACGGTGCGGCGGTCGGCCAGGCGGCCGACCAGGATCAACCGTCGCGCGACGTAGTAGAGCGAGGATGCGAGAGCGATCACGGCCCAGAGGAGTATGGCGAGCAGGGGAAGCGCCGCGCGGAGGGCCGCGGAGGTTGTGGAGGTTGTGGAGGTTCTGGAGGTTGGGGAGGTGGTTCCAACCGGTGACTCGTTGCCCGGGACGATCGCGGGCTCGCGCACATCCGGCGCTGCGGGCGACGCGGCAGCGGGCAACGTCACCGCCGCGTGGGTTCTGAGTTGGAGACGCGACTGGATGGTGCCGGTCACGAGGCCCGCGACGAGCGCCACCTTCCAGAGGACCTCCACTGCCGCGGGCTCGAGACGCCGGCGCCGGGTCACGAGCCACGCCACGCCGAGCAGCACGGTGCTGTGGATCAAATACGTGAGAAGCCAGGCGAGCAGGCTGGAGGCGAAGCGGGGGCTCATTTGGTCTCCGGGGCGTTCGTTTCGACGCGCTCGATCATATCGCGGATCCTGGCGATGTCACCCGGGCTCACGTCTTCGCCTGTGAGCAGATGCTGGACGAGCGCGGTGACGTCGCCGTCGAACAGGCGCTCGGTCAGCTCACCGACCATCGAGTGCTGCACCTCGCGTTCGGTCACCGCGGCGCGGTAGTGGTACTGGCGTGCCTGGGGAGGGGCCCGGCGGGTGACGACACCACGGCGCTCGAGTCGCGACAGCATGGTGGCGACGGTGGTTTGGGCGAGCCCGCGCTCGGGGTGCAGGGCTTCCCAGATGTCCTGAACCGTCGCTTCGCCACGGTCCCAGAGGACCCGGAGGATGGCGAGTTGCAGCTCGGTGAGTTGATGGCGACCTGGCATGCTTGGCCTCGGAGTATTCTACAGGCGTAGATTTACAACTGTAGTTTTCAGTTGTCAAGGCGGGTCCTCACCCCCTGTCCCCCTCTCCCCTTCGCTGCGCTCAGGGCGGCTGTTCCGGAGAGGCGGGCCGAAGGAGCGCCCGTCGAGCAACGCTGGCGCGTTCTACATCACCCTCCCGGGGGCACGACGTCGAAATGGGCCATCATACCCGCGGCGTGATGCTCGAGGATGTGGCAGTGATACATCCATCTGCCAGTCCGATCATCCGGGAGCCACGCGATGCGCACGGTTGCCCGGGGCGGCACGTTCATCACGTCCTCCCACGAGCGCCACGGCAGCCGCGCGCTTCGCGAGCGCCGAGGCGGTGCGGTGGTTGGAGTGGGGCGTGAGAAGCTATCACAGCTTCGTGTTCGGCTTATCGCTTTGCCTGTTTGCGGTGATGCTGGTGCGGGCGAGCGGAGTTCCGAAGTCGATCGGGTACCTCATGGGCGCGTGCGGATTGGCGTATGTCGCTCAGGGCTGGGTGCTGGGCTCCGAAGGCTTCTCCGCGGCCAATACAGCGGCGATACTCGCGGGCATTGTCCTCCTGTTCAGTTGGAGCGTTTGGCTGCTGGTGACTGCGTGGGGGAAGCAGTGACAGAAGAACGCCACGCGTTGCTCGGCGTGAGGGTGAACGTTCGTCCTCACCCCCTGTCCCCCTCTCCGTTCCGGAGAGGGGGGACGAGGAGCGCCTGTCGGCACCGCGCGCGCGAGCTCCTGGAATCATGCCCTCGCGAGTTTGCGCCGCCTCACCTTGTCGCCGTGGCGGGATTCGGTCACCGCGGACCGCGGCTCGCCCCCCTTTTTGCCCATGGCGAAGACCAGTCCCGGTGCCCGCTCGGCGACGCGCAGCAACCGCAGAGCCGCTCCGTCGGGATAACGGATGCCACCCTCCCACGCCTGAACCAGTTTCGTACTGACGTTCAAGCACGCATCGGCCAATCCTCGATCCGATTGTTGCGCAGCCTGCGCAGCGCCTTGAACCCGCGCTGCACATTCAGCGTGTTGGCGCGGCGGTCGTGCCGATAACTGTGACGAAACATCCCTTCGAGCTCCGCAACCTCTTCGTCCGCGATGTTGCCCCACACTTCGAACACGGAAAAGTGCGCCCGCAGCCTCTTCTTGAGATCTCCGACGCCCTCCTGTGAGATGAACTCGGCGCACTTCTGGATCAAGCGCAACATCCTCGGCGTGGCTCCGAGAGCGGGACGAACAAGAGTCTACGTCGAGCGGCTCGACGCGCTGGCCGCTGTCACACCACCTCGCTACCCTTCGCCCTATGACCACCAAGGCCGCCCGCCTCTCCAAGTCCCGCTTCACCTCCGGCCTCCAGTGCCACAAGAAGCTCTGGTGGGAGGTGCACGAGCCCGACGCCGTCGAGCTCCAGCCCGACAAGGTCCTGCAAGATCTCTTCGATCAGGGCCGCCAGGTGGGCGAAGCGGCTCGGGCGCGCTACCCGGGCGGCGTGCTGATCGATCTGCCGCACCACGCCGGCGCCGCGCGCGTCGCCGCCACGCAAGCAGCGCTCGACGCGGGCGCGCCGGCGATCTTCGAGGCGACGTTCATCGCCGACGACACCTTCGTCGCGATCGACGTCCTGGAAAAGCAGAGCGACGGGTACCACCTCACCGAGGTCAAATCATCCACCTCGCAGAAGGACGAGCATGTCCCGGACGTCGCCATCCAGGCGCGAGTCGCCGCGGCGTGCGGCGTGCAGATCAGGGCCGCCGCCGTGCTGCACCTGAACAAGGAGTTTCGGCACCCCGCCTCGGGCGACCTGTTCGCCCGGACCGACGTCACCGCTCGGGTTGCGGCGTTCCTCCCCCAGGTCCCGGACGAGATCAGGCGCCAGCGGGAGATGCTCGCCGGGCCCCTCCCCGATGTCCCGGTCGGCCTGCACTGTTTCGAGCCGCGGGAATGCCCGTTCATCCGCCGTTGCTGGCCCGACACGCCGGACCATATTCGCAACCTGGCCGGGGTCGGGCCCAAGCGGACCGCGGCCTACCTCGCGCGCGGAATCACCAGCATCGCCGACCTGCCGGCCAAGGAGAAGCTCAACTTCACCCAGCGCCGCCAGCTCAAGGCAATGGCCGAGAACCGGATCATCGTCGAGCGCACGCTCGCGCACGAGCTCCAGCCCTTCATGGCCCCGGCCCGGTTGGGCTTCCTCGACTTCGAGACGATCGCCCGCGCCATCCCCGTGTGGCCCGGCATGGGCCCGTGGCAGCAGGCCGCCGCCCAGTTCAGCTATCACGAGCGGCAGCCGGACGGCACGTACACGCACGCGGCGTTCCTCGCGGAAGGACCGGACGACGCGCGCCCCAAGCTCGCCGCCGCGATGGCGCGCGCCACCGCGAATGCCGAGCGGGTCGTGATGTACACGCCGTTCGAGAAGACCCGCATTCGGGAGCTGCAACAGGCGGTGCCCGAGCTCGCCGCCGAGCTCGCGGCGCTCGAGGCGAAGCTCATCGATCTGCACCCGGTCGTGAAGAACTGCGTGTACCACCCCGACTTCCGGGGCAGCTTCAGTTTGAAGTACATCCTCACGCCCCTCGTGCCCGAGCTGACCTACGACGATCTCGTGATCGTGGACGGCCGGGTGGCGAGTGTAGAGATCGCCCGGCTGCTGTTCGTGGCGGACAAGATTCCTCGGCACGAGCGCGATCGCGTGCGCCAGGACTTGCTCGACTACTGCCAGCGCGACACGTGGGCGATGGTG
>QHUT01000162.1 GCA_003222055.1 Gemmatimonadota bacterium
ACGAGCTCGGCGACCAGATGTTCCCCGACGGCAACGGCGGATTCGCGCGACTGATGGTGAAGACGCTCATTCCCGACGCCTTCGCCGGTCCACGCACCGTCGATGCAGTCTGGCAGAATTTCGTGAACTTCCGCGCGCTCGATCGGGCAGGCCAATCGACACGACTTCGGCTCAACGCCACCGTCGTCCACGTCGAGCACGCGGGCGATCCGGCCAACGCGCCGCACGTTGTCATCACCTACGTCAAAGGCGGTCAGCTCTTCACGGTCAAAGCGCGCTCCGTCGTCATGGCGGGCGGCAGCTGGACCGCGCAGCATATCGTGCATGACCTTCCCGCCAGCCATCGCGAAGCGTACGCGCAGTTCTATCGATCGCCGTGCCTGATGACGAACATCGCGGTTCGCAACTGGCGCTTCCTCTACAAAATGGGAATGTCCGGCTGTCGCTGGTTCGGAGGACTCGGCGACTATCTTTCGGTGCGCAAAATGGCGTTGGTCGGCAAGGAGAATCCGACCATCGGTCCCGACTCACCAACGGTGCTGACCATCAAGGTGCTATTCGCACAACCTGGGCTCTCGATCGCCGAGCAAGGAGCTCGTGGGCGCGCCACGCTGCTCGGCACTTCGTTCGCGCAGTACGAGCGCGCGTTCCGGGAGCAGATGGCGGACATGTTCGCGGCGGGCGGGTTCGATCCACGCCGGGATATCGCGGGAATCATTCTCAATCGCTGGGGCCACGCGTACGTGAATCCGCAGCCAGGCTTCTTTTTCGGCGTCAACGGCAAGCCGGCGCCGAGGGACATCCTGCGGCATCGTCCGCACGGTCGCATCGCTTTCGCGAATACCGATCTCGCGGGCGCGAGCGATCACCGCAACTCGATTCGCGAGGCGGATCGCGCGGTGCAGCAGCTCGTGCATTAAGATCTCCTCGCGCAGCCCGAATGCATGGCGCCCCTCCGCGTACATGTGCAATTCCGTCGGTACCCCAGCGTCCTTCAGCGCCGAGTAGTAACTCAGCGAGTTGCTGGGGCCGTCCACGTTGTCGTTTTCGGCGTGCAGCAAGAACGTCGGCGGCGTGTTGCGGGTGACATGAAGATCCGCATTCAGCGAATCCTTCTTTGTTCCCAAGGTTTCTCACGCGCGCTCGAACGGCGAGCCGAAGGGCTTGACAAATACTCCTCGCGAGGAGTAATTATCACCCATGTCGGTTCCCACGCCCGCCGCCGCAATGGCGATTCGCGATTCGCTGGAAGAGGAGGTGCTGATCGCGCTGGTCCGGGCGGCATGGCTGGCGGCAGAACGATCCAACGCGGTGGCCGCCGCCGCCGGGCTCTCGCCGTCGCAATACAACGTCCTGCGCATTCTCCGCGCGGCGGGACGGGGCGGACTCTCCTGCACCGAGATCGCCGCGCGGATGGTGACGCGCGATTCCGATCTCACGCGCCTGATGTCGGGTCTCGCTCGCGCCGGACTCGTCGTGCGCGGCACCGATTCCGACGATCGCCGTCGCAGCACCAATCGGATCACCGCCGCGGGAAAGGCCCTGCTGCGTCGTCTCGATGGCGACGTCGCCGAAGCCGCGAAGCAGAGCCTAGGGTCTCTCGGTCGTACTCGACTCACCGCCCTCCGCGACCTGCTGGTCGCCTTCGCACCACCCCAACCCTCGGACCTCACATGACCTATCGCTCTCGCTTCCCCGCACTGCTGCTGCCGTTCGCGCTCCTGGCTTTCATCCCGAAGGGCCGTTTGGAGGTTGTCATGTCTCCTGCTGAACAACAGCTGCGCACGTTATTGGCCACCTACGAAACGTCCCTGAATGCCGGGGACGGGGCCCGAATCGAACAGCTCTACGCCGAGGACGGCGTCTTCATGCCCGCTGGCTTCCCGACGGCGTCCGGCAGGTCGGCGGTCCGCGGCGCGTACGACGCGGTCTTTGCGAACATCCGTATCGCGATCCACTTCACCGTCGACGAGCTGACGGTGAAGGGCGATGTCGCGTACGCGCGGACCCACTCGGCGGGCACGGCCACCGTGGTGGCCACAGGAGCGAGCGGGCCCGAGGCGAACCGGGAACTCTTCATTTTCGCGCGGGGACCGGGCGGCTGGAAGATCGCTCGCTACATGTTCAACAAGGCATCATGAGCAAGAGAATTCGCGTCGGCATCATCGGTGCTAATCCGGATCGCGGCTGGGCAGCGCAGGCGCACATCCCCGCTTTGAAGTCGCTCCCGGATGACTTCGAGATCACGGCGCTGTCCACCAGCCGGCGCGAATCCGCCGAGGCCGCAAGCAGGCGCTTCCGAGTGCCTCTCGCGTTCGACAACACCCACGACCTCGTGAACAGCGCCGACGTCGACGTCGTCGCCATCACCGTGAAGGTGCCGCATCACTTCGAGCTGGCGACTGCGGCGCTCGGGGCCGGGAAGGCCGTGTATTGCGAATGGCCGCTCGGCAACGGCTTACAGGAGGCGGAGCAGCTGGCCGCCCTGGCCAAGCAGCAGGGCGTCCTCGCTGTGGCGGGGTTGCAGGCACGCGCTGCACCGTCGGTGCTCTACGTGCGCGACCTGGTCCGGCAAGGGTACGTCGGGGAGGTGCTGTCCACGACGCTGATCGGCTCGGGCATGGGTTGGGGACCGACGGTGGAGCCGTACAACGCGTACCTCAACGACAGAAAGAACGGCGCGACGATGCTGTCGATCGCGCTCGGCCACGCGGCGGACGCGTTGTGCTACTGCCTCGGCGAGGTCCGAGAGCTCTCGGCCACGATGACCATGCGCCGAAAGTCATTCACGATCGCGGATACGGGAGAGAACAGGCCGATGCACGCGGACGATCAGGTGTGCGTCGCGGGACTGCTCGAGGGCGGCGCCGCGCTCGCGATTCACTATCGCGGCGGGCGTTCGCGCGGCACAAACCTGCTGTGGGAGATCAACGGCACCGAGGGCGATCTGCAGGTTACGGCTGATGGCGGCCAGGCCCAGATCTTCGAGATGACCCTACGTGGCGGCAACGGGGCGCAGGCCTCGCTCGAGGTCCTTCCCGTGCCGCAGCAGTACCGGTTCTCGCCGCTGCACGGCCCGTCCACCAACGTCGTCCAGGCGTACGCGCGGTTCGCCCGCGACTATCGCGAGGGAACGCATCTCTGCCCCACGTTCGACGACGCGGTGACGCGCCATCGGATGCTGGACGCGATCGAGAAGGCCGCGGCAACCGGTCAGCGTCAAACGCCCGGTTGATCCGGCGGGAGCATTCGCCCTGTCAGCGCAATCCGTACACGACGACCTGGTTGGAGAAGGTCGGCAGGTACACGTGTCCGTTGGCGATCGTCGGAGCCGAGAATTTCGCGTAATAGCCCGCCCCGTCGCGCGAAAAATTCTGACGATTGTTCCACAGCTCTTGGGTGACGTCGTTCGCGTCAAACGCCCTGAGAATGCCGGGGCTCACGGCATGCTCCGCGTCACCGCTGACTGCGTATGACGCCCACACAATGCCCGTGCCGTCTTTGGAGCCGTTGGATGAAACCGATAGGACCGCCCCGCTTTGCCCGGTCGGTCCGACGCTGGAAACAACCTGGCCCTGTGGGTCCAGCAGGTTGCCGGCGCGGTCGAACGGGATGGCACGCAACGGATCGTTCTCGGACCACACGTAGATGAATTCCTTCGAGCTTCCTTTGTAGTATGCGGCCTGGCAATGCATGTTGGCATTGACGCCCAACGGGACGAATTGTTGCACCTGGTTGGAGGACGGCATGTACCCGCCCATGGCATCCTTATTCAACAGGTACAGCGTCCCGTCCTTGGCCCCGGTCAGGTAGTAACCTGAATTGGGAATCAGGAACCCACCCATCGATCCGTAATCCAGGTCATTGTCATTGAGGTACTGGTAATCGTAGGGAGTGAAGTAGCTCGCCACCTGCATGGTCGACCCAGCCGGGGTGAGCTTCAGGGCGCTTTCGGCGCGATTCGTCGGGCTGGTCGGATCACCGCTGTCCCCCACCGTTCCGTTGCCCACCACCACATACAGGTTGCCCGCCGCATCAGCGGCCATGCCGGTTCCGCTTTCCCACAGGCCTCCGCCGTATCCGTTGGGCGTGGCATTGTAGACAACCCGCTGCTGCAACGTCGCGGCGTCGTATCCCAATATCCACCCATGATACGGCCCCCAATCGCAGTGGGATGAAAACGTCACGTACACGACGCCGTTGAGCAGCGTCAATCCCTGACGCTGGTTCTGCCGCTGGGCATCGAATGCAATCACGCCGGTGACGCTGCCGTCTCCGTTCCCGCTGTAGGTGGGGGTGATTGCTGTAGGACTGCCGGCAATCTCACTCCCGTCGACGATGTTCACGGCATGCAGGTGCTGGACGAATGTGGTGCCCGTGGTGCTGCGCGCAACGAAATACATCGTCCCCCTCGCTGCATCGATCACCGGGGTCCCTACGATCCCGATATTGCCGCTGAAATCCTGATACGAGCCACCACAGGCCCCCGTCATGTCGGTCCGTGTCGGCGGCCGCATGCCCGGTGCAGTAAAGCCTCTTTGCCAGTACAGTCGGCCGTTGTCGCCGTCGTAGGCATACAGCGTGTTGTTGACCGTGGCGATGTAGACGACGTTATGGTCGCCGCCGCCGACGGAGACATGGCCAACGACCAACGGCTGGGCATACACCTGGTCGTCCACGGGCAGCGTGAACACTGCGCCGAACTGCTGCACGTTGACATTGCTGGTGGTCAGCGCGGCTTCGTTGTCGTTCCAGCCGGACCGGGTGTTGTCGTTGTGCTGCGTCAGCACGGCCACCGACTGGGGGTTCGGCGCGTTGTTGTCCGTCAGGGTTTCCCTGCAGGCGGCGAGCAGCAGCAGGACGAGCGGCAGAACGCTATTGCAGGTAAAATGCATACAGCGTCCCCTCCGCGGTCACGAGCACATACTGCCGACCGTCCACGGTGTAAGTCTCCGGAGCGTTTTCGATCGAGCCGATCTGGGCATGCCAGAGCGGCGCCGGGGACCGCCTCCCCCGCAGGCCAAAGGCAACCAGGCTCCCGGATCCGTCGTTGGCGAACAGCAGACCGCCCGCCGTCGTGAGCAACCCGGTGCCACTGCCGCCGGTGAGCCGGTATTTCCAAGCGAGCTTGCCTGTCTGGTAATCGATCGCGACGATGGACGTGCCGAGCGATCCCACGACGTCCTGCTCGCTGCCTCCCAGCCCCACGAGCATGCGAGGATCCTTGTTCGTCAGGTAATACATCGCGTAGATCTCGCGCAGCACGACATACAACAGTCCCGTCCGGGGATCGAAGCTCGGCGGATTCCAGT
>QHUT01000163.1 GCA_003222055.1 Gemmatimonadota bacterium
AAGCAGGCGGAGCTCCGGGCCCTGCGTTACAAGTATTCGGACCAGTACCCCCTGGTGCAGCGGCGCTTGAGTGATGTCGCCACGCTTGAGCGGCAAACGATCCCCACCCTGGCGCGCCGGCTCCTCGCCGAACTCTCGGGACGCGAAGCGGAGCTGGGGCGCCGTGTTGCGGAGGACACGCGGAGCATCCAGGCGGTACCGCCGCGCGCCATCGACGAGGCCCGGCTGCAGCGCCAGGTGACGCTGGCGGAGAATCTCTTCACCAGCCTGCAAAAGAACTACGACGAGGCACGGCTGGCCGAGGAGAGCGCCGTCCCCGACGCGCGCATCCTCGATCACGCGGTCGTGCCGCAGGACCCGGTGCGGAACACGGCCCCGCGCGTCGTGTTCCTGGGATTCGCCGCCAGCCTGGCGCTGGGGCTGTGCGGGGCCGTCGTGCTCGATCGGATCGACCCCAAGCTTCGCTATCCCGACCAGGTGTCGCGCGGATTGGGGATCCCGATCCTCGGTGCCGTACCCCATCTCCGCAACCTGCCGCGGGGCGGTCGCGGAAGCGGCGCCCGCGTCCCCGACGACGTCAACGAGGTCGTGGAAGCCCTGCGTGGCGTGTGCCTGAACCTCGTCTATGCCCACGGCGGCCGTGCCCCGCTGCTCGTGACGATCACGAGTCCGGGGGCGGGGGACGGCAAGTCGTTCATCTCGGCGAACCTGGCGCACACCTTCGCCGACGGTGGGCACCGCACCCTGCTGATCGACGCGGACATCCGGCGTGGCGTGCTGCATCGCCGGCTGAGCGTGCGCCGCCGGCCCGGGCTGAGCGACTTCCTGCGCGGCGAAGCACAGCTGGACGTCATCGTGCAGGCGACGCAATTCCCGGCACTCTCGCTCATCGGTTGCGGGACGCGCGCGTACAACGCGCCCGAGCTGCTCGGCTCGCCGGCGATGACGTCCCTCGTCAACGGGCTGCGCGGCAGCTATGACGTGGTATTGATCGACAGCCCGCCGCTCGCCGCGGGAGTGGATCCCCTGATACTCAGCACGCTGACCGGGACCCTCGCGCTGGTGTTGCGCACCGGGTACAGCCACCGCGACGTGGCCGCGGCGAAACTGGAGGTGCTGCAGCGGCTGCCCGTGCGCATGCTCGGAGCGGTGCTCAACGACGTCCCAGCGGGCGGAGCCTACCGGTACTATTCGTATTATCTGCCGGGATACGAGGCGATGGACGAGAACAGCGGAAGCCCGCGGGTGCCGGTCTAAGGCGCGGGGGTACCAATCCCTTCGTCGAAGCGGCGTAGCCAACTACCGGAATCCGTCTTTCCGGTGCGGACGGCGGCCGCGGCCCGGACCAATAGGTCAACCGGCTCGATCGGCGCATACCCGACATTGGCAACCGCCTCGTAGCCGCAGCGGACCCGGGGCGAGGGCGTGGCACCGGCCGCGGCCGGCTCCCCCGTGGTGCTCGGACCCGACACCGAGCTCGCCAGCCGCTCGGCGAGCCGACGCGCCCCTCCCGCGTCCGTTCCTGGAGCCAGCACGGCGAACTCCGTGGGACTCAAGCGCCCGATCACGTCCGACAGCCGCGCCGAGGTCTTCAGTGCCTGCACGCATCGCCCCACGACACCGCTCCCCTGCTGATTCGGGGCGAGTTCCTGCGTCTCGAGGTCGACGGCGAGCACCACGCAGGCCAGCGGCCCGTGCTCGCGGAACGCCTGCGACCCGAGTTCCCGTGCGCGGCGGGCGAGGCCCTGCCGGTTGTATAGTCCGGTGACGGCATCCAACAATCCCTCGGCCCGCGCGCGATCTGCATCGAGCTTGGCGCGGACGTAGGCCCCGAGCTTCAGAAGGATCTCGTCGGCGTCGTGCGGTGGTGTGATGCATTCCCACGCTCCGGCGCGCAGCGCGGCGAGCCGCTGGGCCCGGCTGGCAGGTTCGCGCACGGCGAGAAGGATTGGTGTGCTGCTCGAGACCCGGGGGTCCGTGCGAAGCGTGCGACACAGGTCGGCGCCGGGCATGTCGGGGAGCTCGGCGTCGACGATGATGAGGTCCGGCTCCGTGCTGCGCGCGCGTTCGAGGACGTGCTGAGCCGATCGCTCCTGGAGCACGGCATAACCGCCGCCCTCCAGCAGGCTCTTCAGCCATCGCGTGGCTTCCTGGCCGTCACCGCCGAGTAGGACCAGCGGCAATCCGCCTTGTGGCATTCGCTCGCTCATGTGTCGCTCCCCGCGAACCGGGGTCGGGATGACCCGTTGGGCACCGATGCTAACTGCAAACACGGGGCCGCCGTGCGTGGGCCATCCGGCACCGCAGCGGCCAGGAAAGCGCGGCCGCGACGCGGCGGGCCTGCCGCGCGTGCGCAACGCACGCGACGTCGCAGCGCGGCGCCGCCGAGCCAGACGCACCATGGCTAACCCATTGTGCGGGTGATCGGTAGCAGGGTCGGTGAAGCGACGGAACGCGGCGGGGCCTCAAACTTGAAGTGAGCGGATTGGACGTGAATCGCACGAGCGTGCTGTGAGGATCGCGAGCATCCGCCGCGTCCGACGCAAAGGGCCACCGTGCGGCCGGCGCACGCAGCCCGGCCCCGTTTGCCGGACCGGCGACGATCGGAGTGTCGCCGAGAGTAGGCTTGCCCAGCTCGCCCGGTTCGGCCTCGCGATTACCGGGAAGCCGCTGCTCGAACTCAAGGCAAAGGACGCGTGAACCGATGTGCGGAATCGTAGGGTACGTGGGGCCGCGGGAAGCGACGCCGGTTCTGGTGGAGGGTTTGAGCCGGCTGGAATATCGCGGCTATGACTCCGCCGGGGTTGCGGTCCTGAACGGCGGGGTGCAGACGCGCAAGCTCGCGGGACGGATCACGCGCCTGCGGGGCCTTCTGGCGGAGGCGCCCGTGCACGGCAGCTGCGGCATCGGCCACACGCGCTGGGCCACGCACGGGGCGCCGACCGAGCGCAACGCTCACCCGCACAGCGACTGCGGCGGCACGCTGGCTCTGGTCCACAACGGGATCATCGAAAACGCCGACGTGCTGCGCACCCGCCTGGAGCGGGCGGGCCACCGCTTCGTGACTGAGACCGACACGGAAACGCTGGCGCACTTGATCGAAGAGTCCGCGGGCGAGACGCTCGAGGAGCGCGTCATCGCCGCCTTGGACCACGTCGAGGGGACCTACGGGATCGCGGTCGTCTCCCAAACGGATCCGGGAAAGATCGTGGTCGCGCGGCGCGGCTCGCCGGTGCTGCTCGGGGTCGGGGACGGCGAGTTTCTGGTGGCCTCCGATGCGAGCGCCGTGCTCGCCCACACGCGATCGGTGGTCTATCTTAACGACGGCGACGTCGCGGTGGTGACGCGGGCCGGATATCGCGTGCTCGACCGTCACGCCCAGGAGCAGGATCGGGCAGTGGACGACATCGAATGGGATCTCGACGCCATCGCGCTGGGCGGCTATCCGCACTTCATGCTGAAGGAGATCTGCGAGCAGGCCGAGACGGTGCGCAGCACGCTGCGCGGACGGTTGCTCGCCGGCGAGGGGACGGCTCGCCTGAACGGACTGAACCTGACGCCCGCCCAGTGCAGCCGGATCCGCCGCATCGTGATCGTGGCGTGCGGCACGTCGTGGCACGCCGGGCTGGTGGGTCGTCACATCCTGGAGGAACTCAGCGAGATCCCGGTGTCGGTGGAGTACGCGTCGGAGTACCGGTACCGGCGCGAGCTCCGGATTCCGGGCACGCTGACGATCGCCATTTCGCAGTCCGGCGAGACGGCCGACACCCTGGAGGCCCTGCGCGCCGCCAAGGCGGCGGGCTCGACCGTGATCGGTCTGGTCAACGTGGTCGGCTCTACGATCGCGCGGGAGGCGGACGGGGGCATCTACCTGCACGCCGGCCCGGAGATCGGCGTCGCGTCTACTAAGGCGTTCACGGCCCAGGTGGTCGCCTTGCTGCTGCTGGGTCTGTGGCTGGGACGGCAGCGCGGCCTGTCCGTGGACGAGGGGCGTGTGATGGTCACGGAGCTGCTGGGCCTGCCGGATCTCGTGGCGCGGGCGCTGCAAGTGGAGTCACAAGTCCGGGCGCTTGCCGAGCGCCATGCCGACGCACGCAACGCCCTGTATCTTGGACGCGGCGTGAACTTCCCGGTGGCGCTCGAGGGCGCCCTCAAGCTGAAAGAGATTTCCTACATCCACGCCGAGGGCTACCCCGCGGCCGAGATGAAGCACGGGCCCATCGCGCTGATCGACGAGAACATGCCGGTCGTCTGCCTCGCGCCGAAGGACTCGGTCTATCCCAAGGTGGTGTCCAACATGCAGGAAGTGAAGGCACGGGGCGGCAGGATCATCGCGATCACGAGCGAGGGCAACGGTGATCTCGGGCGGCTCGTGGACCACCAGATCGCGGTGCCGGCGAGCTCACCGCTCTTGGCACCGGTGCTGACGGTCATTCCGCTCCAGCTCCTGGCGTATCACATCGCCGTGCTGCGCGGCTGCGACGTGGATCGGCCGCGCAACCTGGCGAAAAGCGTAACGGTCGAGTGAGATCATGACAGCGAACACGATGGTGCGCCTTGCGGCGCTCATGCTGCTGGCGGGTCCCGCGGCCGCGCAGACGGCGACGGGGGCCGCGACCAGCGACTTCCAGATCAACGATCAGATCCTCCTGGAGGTGGAAGGCGACAGCCAATTCACCCACGCGTTCACGGTCGGCGCGGGGCCCGCGCTGATGCTGCCGGTGATCGGTCCGATCCCGCTCGCCGGGGTGCGGCGCGCGCAGGTCGAGCCGTACCTCACGCAGCAGCTCAAACGCTACATGAAAGATCCGGTCGTCCACGCCAAGGTGCTGGTGCGGCTGTCGGTGCTGGGCGAAGTGGAGCACCCCGGGTTCTACCCGGTCGCGGCCGACGCCCCGGTGTCGGATGCCTTGATGGCGGCCGGGGGGCCCACGAAGGAGGCGAAATTCACCGGCACGCGCATCGACCGGATCGGCCGGGACGGTGTGAGTGGCAGTGATCTGCAGGAGGCGATCGCGCGGGGCGCGACGGTCGACGGGATGGGATTGCGTTCGGGCGACCAGATCTTCGTGCCGCGGCGGCACGACAGCGAATCGACGTTCCGGATCCTCGGGATCCTGGCGGGAATCCCCGCCGCGATCCTGATCGCCACACACATTCATTGACGAGAGTATGCGCGTTCTCTCCGTCGTGGGCGCACGCCCCAACTTCATGAAGCTCGCACCGGTGGATCGGGAGCTGGTGGCGCGAGGCGTCGAGCACGTGATCGTTCACACGGGACAGCATTACGATCGCGGGATGTCCGACGCGTTCTTTGAGGAGCTGTGGATCCCGGTGCCCGACTATCATCTGGGGGTCGGGTCAGGGTCGCACGCGCGGCAGACCGCCGACGTGATGCAGCGACTCGAGCCCATCCTGGTCGAGCTCCGGCCGGACCTGCTCCTGGTCTACGGCGATGTGAACTCCACGCTCGCCGCCGCGCTCGTGGCGGCCAAACTCGGTGTGCGCGTCGGTCACGTGGAAGCCGGCTTGCGCAGCGGCGACTGGACGATGC
>QHUT01000063.1 GCA_003222055.1 Gemmatimonadota bacterium
CGTCGAGGGGTCGCGCCCGGTGTAGATGCCGCGTACGACCCACTGCCAGCGTCCGGGAAAGATGTCGCCTTCCATGGTGATGACGTCGCCGAGTTTGAAACCGTGCTGCTGCGCCAGCTTGCGGCCGATGACGCAGGCGTTGCGCTCCTTCTTGAACGCGGCCAGCTGGTCCGGCGAGAGCTGGAACTCGGGATAGAGGTCGAAGTAGTTATCCGGGTCGACCGCGAAGCGCGGCCAGAAGTTCTTGAAATCGTTCGGGTCGCCGTAGACGCCCCCGAACCAGTTGGCCCACGAGACGGCCGTGACGCCCGGGACCCGGGCGATCTCCCCTTTGTAGGGGAGCGGGATCGGGAAGATCAGCGACACCCGGTGGCGGGTGATCATGCGATTGGCGGCGGCGCCCGTGACGCCGGCGTTCCACGCGCCCACGATCGTGCGGATCAAGCCGAACGCCATCACCGCCGTCGCGATCCCGACGATGGTGAGCGCCGTGCGCAGGCGATGCCGGAAGAGGTTCTTGAAAACGAGTCGCAGGAGCTTCACGGCCGGGCCCTCATTGCAGCTCGCCCTTGTCCAAATGGCGTACGAGATGCGCGCGCTCGGCGGCGTGCGGGTCGTGCGTCACCATCACGATGGTCTTCTTGAACTCCCGATTGAGCCGCTCGAGCAGCGTCAGCACCTCCTCGGCGGACTTGCGGTCGAGGTCCCCCGTCGGCTCGTCGGCCACGAGGATCGTCGGATCGGTGGCGATGGCCCGCGCGATCGCGACCCGCTGCTCCTGGCCGCCGGAAAGCTGGCGCGGATAGTGGCGCATCCGGTCGGCCAGGCCGACGAGCGTGAGCGCCGTCTCGACGTGCTTTTTCCGCTCTCCCTTGGAGAGCGACGTCAGGAGGAGCGGCAGCTCGACGTTCTCGAAGGCCGTGAGCACGGGGATCAAGTTGTAGAACTGGAACACGAACCCGATGTGCGTGGCGCGCCAGCGGGCGGCCTGCGATTCGCTCAGCGTGGTGACGTCCGTGCCCGCGACCGCCACCGACCCCACGTCGGGGCGATCGATGCCCGCGATCAGGTTGAGCAGGGTGGTCTTGCCGGACCCGGACGGGCCCATCAAGCCGAGGAACTCCCCCTCGGGGACGTCGAGCGAGATGTCGTGCAACACGGGAATCGCCATGCTGTCGCGCCGATAGGACTTCGAAACCCCGCGGACCTGCACGATCGAGTTGGGCATGTGCTCCTCTACTGCACGGTGACTTTGGCGCCGCCGCGCAGGCGGGCGCTGACGCTGTCGACCACCTGAAGCCCGGGACGCAATCCCTCGCGGATGGCGACGGACGAGCCGACCTTCCGGCCCGCCACCACCGGCACCTCCACCGCCCGGCCCCGCTCCACGACGAAGACGACGGAGCGCCCGTTTCGCTCCGTCACCGCGGTGCCCGGCACCACGAGGACCGGCTGGGTGTCCACGGCCACGCGCGACGGGCGCGGCAGGAAATGGACCTTGGCGCTCATCTCCGGCAGCACCCGCGCGTCGTAGGAGCGGAAGGCGACCTTCACCTGCACCGTCGCTTTGGCGCGGTCCGCGGTCGGCACGATCTTGGCCACGACGCCCGGGTAGCGCACGTCGGGATACGCGTCCAGCACGATCTCGCACGGCTGGTCGGGGCTGATGGCCTCGAGGTTCGATTCGGCCACGTCGGCCTCGACCTGAAGCGAGCGCAGGTCGGCCACCGTCACCACGGCGCTCTTGGAAAACGCGCTCGCGGCGAGCGGCGCCACCACCTCCCCCACGTCGGCGTTCTTCGTCAGGACCGTGCCGTCGAAGGGCGCGCGAATGACGGTATTCTCGAGCGCCACCTGCGCGGCGTCGACCGCCGCCTCCGCGGCCGCGATGCCCGCCTTCACGCGCTGGTAGCGGGCCTCCGCGGCGTCGAAGCTCGCCTGCGACGAGAACCCGCTGTCGCCGAGCAGCCGCTCCCGCGCGAGCGACCGCTCCGCGTCGTGCAGCTCGGCACGGCTGAGCTGGACGTTGGCCTGGGCCTGGGCGAGCTGGGCCTTGACGTCGGCGTCCTCGATGCGGGCGATCACCTGGCCGGCCCGTACCCGATCGCCCTCGACGGCCCCGAGGTAGACGAGCCGGCCCGTGCCCTTGGAGGCGACGGCGGCCTTGCGCTGAGCCACGACGTAGCCGCTGGCGACGAGGACCGCGCCCGCCTGCACCGGCGACACCATGGTCGCGGGCGTGAGATGCACCGGGAGCGCGGGGCTGAGCGCGCCGCCGGCGAGCACGACGGCCGCCGCGACGACCATCATGGCGGCGGGCAGTCCGATCGCGAGCCAGCGCCGCGCGCGGCGGGGCGACGGCCCGGCCGTGGGCTCGGGGGAGCGGTTGATGCGCAGCGCGGCGAGGTCCGCGTTCTTCGCTTCCATGGCCCCAATCCTAACACCTCCGGCAAGCGCACGACGAGCCGGAGCGGACCCACATCAAATCGTCGGTTCTTGGGGCGTGCGGCGGGCCTCCGGGGCTCACGCCCCGGCGGGTTCGGGAGGCGGGCTCCCCAGCACCGGCCCGCGGGTGGCGGCCGACTTGTCCCGCGCCGCTCCTTCGGGCGACGCCGCGGCAGGCGGCGTCGACGCCGGTGCGACGGGCGGCAACGGCTTCCCGGCGACGACGAGATCGACCTCCTCGCGGTCGAGCGTCTCCCGCTCGAGCAGGGCGGCCGCGAGCCGGTCGAGCTGGTCGCGGTGCTTGGTGAGGATGTCCCTCGCGTGCTCGTACGCTTCGCCGAGCAGGCGCTTCAGCTCGGTGTCCACCAGCTCGGCGGTACGCTCCGAGACCTCGCGGCGCTGCACCACTTCCCGCCCCAGGAAGATCTCGGCTTCCCGGTCGCCCACGGCGATCGGCCCTACGACGTCGCTCATCCCGAACTGCGTCACCATGCGGCGGGCCATCTCGGTGGCCTGCTGGATGTCCGAATACGCGCCGGTCGTGACCTTGTCGGGGCCGAACACCAGCTCCTCGGCCACGCGCCCGCCGTACGACATCGCCAGCTGACCCAGCAGCCACTGCTTCGTGACGTTGCGACGGTCCTTCTCGGGGAGAAAGAACGTGATGCCCAGCGCTCGGCCCCGCGGCACGATGGTGACTTTGTGGATGGGATCGATACCCGGGACGGTGAGTCCCACGAGCGCGTGCCCCGCCTCGTGATACGCGGTGAGTTTCCGTTCTTCCTCGGTCAGGACCATACTCTTGCGCTCGAGGCCGAGCATGACCTTGTCCTTCGCGTCCTCGAGGTCGTCCATGTCGACGACGGGTTTGTTGCGCCGCGCGGCCAGGAGCGCCGCTTCGTTCACGACGTTCGACAGCTCGGCCCCGGACAGTCCCGGCGTGCCTTTGGCGATCCTCTCGAGGTTCACGTTCGCGCCGAGCGGAATCTTGCGGGTGTGGACGCGCAGGATCTGCTCCCGCCCTTTCACGTCCGGCATGTCGACGACAATCTGGCGGTCGAACCGACCGGGGCGCAGCAGCGCCGGATCGAGGATGTCGGGACGGTTGGTGGCGGCGAGCAGGATGACGCCGTCGTTCGACTCGAAGCCGTCCATCTCCACGAGCAGCTGGTTGAGCGTCTGCTCGCGCTCGTCGTGCCCGCCGCCGAGCCCCGCGCCGCGGTGCCGCCCCACGGCGTCGATCTCGTCGATGAAGATGATACAGGGCGCGTGGGCCTTGCCCTGCTCGAAGAGATCGCGCACGCGCGACGCGCCCACGCCCACGAACATCTCGACGAAGTCCGAGCCCGACATCGAGAAGAACGGCCGCCCCGCCTCGCCCGCGACCGCCTTGGCGAGCAGCGTCTTCCCCGTTCCCGGGGGACCCACCAACAGCGCTCCCTTGGGGAGCCGGCCGCCCAGCCGCTGGAACTTCTGCGGGTCCTTCAGGAAATCGATGATCTCCTCGAGCTCCTGCTTCGCTTCGTCGGCGCCGGCCACGTCGGCGAAGGTGATCTTCGGGGTGTCACCCGCCAGGAGCTTCGCCTTCGACTTGCCGAACGCGAACGCGCGGTTTCCTCCCTGCTGCATCTGCCGCACCATGAAGATCAGCAAGCCGATGATGAACAAGTACGGCAGGAAGCTGAAGAGAAACACGCCGAACGACTGCTTCTCCTCGCGGGCCCGCACATCGACGCCCTTCTGCCGCAGGGTGCTCACCCAGGCGTCGGTGGACTCGAAGGGCAGCAGCATCGTGAAGTGCTCGGCCGTATGCCGGCCGACCGTAACCGGCGCGCGGAAGTCCCCTTTCACCTGCGCCCGGTCGGTGATTTCCACCGCGGCGACGTTTCCCTTGTCCAGCTGCTCCGTGAACTGCGGCGTGTACGACAGCTCCACCGCTTCTTGCCGGCGGTTCGAGGCGAACTGCACCAGGAAGATCGAGCCCACGATCAGCAGCGCCCAGAACGACAGCGTCCGCAGGGTGCGGGCCCAGCTGAATTCGCGCGGCGGGGGGACGCGGTTCGCCATCAGGTCAGGCTCGCCACGTAGGGAAGGTGCCGGAAGTTCTCGGCGTGATCGAGCCCGTACCCGACGAGAAACACCCGGGGGGCGTCGAACCCGACGAACGCCGGCTCGAGCTCGAGGTGCTGAGCCAGATGCTTGTGAAGCAGCGCACAAATCTCCAGACTCCGGGGGGCACGCTCCCGCAACAAGCTCACCATTCGATTGAGCGTCTTCCCGGTATCCACGATGTCCTCCACCAACAGGATGTGCTTACCCCGCAGCTCCGTTTCCGGATCGTACAAGAGGCGCACGTTCCCGCTCGAAATCGTATCGGCGCCGTAGCTCGCGGCCACCAGGAAGTCCACCTGGAGCGGCCGCTCGATGCGGCGCACGAGATCGCTCAGGAAGATAAAGCTCCCTTTGAGGAGGCCGAGCACGAGGAGTTCGCCGTCGGGGTACGCCACGGTGATCTCCTGACCCAGCTCGCGGACCCGGCGCGCAATGGTCTGCTCGTCGAAGACGATGCGCTTGAGCTCACGCCCGCCGGTCTGCTTGAGGCTCGCCGTGCTTGGTAACATCCACCCGCACCGCCGGGGTTCCGGGCCGCGGGAGATCGGCAGCACTCCGGCAGACACCAGGGACCCAAAGAATCGTTTGGCCGCGCGCGACGATCGGGTACTGCGCCCGGTCGCTCCGCGACACACGCGCCTCCATCAACAAGCGCCGCACCGGCCGATGCCCCACCCCCCCGAGCGGCACCAGCGAATCACCCGGCCGCAGGGGCCGAACCTCCCAGGCGCCACCCGCGATCCACGTCGTCCAGTCTCCGCGCGCGACGTGCGCGGGCGCCGGCTCCGCTGACCACTCGACCCGAAACGTGCCGAACCGCGCACGGCCGCCGGTGTTCCCCGCCACCACCTCCACAACCTCCCAAACCTCCCCAACCTCCCGACCCTCCCGCGTGCGGCAACGCACGCGGAGCCGATCGAACGCCACCTCCGCCGCCCACCCGCCACCGAGCGCCTGACGCCGCCCCGATGAACGCTGCGCCAGCCGTACCAGCTGACGCGCCCGCCGCGGGCCCAGCACCAACCCGGCGCGCCGCGCCGCGGCCCGCAACACGGCTACAGCCAATGCGTTATCATAGCCCGCCAGCCCCCCCCGGGCAACGTCAAAGCCGTCCTCGTGCAGCCGCAGCTCGAGATCGGGCAGGTAGCGCAGCACGCGGTCCCACGCGCGCCGCTCGAGCGCCGCCGCCCGGCCGGCGCGCGCCAGGTCCTCGCGCGCGCGCGCGCCCAGGCGCGCGCAGACCAGCGGCAGCAGCACCGTGCGCACCCAGCTCCGGAGATGCTTGGGGTCGCGGTTCGTGGGATCGTCGTGGACCGCGAGGCCCCGCGCGGCGACGTGCTCGACCAGATCGTCACGGGTGAACGCCAGCAGCGGGCGAACCAGTCCGCCGCGTGCGCGGGCCGGCATACCGGCGAGCCCAGCCGGCGCGCTGCCCCGCAGCAGCCGCAAGAGAATCGTCTCGACCTGATCGTCCCGGTGGTGAGCCGTGACGAGATAGCGCGCCGCGCGGCGGCGCTGCACCTCGGCCAGCCACGCGTACCGCGCGCGCCGCGCAACGGTTTCGGTGGCGTCCGGACCGAGACGCAACTCTCCGAGCTCGAACGGCAGCCCGTATCGCCGCGCGAGCGCCGCGACCGCCTGTCCCACCGTGCCGCTGTCCGCCCGCATCCCGTGGTCCGCGTGCGCCACCACCAGTGACAGACCGAGCTCTGGAGCGAGGGCGTGCAGCAGGTCGAGCAGCGCTACCGAATCGGGCCCCCCCGACACGGCCACCACCGCGGTTCCCCCCCCGGCGAAGAGGCGACGGCGGGCGAGGTGATCGCGCAAGCGCGCTAGCAACGGGGTCATGCCATAGTATATACAAATGATAGGCCGCGACACCGCGGACCCGCGGCTTGCCGCGCGAGCGCGCGGGGCCGAGAATAGGGCCATGCCAAAGCTGCAGCCCGATCAGATCTATCAGCTGCTGCGCAACTTGACCTCACCGGTGGTGGCAATCACGTGCCGGCGCGACGCTCAGGACAACGGCATGATTGCCGACAGCGCCGTGCGCGCCTCGATCGCGCCTACCGTGCCGCGGCTGTCCGTCTACATCCACAAGTTCAACTTCAGTCACGACCTGATCTTCGTGACCGGTCGTTTCGTGTTGCACCTCTTGCGCGATGATCAGTTCGACCTGATCCACCGCCTCGGCTTCGTGAGCGGTCGGACGCGCGACAAGCTGGCCGGCATCCCACACCGGCCCGGCACCCTCGGGGCGCCGGTGCTGGACGACTGCTACGCACACTTCGAGTGCCGCGTGGTGAACGTCATGGACACCGGGAGCTCGACGTGCTTTCTGGGCGACGTCGCGGCGGTGGGCCACGGCGCGGCCGAGCGCGCCCAAGGCGACGTGATGACGGCTGCGTACTTTCGCGCCAACATGCCGGCGGAGTGGCGGGCCGAGTACGAGACCCTGCTGCGCGCGGCGCAGGCGTACGCCGCCGAGCGCTCGCACGACATCCGCCCGGTCATCTGGGGGAGCCTCCGGCAGCCTTAGGGCTCGACGACGTCGATGGTCTCGCCGGCCTTGACGGGACCGGCCACGTTCTGGCGTCGACCCGACGGCCAGCGCACTTCGATTGCCGCGGCGTGGTCCGCGCCCGCAAGGCCGACATACAGCGGCAGGTCGCTCTGGGAGAGGTATCCCGACTTTCCGTCGAAGACCTTCAGCAGCCGGCGCCCGTCGGGCAGCACAACGGTCACCTGCGCGCCGAGCCCCTGGCGGTTCGAGCGCGTGCCGCGCAGCCGGATCTTGAGGAAGTGGACCTGGTGTCGCTGCGCGAGATCGCTCACCAGCACCTGCGGCCCGGCGTTGAACTCGTTGGTGACGATGTCGAGATCACCGTCGCCGTCCAGATCGAGTGCCACCGCGGAGCGGCTGCCGCGCGCGGCCATCATGGACAGGCGGCCCGCGGCATCCACTCGACACGCCCCCGCCATCGAGTCCGGATGGACACAGGCGCGACACAAGGGGTGTCGCTGGACCGCGCCGCTGCAGTCCAGGGTGAACCACACTTGCTGGGTGCCGAGCGGCCGTGGCTCGACCCCCACCACGAATTCGCTCGGCAGGAAGTGGCGTCCTCCCTCGTTGAGCAGGACCGAGTTGATCCCGTAGCGGTAGGGGAAGTTCATCCCCGCCGCGATGAAGATGTCGTCCCAGCCGTCGGCGTTGAAGTCGTCCACGCTCGGCCCCCACGGCCAATACGTTTCGACACCGACGGAGTCGGAAATCTCCTCGAATCGGCCGCCGCCTCGGTTTGCGAACAGCGCGTTGCCGAAGATCAGGCCGCCTTTGCCCCCCGGAAACAAGGCAGCGGATACCTGCGAAGAGTCGTCCTTGCGGCCCTCGGCGGCCCAATCGCCGGGCCGGAGGTCGACCCACATGTCCGCGTGCATGTTGGTGACGAAGAGGTCGAGCCGACCATCCCCATCGAAGTCGAACGCCTTCACCCCCATCGCGCCCCAGGGAGTCTTCGGGAAGTACTGCGCCGTCGCGTCGCGAAAGTGCTTCCCGCCCTCGTTGAGCCAGACGTGATTCGGCCCTTGCATGTCGAGGACATAGAGATCGGGGAACCCGTCATCGTTCACGTCGAGCGCCGTGGCATCGCCGCTCCAGCTCAAGTCCACCAGCCCGACCTCGCGACTCACGTCCTTGAAGCGGTTGCCGCCCAGGTTGCGGTAGAGAATGCTCGCTTCGGCGCGCTCAGGGTGGAGATGGCCCGTGAAGGCGTCCTCCAAAGCGATGTGGTAGCCCCCCGACCCGAGCTGGTTGGTGGTGTACACGCCCACGTTGGTGAGGAACAGATCGAGCAGGCCGTCGCCGTCGTAGTCGAAAAACACCGCGCCGGAGGAGTGGCCCACGTACCCCACTCCCGCGGGCGCGGTGACGTCGCGAAACGTCCCGTTGCCCAGGTTCTCGAACAGCCGATTCCCATGGCGCACGGTCGTCACGAACAGGTCGGGGTCGCCGTCGTTGTCGATGTCGGCGAACGCGCATCCCACCGCGATCGCGTCCGGCATGGCCAGCCCGGCTCGGGCGGTGACGTCCACGAAGCGACCGTTGCCGATGTTCTTCCACAGCTCGTTGGTGCCGAGCTGCGTCACGAAATAGAGATCGGGGAGACCGTCGCCATCGACATCCGCGGCGCACACCCCGCTCCCGTGGTCGTAGTGCGCCAGCTTGTAGGACTTGCCCGCGTCGTCGACGACCCGGTTCTCGAACGTGATGCCGCTGGCCTGTCTGCGATCCGTGAACCGGAAGTCGTGCAGTACGTGCGAGCGCGCGGCCAGCTCGGTTTCCTGGCGGGCCCGCTCGACCAGCCACGCCGGGGTGCGGGGCGAGCGGCACGAGGCCGCGAGGAGAGCGAGTGTTACGACGAGTGCGCCGGGTCCCGACAAGCGATGCAACACGGCACCACCTCGCTCCCGGTCGGGCTGTAGTAGCGGCGGTCGGACTCGAACCGACGACCCGCGGATTATGATTCCGCTGCTCTAACCAGCTGAGCTACGCCGCCGTAAGTGCAGCAGAACAACCTAGCGTAGCACGGTCGGCGACGGCAGGGCCGGCCGTGGCTAAGCACGCCCCGGGCTTGCTCCACGCAAGTGCCCGACGCACTTGAGCTTACGCGACCGCGTGATGCGCCACACAGCCCCCCAGGCCGGGCTACGCGAACTTCGTCGTGCCGGGTGGATCCAGGGAAATACCCACCACCTGACTGTTCGCTGAGGGCGCAGCGCCCCTCCTCAGCCCTACTGAGCTAGGAGAGACACTGTGAACCGAGTACTCGTGGTCCTTCTCGCCTTGGGGGCTATGCCCTTCTTGGCGAGCGCGGCCCAGGATCGACCTGCGTTCGACCCGCACAGCCTCAAGCCGGCCGCCGGCTCGCGACCCGTCTCAGGGTCTGACAATCCGGGTCTGGGTCACGACACGGCGCACTGCACGATGCGTGCGGCGCTGCACCCCGGGGCAAGCATCAACAAGTGCCCGGACCCGGGGACGCCTCCGCCGCCTCCTCCGCCTCCGACCACGACAGGGACGTGCGGCAGCGCACCCGCTGGTGGTGGAACCATGGCGATCGACGGCCAGGTGTACCGGGACTTCGCGCCATGGAGCGGCCTCGAGGGCTGGTGCGTCCAGCTCACTGGTCCGGTCTCGGGCGCGTTGACGACGGACGCTGCGGGGACGTATCGATTCTCGGGGCTTCCGGCCGGCACGTACACGGTCTGTGAAGTGCTGCAGGCCACTTGGCGTGAGACTTTCCCCGGCGACGGGGCTGCGTGCCCGGGTGGGTTCGGGTACACCATCACCTTCAGCGCAGAGCCCGCCTACATCGGGAGCAGCGTCAGCTTCATCGACTTCGCCAACGTAACGCCGTAAGGACCAGTCGGTCAGGGCATGGACGGCCGGCGTCGATCGACGCCGGCCGTTCGTGTTTGCGCCCTTGTTGCAGCCGCGCAGCGGCCGTACGGGGAACCCGCGTGAGGGGCTGCGTTGTAGTGAACAGTGCCGGACGTGAGAGCGTCCGGTGAGTGTGGTGTTGTTACGGGTAGATGTGAACTTGCAGACAGAGAGCGAGAGGTGATTTCAGATGAGCGACCTTCTTGCCAATTATTGGTGGGCCGTGCTCGCCGCAGCTGCTGTCGTGGCGTTCCTGGTCTTTCGCTCCCGGCTACCGCGCCGGCAGTGACTGACCTGATGTAGTGACGGCCCCGACAGCTCGGCTGTCGGTTCGAAGGCTACCGCAGGGGCAACCCGGCGGTAGCCTTCGTCTTTCTCGTCCTGCCCTGACCTGGTCCTCGGGGGTTCCACCAGCGGTCGAACACGATGGCCCCTGCCCCTACCACGACGGCTCCGGCGACATCGGGGACGTAATGAAAGAACAGCAGCACCGTCCCGGCCGTCATGCTCAGGGCGAGGGGCAGGAGGATCCAGAACAGCCCGCGCCGCGCCGCCCAGAGATCCCACATCAACACCACCACGGCGGCGACATGCGCGCTCGGGAAAGACGTCCCGGGCACCATGGCGTCTCGCCCGGCCAGCATGGCCATCCGCGAGAAGAACCCGCTTCCCAGGTGCCGAACCTGAAGCTCCGGCGTGACGTAGCGTGGACTCATGGCGGGGTACGCCAGACCGATCACGAAGCAGCAGGCGAGCGTGTAGCAGACCCTGCGCACGGCGTCGCCCGCCCGCCGCTGGGAGCCGCCGGTCCCCGGCGCGAAGAGAGCCGCCGTACCGGTGACCAGGATCGGCTCGTACGCCAGGTAGGAAAATGCGAGCCATTCCCGAACGGGCGACGATGGAACGTAGGGCACCTGCGGCAGCACCCGGCTCTGGAGTCCGAGGAGCGTGGCATCGTGCCACTGCGTCCGCGCCGGGTCGAGCAATCCCGTCTGAAGATAAAGGAAGTAGAATCCGAGCAATGGCAGCCCGACCGCGAGGTAGCGGACCACGGCAATGTGCCCGCGGCGCAGCCGCGGCGTGCCCACGAGGAGTAGCAGGGCGAACAGACCGTCGGCGCCGAGCGCAGCCGTGGCGGCCGGGGTGCGTGCTTGGAGCGCGACAAAGGCCCCGAGGAGAATGGTGAACCCGGCCGTGAACCGTTCACAGGCATTGGGGGCTCCGCCATGTGCACCATTTCGCATCTGATTCCTCTGGGAAAAACGATCGATAGGCCTCACGACTGCATCCTGCGAGCCGTCTAAGACATGCGCTGTTTCGGCGGTGTCGGCTGGCGTTGAGCCGACGACACAGCCGTTGCGTAGACGCAGCACGTGTCCTCTAGGGCACCCGGACATCTCCCTACACGCGCCCACGTGGACGACGTCGACGCGGTGCGACGCTTGCATACCCTCGGGAGCCTATGAAGACACTGCGTTTTGCGCTGCTCGCCACCGTGGCTCTCGGCTGTCATTTCGACAAGCTGTTCCAGCCTTCGCGCGGCGGGCACGCACCTCCCGCCGGGTCCCCGACGACCCGACTCAGGTTCACGATGCAACCCGACAGCACAATGAAGGACAGCACCATCCAGCCGCCGGTCGAGGTCACGGCTTTCGATTCGGCCGGGAACGTTGTGCCGAGCTTCACGGGGAACGTGACCGTCGCCATCGGCCACAACGGAAGCTTGCTGGCTGCGAAGCTGAACGGCACGAAGCAAGTCGCCGCGGTGAACGGCGTCGCGACCTTCGCTAACTTAAGTATCGACCAGATCGGCACGGGGTATACACTCACGGCGACGGCGGCTTCATACGCGGGCGATACCAGCGCGCCGTTCGACGTCACAGCGACGCCGCCACCTCCGGGCCCGGCCACGAAGCTCGAGTTCGTGGGACAGCCGACCAACACGGCGCCAGGTGCGACGATCGCGCCGCCCGTGCGAGTCGCGGCCGTGGACGACCAAAACAATACGGTGACCACCTTCAGCGGTACCATCTCGATCAAGATCGGACACGACGGAAGCCTGCTGGGAGCGACCCTGAACGGCACCAAGCTGTAATGCGTTGTCCCCGCTGTTTCCTCGCCGACATCCCCGAGGGCGCGCGGACCTGCGTGCTGTGCGGCTACTCGCCCGACGCACGCGCGGCCGCCGGTGACGCCACCCAACCCACGGCCCCCGCCCGCGGCCGCCGCACCACTCCGGCCGGCGGGTCCACGCCGACGGACCCGCACGGCTCGCCGCAGTCGACGGCCGTGGCCGAGGAGGCCGACGTCGCGCCCACAGAGCTCGACGCGCGACGCGAGCTGTCGGCCGAGTTTCGCATCGAGCAGCTGCTGCGAGGGTCGCCCGAGCCGATCGTGTATCTCGCCTGGGACGGCGCCGATCACGCGCTGACGCTCAAGGCCGTAGCGCGCCAGCAGCTGGGACCGGCGGCGGATCGGTTCGCACGCGCGGCCGAAGCGGCCATGAAGCTCGAGCACTCGCACATCGTCCCACCGTTTCGTTTCGGCTGTACCGAGCATTTCGTGTGGTGCGCCACGAAGCGGGCCGACGGTCGCTCGCTCGAGAGCATCCTGGAGACGGTGGGCCCGCTGGAGCTGCCGACCTGCGTCCGCGTCCTGGAGCAGGTGGCGAGCGCGCTGGACCACGCGCACCGGCGGGGCCTGGCGCACGGGGGTCTGCGATCCGACTGTGTCATCGTCGGCGCGAACGAGTGGGTGCAGGTGAGCGACTTCATGGTCGGGGGAGTGTTCCAGGTTCCGCCCGACGAAGCCCGAGCGAGCGAGCCCGGACCGCGAGCCGATCAGTACGCGCTGGCGGCGCTGGCGTACGAGTGTCTGACCGGAACGCCGGTGCGCGACGCGCCTCCGCTCTCGAGGTTGCTGGAATCGCGGAGCGACATCCCCCTCCACGTCTCGCAGTCGCTGCGGCGCGCCTTGAGCAGCCGGCCCGCCGAGCGGTTTCCGACCGTGCTCGACTTCGTCACGGCGCTCGGCGGCCCCACGGCCGCCGCCCCGGCCGCCGCGCCAGCGGCGTCCTGGTTCGACGGGACGTCGCAGCGGGGCCCGCGCTCGCCAGTCGTGATCGTCGCCGACGAGGAGGAGGAAGACGAGGAGCTGGAGCGGGCGCCGCCTCCCCGAACGCGTCGCACCGGTCGTTTCGTCGTCGCCGCGGGCCTGATCGTCGTCCTGGGCGGCGGTGCTGTGTGGCTCGGTACGGCGTCCGCGCCGGCCTCGCAGCCGAGCACCTACGACGCCAGCATACCTCCCGACTCGGCTCCAGCACCCGCACCGGCGCGCAGCGGCGTCGACACCGCGGCGATCGTCGAGCGCCAGCCCCCGGCGGCGACGTCCCTCCCGACAGTCGAGACACCGCCGCCGCAACAGCAGCGCGAGACAGCACGCCCGCGGCCGGAGTCTACGCCGGTCAAGCGGGCACCCCTGGTGCGGCGCGCGGCACCGGCGCCACCGCCACGCCGGGTCGAGCGGCGGGTCGAGCGGCCCGCGGAGCCGGCGCTGCTGTCGGTCAACTCGGTTCCCTGGGGGAGTGTATACGTCGACGGTCAGCCGGTGGGCAACACGCCGCAAATCGATCTGCAGGTGTCATCCGGATCGCACCGCCTGCGGGTCGAGCGCGACGGGTTCCGTCCCTATGAGCGGCTGGTCGAGTTGGCCCCCGGGCAGCGCCTGCGGATCACCGACATCACCCTGGTGGAGCGCTAGCCGTGTCGCGAACCCTCGTCGTCCTCATGGTCGTCCTTACCGCCGCGCCCCGCCTGGCGGCGCAGACGGCCACCGACCTGCTGGAGCAGGGCGTGCGGGCCTATCAGAAGCTCGAGTACGATGCCGCGGTGGCCCTGTTGCGCGAGAGCCTGGCGCGCCGGGCGCCCACGGCCCTCGCGGACTCGCAGCGGGCGCGGGCGCTCTCCTATCTCGCTGCGACCGAGCTGTTCCAGCAGGAGCGGGACTCCGCGGCCGGCTCCTTCCGCGAGCTGGTACGGCTCGATCCCCGCTACCGGCCGGACGAGCTCATCTTTCCGCCGCAGGTCACCAATCTGTTCGAGGAGGTGCGCCGCGCGACCAAGGTGCTCACCGTCCAAGTACCAGCATCCATGGAGCTGCGCCCCCGACGGGAATCGTTCACGGCTCGCGTGATCACGACGTCGGTGCTGCCCGTGCTGGTCACGCTGGCGCACGACGACGGGACACCGGTGCGGACGCTGTGGGACGGGCGCGTGCCCGACAGCATGATCGTGAAATGGGATGGGACGACCACCGACGCGGGAACCCTGCCGGAGGACGGGCACTACCTGCTGCGTGTGGCGCCCAACCCGGCGACGGAAGATGGACCACGCCCGCTGCAGGTCACGCTGGACATCACGCAGGAGCCGCCCGACACCCTGAGTTGGCCGCCGCCGCCGACCGCCCCTCCGCTCCTGCCGGAGCGCACGTCGGCGTCGCCCGCGCTGGGCTCGCTCGCGGCGGGGACGCTGGCGGGCGGGGCCGTGGTCGCCCTCCCGGCGCTGTTCGGCCGCAGTGGGGAGGCCACCGGGGCGCGGTTCGCCGTGGCCGCCACCGTCAGCATCGCGGGGCTGGTGGGATTCTTCGCCCACCAGCCTCGCCCGATCGAGGCCAACATCCGCGCCAACGCCCCCGCACGCGCGGACTGGCAGCGTCGCGTCGAGGCCGTGAAGAGCGAGAACGCCAAGCGCCGCGGAGCGGCGCGTCTGCTGATTCGGGCCGGACCGGTGACGGTCGCGGAGCGGACGCCATGAGGGCGCTCGCCGCCACCTGCGCGCTCGTGCTGGCGGCGTCGGTGGCGTCCGCGCAGCGCCGACCCACTCTCGGCCTGCGCGCGGACGCCTTCATGATGTGGGTGCACAGCGATACGGGCATCGCCCGCACGTCGCTGCGCGGTCCCGGGTTCGGCGGTGAGGGCCGAATTTCCGTCAACGGGCTGCTGTTCGGCCTGGGCCTGCTGGAGGGCCAGCTCAAGCAGGCCGGCGGCACGGGGGGAGGGGCGGGAGCGCCACAGCTCGATCTCGTGCAGGGGACGGTGTTCGCGGGCGGCCAACTGCTACCCTGGCTCGAGATCACCGCCGGGCCGGTGGTGCGGGCGTACGTGACGGATTCCACGACGGAGCGCTGGGTGTTCTGGCAGGCGCGGGCGCGCGTGGACGCCCCGATCGTCGTGGGGAAACTGGGGAGCTATTTCGAGGTGTGGCGGGCGCTCGCCTCCGACGTGAACCTGCCGACCGGGGCCGGCCGGATCCAGGGGGGAGAGGCCGGTGTGGTGTATCAGCCGCCCCGGCAGCGTGTGTGGCTGCGCCTCTCCTACCGTATGGACGACGCGCTGCTGGGCGGGCCCGGCGGCAACGAGACGATGGAAGCGATCACCCTTTCCGGCGGTATCGCCATCCCCTGACGGACGTCAGGGCGGCGGCACCAGGCGATACAACAGCTCTCCCTTGCGGATCATCCCGAATTGCTCCCGCGCCGCGCGCTCCTGAGCGCCGGGATCTTCCTCGAGTCCGCGAGCCAGGCGTTGCAGCGAGTCGAGCTCCAGCTCGAGGTCACGCACGGTCCGGCGCTCCTCCGCCCGCTGGCGGCGCAGCGTGAGCCAGTCGAGCGTGCTGTACTCTCCGGCCTGAAAGGCGAGTCCGGCGAGCACGACTGCGGCGGTGAGGCCGATCAAGCGGGTCCGGGTCACAGGCCGTACAGGTGGCGGCCGGGATAGTAGGCCGCGTCGCCCAGGTCTTCGGCGATGCGCAGCAGTTGATTGTATTTCGCGACGCGGTCGGTGCGCGAGGCGCTGCCCGTCTTGATCTGCCCCACCCCGGTCGCGACCGCGAGATCCGCGATGAACGTGTCTTCCGTCTCGCCGGAGCGGTGGGAGATGACGGCGCCGTACCCGTTGGAGCGCGCGTGCTCGATGCACTGCAGCGTCTCGGTGAGCGTCCCGATCTGATTCAACTTGATGAGGATGGCATTGGCGACGCCCTCCTCGATGCCGCGGTCGAGCCGCTCGACGTTGGTGCAGAACAGGTCGTCTCCCACGAGCTGCACCCGTGCCGACAGCGCCTCCGTGAGCTTCGCCCACCCGGTCCAGTCGTCTTCGGCCAGGCCGTCTTCGATCGACACGATCGGGTAGCGATCGATCCAGCTCTTGTAGAGCGCGACCATGTCTTCCGCCGACTTCGACCCCGCTCCACTCTTCTTGAACACGTAGCTGCCATCCTGGTACAGCTCGGATGCGGCCGGATCGAGTGCGATGGCCACGTCCTTCCCGGGCTCGAAGCCCGCGCCTTCGATGCCGGCGATCACCGCCTCGAGCGCGGCCTCGTCGCTCGGGAGATTGGGCGCGAAGCCGCCTTCGTCTCCCACGGCCGTCGAGAGGTTGCGCTTGGCGAGCACCTTCTTGAGTCCATGAAACACCTCGACGCCCGTGCGCAAGCCGTCGGCGAAGTTCTCCGCGCCGATCGGGACGATCATGAACTCCTGAAAGTCGACGTTGTTGGCCGCATGCGCCCCGCCGTTGAGGATGTTCATCATCGGCACGGGAAGGACGTTGCGCACGGGCCCGCCGAGATAACGGTACAGCGTGAGCCCCGCGTCCTGGGCCGCGGCCCGCGCCACGGCCATCGAGACCGACAGGATGGCGTTGGCCCCCAGATGACTCTTGTTGGGCGTGCCGTCGAGATCGAGCATCGCATAGTCGACCACGATCTGATCCTCGGCCGACATGCCTTCCAGGCGCGGGGCGATCACCTCGTTGACGTTCTTCACCGCCTCGAGCACGCCCTTCCCGCCGAAGCGCTTCTGGTCGCCGTCCCGCAGCTCCACCGCTTCGTGCTCGCCGGTGGAGGCGCCGCTCGGCACCGCGGCCCGGCCCGCCGCACCGCTCGACAACGTGACGTCCGCCTCGATGGTCGGGTTGCCCCGGCTGTCGAGAATCTCGCGCGCGTGGACCGAAATGATCGTGCTCATGATGGCTGGTACCCTAGCGGTCGGAGGCGCCCGCGTCAACGCGCGCCTTGAGCCGCACCACCGCCGCGCGCACGCGGTCGCGCAGCTCCTGGCGTCGCTCGAGCGTCAGGTCGGCGGTGGAGATCGGGTCGCCGATCTCGATGCGGATCGGGCGGGGCCGCAGGAAAAAGCGCCCCTTGGGCATGATGGTGAAGGTGTCGCGCACGTAGAGCGGCACGACCGGGACGCGCGCCGCGATCGCGAGGCCGAACGGCGCATTCTTGAAGGGCAGGAGCTCGCCCGTGCGGCTGCGCGTGCCTTCGGGGAACACCACGGCCGAAATCCCGCTCGCGATCACCGCCGCCGCTCGCTGGTACGCCTCGAGCGCCCGCGCGGGGTGCGCCCGGTCGATCATGATGTGCCCGGCGGTGATCATGGCGCGGCCCAGCAGCGGGATGCGCCCCAGCTCCTGCTTCGCCACGAACCGGACCGAGCCGGGGAGCGTGGCCGCCAGCGCCCAGATGTCGAACATGGACGAGTGGTTCGACGCGTACACAACGGGCCCGGCGGGCACGCGCTCCAGCCCCACGACCTGCACGGGTGTGCCGGCCGCCCGCAACAGGTCGCGCGACCAGTCGTTCGTGCCCCAGTCGTACACGCCCCCTCCACCGGGCCGGCGTTTTACGCCCAGGAGGGCTGCCACGATCACGCCGGTCGCGTGGATGATGCTCGACACCACGAGGACCATCGCGAACCAGAGGGTGCGGATCATCGGCCGGGAAAGTGGTCGAACCCGCCCGGAGGAGTGATCCGTCGTCCGTCGTCCGTCATGCGTATTCCCCGGCCCGGCAGACAGCGCCCGATCCGGGTGAGCGGCAGGCCGGTCGCGCGCCGGAACGCCCGCGCGTCGCGCTCGCGGAAGCGAGGGGAGAACGCGACGAGCAGCTCGTACTCTTCTCCGCTCCGGGCGGCGGCGAGCGGCGTGACGCCGGGCCAGCACGGCGTCCGCTCGAGCGCGAGCTCGATGCGCACGCCCGACGCCGCGGCGAGGTGTCCCGCGTCCGCCGCGAGGCCGTCCGAGACGTCGATCATGGCGCGCGCGCCATGCCGCGCGAGCCAGGCTCCGGCGGCGATCCGCGGCTCGGGGCGGACGAACCGCCGGCGCACGGGGGCCGGCGGGCGCCGCCCCGCGAGCAGCGCGGCGAGCGCCAGCCCCGCGCCGCCCAGCCGCCCCGTCACCCACACTCCGTCGCCGGGCCGCGCGCCGCTCCGCCGCACCGGCCGCCGGGCGACGCCGAGCGCGCAGACATCCACGAGATAGCGTGAGGAACGCGTGAGATCGCCGCCGAGCACGTGAGCGCCCACGCTGCGCGCCACGGCTCCGACGCCCGACATGATCTGGACAGCGGGTGACGCGTTGCCGGGACGGGGGTGCCGGTTCTCGGGTACTGCGAGGGAAACGAGCACACCCAGGGGTTGCGCGCCCTCGGCCGCCAGATCGGACAAGGCGGCGGCCGTCGCGCGCCACCCGATCTCGCGGAACGAGAGCCAGTCGGTGCGGAAGTGCACGCCTTCGAGGGAGAGGTCGATACTGAGCGCGAGGGTGCGCGCCCCGATGCGGACGAGCGCGCAATCGTCACCCAACCCGCGTCCGGCGGCTCCGAGGCTCGCGAAAATGGCACGCAGGCGGTCGAACTCTCCGCCTGTGCCCAGGCGGAGCGCTCCCCCCTTTGTGCTCACGCCGTCTCCGGCGGCTCCAGCACCGCCAGGACGGGGGGCCCCCCCCCGGGCGGCTGCGGGTTCGCCCAGGCACGCCAGATCTCGGGGAGCGCGGCGAGCACGTCGGCGGGCCGCAGGCTGCGGGCCGTCCACTGGCGGGCGCCGTGCTCCGCCGCGCGGCCGAGGGCGTGCGCGCCCAGTGCGGACGCCTCGGCCCCCGCGCTGCCGCGCGCCAAGAAGGCCCCGATGAAACCGGCGAGCAGGTCGCCCGAGCCACCGGTGGCGAGCCCGGGGTTGCCGCTGGCCACCACGTGCGCCGGCCCGCGCAGGTCCGCGATCACGGTGGGCACGCCTTTCAGGACCACGGTTCCCTTCACCCGTTGCGCCGCCTTGGCCGCGGCGGCCCAGCGGTCGTTCGCGGCCTCGTCGGCGAGCTGATCGCCGAACTGGGCGCGGAACTCGCCGAGGTGAGGCGTGAGGACGACGGGTCGCTCAACGGGGCCGCGGAACAGCGTGAGGGCGTCGGCATCGACCACGGTCGGAACCGCACGACAACCCAGCACCGCCTGGAGGAACGGCGTGCGCGGCGGCTCGCGGCCCAGTCCGGGCCCCACCACGAGGGCGTCGGCCCACTCGAGCGCTTGCGCGACCTCGGGCTCGAGGTCCGGTCCCAGGGCGGACTCCACCGTCAGGACATCGGGCAGGCTGGCGCGCGCCGCGGCGATCGTCTCTTGACCGGCGACGAGCTTCACGAGTCCCGCGCCGGCGGCGAGGGCGGCACGCGCCGCGTGGAGCGCGGCGCCTGTCATCCCATTCGCGCCGCCCAGCACCGTGACCCGGCCGCGGTTGCCCTTGTGCATCGTGGGCACGAGCTTGGGGAGCCGCGCGCCGGCCCAGAGATCGCTGACGAGCACGGGCCACGCGGGATCGGGCGGCGGGAATCCGATGTCCACGACGACCAGCTTGCCGCACCATTCGCGGGCGAGCAGGTGCCCCCGGCGCGCGCCGCCGAAGGTGATCGACAGCGCGGCGCGCACGGGACCGTGCGCCTCGCCGCTCGAAAGGTCGAGCCCCGTCGGCCCGTCGACGGCGACGACGGGAGCGCCGTACGCGACGACCCGTTGCGCCAGCGCGAGCACGTCGCCCCGGGCCGGCCCCGTCGCGCCGGTGCCGAGCAGCGCGTCCACGGCGACGGCCGCGGCGGGCCACGGCTCGTCGCGCCCGATCTCGCGCACGCCGTCCACGCGCGCCAGGGCGCGGTTGTCGATCGCGTCGTCGGTCTTGGGGTCGAGGGCGGCCACCCAGACCGGTGCGCCTCCGGCGTGCAGAGCGCGCGCCGCCACCCAGCCGTCACCCCCGTTGTTGCCGGCGCCCGCGACGACGAGCGCCCCGCGGGCGAGCACCGCGGGGTACTCGCGCAGCAGCACGTGGGCGACGGCGCGGCCGGCGGCCTCCATCAGCACGCGCGAAGGAATGCGGTACTGGGTGCGGGCGGCCGAATCCCACCCGGCGGCTTCGGTCGCGGACAGCACCGGGATCGGGTTCACGGGATCACCACTCCTCCGTAGCCCACCACGGCCTCCTCGTCCCCCGTCACCATCCCGGAGTGGCTGTAGTGCACGACCTCGGCCGCCCGCGCTCCAAGCGCCCGTGCCGCGACCAGCGCGGTGGCGGTGGGCGCCCGGCCGCACATCGAGATCGCTTCGCCGCGGCAGCGACGGAGCAGCTCCGCCCCGTCCATGGCGGCCACGGCCTCGAGCGCGCGCCGGTCTTTGCGCTCCGAGACGGCGGCCGCCTCATAATGATTCAGGTCGCTCGACGCGAGCAAGAGCACCGGCTGCGGCCAGCGTCCCACGAGTCCCGCGAGCGCTTCGCCCAGCTCGAGGCAGCCTTGCCACGCGTCCCACGCGAGCACCAGCGGGACGATCCGCACGTCGGCGCGCCGCAGCTGCAGGAACGGCAGCTCCACCTCCACGGCGTGCTCCCCAGTGTGGGCGGCGTGGTCCGCCCCCACGAGCGGTGACGCCGCGACGAGCGCCCGTGCGAACGCCTCGTCGACGCCCACGTCGCCCAGCGGCGTGCGAAACGCGCCGGCCTCCCACAACGAGGCTCCGCCCGGCGCCCGGCAGACGCCCGTGTGGTTGGGCGCGAGGATCACGACGACCGGCGGGATCTCGAGGCGCGCGAACACGTGCGCCGCGGTGCGTCCCGAGTAGAGATAGCCCGCGTGCGGCGCGACAGCCGCCCGCGCCGGCGCCGGCCGCGCCCCCGCCGCCGCATCGAGCAGCTCGCGCACGGTGCGCTCGAGTTGTGCCGGCACTGCAGGGTAGAAGCGCCCGCTCACGGCGGGCACGCGCACGGCGTCCAAGCTTACTTGAAGCTCTGGCCGATCGCCCGACCGAAGGAGATCTCTCCGTTATCGATGCGTATGTTGAACCCGCAGTCCGGGTTAGTGCAGACCCAGGCTTTGTACGTAATCGGCGCCCCGTCGCGACCGTAGTCCGATAACGGGATCAGGAGACCTTGCTGACACTTCCGGCAGGCGGGCCATTCTTTCACGTCCTCCATGCGGCACCCCCTTCGCCCGATCCGACGCCTGCTACCCGCGCTCCACGCCGGGCCAGCGGTAGCCGGTGCGGAACACCTCGGCGAAATCGTACACCCGCTCGAAGTCCTCGGGCTTGTCGCTCGGCTGGCGCGCCAGCAATCCGACGTCGATCAGCGTGAAGACGATGCGGCCGAGGTCCTCGGTGCTGGTGATACCCCAGTGCGCCAGGACGGTCGGCGCGAGCAGGCCGAATTGCTCGAGCGCGAAGTCGCGGCACGCCCAGGCGAGCTCGACCCCGGAGAGGTGGCGACGCGCGGGGAGCTTCCCCTGGGCGTACTCGAGCGCCGCCAGCGCGAACAGGTAGCCACGCTCGGGGTAGCGCCCGTCCTGCTGCCCGATGCGCGCGAACGCCTCCTCCAGGGTGGCGAAGTCGCTCATGGCCGGGCCTCCGTCGGCCCCGAGGGCCGGGCCCGCACCGCCACGGGCCGGGTGGGGCGCGGCTCGAGCAGCGCGAGGTCGAGCACCTCGTCGATCGTTTCCACGGGCGTGATCTGGAGCAGCTGCTTCACTTCCTCCGGGACCTCGACGATGTCGCTCTGATTGCGGGCCGGCACGAGCACCGTTTTCACTCCGGCACGCGCCGCGGCCGTCAACTTCTCCTTGAGCCCGCCGATCGGCAGCACGCGGCCGCGCAGCGTCAGCTCGCCTGTCATCGCCACGTCGTGCCGCGCGGGGCGGCGACACAACAGCGACGCCAGCGCCGTGGCGATGGCGATCCCCGCCGACGGGCCGTCCTTGGGCACGGCCCCCGCGGGCAGGTGCAGGTGCACGTCGGTTTGCGTAAACGCCTCGAGGGGGATCCCCAACGGGACGGCGCGGGCGCGCAGCAGGCTCCACGCCGCCTGGGCGGATTCCTTCATCACGTCGCCCAGCTGGCCGGTGAGGGTGATGAGCCCCTTGCCCGGCATCTGGATCGCCTCGATGAACATGATGTCGCCGCCTACCGGCGTCCACGCGAGTCCGGTCGCGACGCCGACCTCGGGGGTCCGCCCCGCCACTTCGCTCTGCACCTTGGGCTGGCCGGCGTACTTCTCGATGTTCTTGGCCGTGATCTTGACCACGGTCGCGCGTCCCTCGACCACGTCGAGCGCGGCCTTGCGGAGCACGCCCTGGATCTCGCGCTCGAGCTGACGCACCCCGGCCTCGCGCGTGTACTCGGCGATGATGCGCTCCAGCGCGCCGTCGGCGATGCCGGCGCGCTCCGCCGTGAGCCCCGTCTCGGTGAGCTGCCGCGGAAGCAGGTAGCGTTTGGCGATCGCCAGCTTCTCGCCCGGGGTGTAGCCGGGCAAGGTGAGCACCTCCATGCGGTCGAGCAGGGGGTCGGGGATCGGGGCGAGACTGTTGGCGGTGGCGATGAACATGACGCCCGACAGGTCGAACGGCACCTCGAGGTAGTGGTCCACGAAAGCGCCGTTCTGCGTCGGGTCGAGCACCTCGAGCAGCGCGGCGGTCGGATCGCCGCGCACGTCGGCGCCCATCTTGTCCACCTCGTCGAGCATCAACAGGGGGTTGCGGGTCTCGCAGCGCTGCAGCGCGTGAATAATGCGTCCCGGGAGCGCGCCGACGTAGGTGCGCCGATGGCCGCGGACCTCCGCCTCGTCGCGTACGCCGCCGAGCGACACGCGCGTGAAGCGCCGCCCCAGCGCTTCCGCGATGCTCTGGCCCAGCGACGTCTTGCCCACGCCCGGCGGACCGACGAAGCACATGATGCTGCCGCGCGCGGCCCGGTTGAGCGTGCGCACCGCGAGATACTCGAGGATCCGCTCTTTGACGCTTTTGAGATCGTAGTGATCGCGATCGAGGATGTCGCGCGCCGCCTTCAGATCCAGCCGGTCTTCCGAGGTACGGCCCCACGGCAGGGTCGCGAACACTTCGAGGTAGGTGCGCGCCACGTGGTACTCGGCCGACTGGGGCGACATCTGCCGCAGTCGCTTGAGCTCGCGCTCGGCCACCTTGGTGGCCTCCTCGTGCAGGCCGGCGGCTTCGAGCCGGTGGGACAGCTCGGTCAGCTCGTCGTCCGCGTCCTCTTCGCCCAACTCCTGGCGGATCACGCGCAGCTGCTCGCGCAGCACATACTCACGCTGGTTCTGGTCCAGCCGCGTCCGCACTTTCTCCTGGATCTGGCTGCCGACCTCGAGCACCTGCAGCTCCTGGCCGAGCAGCTCCGCCAGGCGCTCCAGCCGGTGATTCACGTCGTCGAGGGCGAGCAGCTCGGCCTTCGCCGGAAGAGCGAGGTCCAAGTTCGCGGCGACGAAGTCGGCGAGCTTGCCCGCGTCGGTGATGCCGACGAGCACCTCGTGCAGCTCCTCGCCCAGATAGGGGGCGATGTCGATCACGCGGGAGAACTGGGCGTGCACGGTGCGCTTCAGCGCTTCGGTGCGCGCATCCTCCGGTTGGACGCCGGTGAAGGTCTCGTAGGCCGCCACCAGCCAGTGGTCGGTGGGCGTGATCTCCTGCAGCCGGGCGCGCTCCAGGCCTTGCACCATGACGCGCACCGAGCCGTCGCCCAGCTTGAGCATCCGCACGACCGTGCTGAGCGTGCCGACCTCGTACAGCTCGTCAGCACGGGCGTGCATAACGGCCCCCTCGGGGGGCTCGGTCCCGCCCAGCGGCTTCACCACACCCAAGAGCAGCCGCTTGTTCCCCTGCACCACCTCGTCGATGAGCTGCACGGCGTACGGGTCGGTGAGCGCCATCGGCAGCACGACGTGCGGGTAGACGACCAGCCGCCCCAGCGGCAGGACGGGAAGACGATCCACCTACTGCACCCGGACCGACTGCGGCCCCGAAAGGCGCGCCGGCAGTTTGGCGAGCCACACCTCGAGGAAGCCCTGCTCGTAGCTCGCGCGGATGCTTTCGGGGTCGACCGGGGCGGGCAGGCGGAACCGCCGCTCGAACGGGCCGACCTGCACTTCCATCGCGTGGTAGTGGGGCTTCCCCTCGTTGCGCCGGGCCTTGCGCTCCCCCGCGATCGTGAGGACGCCGTCCACGTACTCGACGGTGAAGTCCTCAGACCGCATGCCCGCGATGTCCATGTAGACGACCAGCGCTTGGTCGGTCTCGAAGATGTCGGTAGGCGGCTTCCACTTGGCGGAGGCGACGAAGCCCACTGGACGGCCGTGGGCGACTTCGTTGAAATAGACCTCGAGCTCCTCCGCCGGATGGACCGTGAGCGAGCCCGAGCCCCGGGAAGGGCGTCCCGCGGAACCGCCGCTGTCAGCCATGGTGCGCCCCCGCGGTGGCGCGGGCCGGTGCCGCGTACAGGGGGAACTGCTCCGTCAGCTCGCGCACCTCCGCCTTGACCCGCGCGATGGTGGCGTCGTCCTTGTTCGTGAGCACGGTGTCGATGAGTGTCGCCACGGTATGCATCTCCGTCTCGGTGAGCCCTCGCGTCGTCACGGCTGGTGTGCCGATCCGGATCCCGCTCGTGACGAACGCTTTCTGGGGGTCTCCGGGAATCGTGTTCTTGTTTACAGTGATGCCCGCCCGGTCGAGCAGCTCCTGAGCCTCCTTGCCGGTCACCCGCTTGGACCGGAGATCCACCAGCATCAGATGCGTGTCGGTGCCCCCGGACACGATGGCGTAGCCGTGCTCCACCAGCGCGGCGGCCAGCGCCTGCGCGTTCTGCACCACCTGCCGCGCGTAGCCCTTGAATTCGGGGGTCATGGCTTCGCCCAGGGCCACCGCTTTCGCCGCAATCACGTGCTCGAGCGGCCCGCCCTGGAGGCCGGGGAACACCTGCTTGTCCACCTCCTTGGCGAACATCTCCTGGCACAGGATCAACCCGCCGCGAGGGCCCCGCAGCGTCTTGTGCGTGGTAGTCGTCACGATCTGCGCGTGCGGGACCGGCGAGGGATGGATTCCCGCGGCGACGAGGCCGGCGATGTGGGCCATGTCCACGACGACGATCGCGCCCACCTCATCGGCGATGCTCTTGAGCGCCGGGAAGTCGATGATCCGGGCGTACGCGGAGGCTCCGCCGATCAGCAGGCGCGGCCGCTCGCGCCGCGCGATTTCTCGTACCTGGTCGTAGTCGATCCGGCCGGTATCCTCGCGGACACCGTAATGCACCGCGCGGAACAGGGTGCCCGAGAAATTGACCGGCGCGCCGTGAGTCAGGTGGCCGCCGTGCGGGAGCGCCAGCCCGAGCAGCGTGTCGCCCGGCTTGGCGACCGCGAGGTAGGCGGCCATGTTCGCCTGCGCCCCCGAGTGCGGCTGTACGTTGACGTGCTCCGCCTGAAACAGGGCTTTGGCGCGGTCGATGGCGAGCTGCTCGACCTCGTCGACTACCTCGCACCCGCCGTAATAGCGCTTCTTGGGCAACCCCTCGGCGTACTTGTTGGTCAGGGCGGTGCCCATCGCCTCCATCACGGCGACGGAGACGAAGTTCTCGCTCGCGATCAGCTCGAGCCCGTGCTCCTGCCGCTCCACCTCGCGGCGGATGAGCTGGGCGATGGCGGGGTCCGCCTTGGCGAGCGGGGCGCGCCGGTCGATCATGAGTCGATCTTGGCGACGCGCCGCTCGTGGCGCCCACCCTCGAACCCGGTGTCCAGCCACTTGTGCAGGATCTCCAACCCTTCCTCCTCGCTCACGAAGCGCGCGGGCAACACGAGCACGTTCGCGTCGTTGTGCTTGCGCGCCAGCTCCGCGATCTCCGGGCTCCAGGCCACGGCGGCCCGGACGCGCGGGAACCGGTTCGCCACATACGCCATCCCGAGCCCCGTGCCGCAGGTCAGTACGCCGCGCCGCACTTTCCCGGTGCTGACGGCCTCCGCCACGGGGCGGCCGTAGTCCGGAAAGTCGTCGGCCGGGTCCATCGCCTCCGGGCCCACGTCCACCGGGTCGTAGCCGAGACGCTTGAGCTCGTCCACCAGCTGCCCCTTCAGCTGGAAGCCGGCGTGGTCCGCGCCGACGTAAATCCGCTCAGCCAAGGAGCTCCTCAGCCGCGAGGATAGAGACCGCGCGCGACGAGGAGGCGCTGGATTTCACTGGTCCCCTCATAGATCTCCGTGACCTTGGCGTCGCGGAACAGCTTCTCCACGGGGAAGTCCCGCATGTAGCCGTACCCGCCGAACAGCTGCACCGCCTGCGTCGTGACCCACATCGCGGTCTCGGAAGCGAACAGCTTGGCCATGCTCGCCGACGTGGTGACGTCCTCGCCCCGGTCCCGGCGCGCCCCGGCGACATGGGCCAGCGCGCGCGCCGCCTCCACCCGCGTGGCCATGTCGGCGAGCTTGAACTGCACGCCCTCGAACTGGCGCAACGGCTGGCCGAACTGTCTGCGCTGGTCGCAGTACGCGACCGCGTGCTCTAGCGCCCGCCGCGCGATGCCCACCGCCTGCACCGCGATCCCCAGCCGGCCCGCGTCGAGCCCCTCCATCGCGTACCCGAACCCTGCCCCGTCCTCGCCCAGCAGCTGATCGGCCGGCAGGCGTACGTCCTCGAGCGCCAGCGCTACCGTGTTCGAGGCACGCAGGCCCATCTTCTCCTCGGGCTTCCCCGGACGATAACCCGGCGTGTCGGTGGGCACAATGAAGGCGGATATGCCGCGCTCCGTACGGGCCATCACCATCATCAGGTCGGCCGTGGCGCCGTTCGTGGCCCACGCCTTGGCGCCCGACAGCACCCACTGATCGCGCTCTCGCACCGCGCGGGTGCGCAGCGCGGCGGCGTCCGATCCAGACTCGGGCTCCGACAGCGCGAACCCCGCCAGCAGCTCTCCCCGGGCCATGCCCTTGAGGAAGCGCTCCTTCTGTGCCGGAGTGCCGTGGCGCACCAGCATCGTCGTGGGAATCGCGTTGTGGATCGAGAGCGACACGGCGATGCTGGCATCCGCTGCCGCGATCTCTTCGAGCGCGAGCAGGTAGGTCACAGTGTCGAGCCCCATACCCTCGTACTCTTCGGGGGCGCACATCCCGAGGAACCCCAGCTCCCCGAGAGCGTCGATGACGTCGCGGGCGAAGTGCGCCGTGCGATCCCACTCCGCCGCGAACGGCTCGATGCGGGTGCGCGCGAACTCGCGCGCCAGCTCCACGATCTGGCGCTGGGTCTCGGAGAGACCCGCGGGCTCAATCGCGATAGACATAGAAGCCCCGTCCGCTCTTGCGACCGAGCCGCCCCGCCGCGACCATTTTCCGCAGCAGCGGCGCCGGACGGTACTTGTCGTCTCCCAGGTCGCGCTGCAACACTTCGAGGATCGCGAGACACACGTCCAGGCCGATCAGGTCGGCGAGCGCCAGCGGGCCCAGCGGATGGTTCATCCCGAGCTTCATCACGCTGTCCACCGCCTCCGGCGTCGCCACGCCTTCCATCACGCAGAACACCGCCTCGTTGATCATCGGCATGAGCACGCGGTTCGACACGAACCCCGGTGCATCGTTCACCACGACCGGTGTCTTTTCCAGAAGCCTCACAACCTCCACAACTTTCCCAACGGTCTCTTCGCCCGTCTCGAGCCCGCGGATCACTTCCACGAGCTGCATGACGGGCACCGGATTCATGAAGTGCATCCCGATCACCTGGCCGGGCCGCCGGGTCTGCGCGGCGATCGTGGTGATCGAGATGGAGGACGTGTTGGTGGCGAGGATCGCCGCCGGCGGCGCCACCCGGTCCAGGTCGCGGAAGATCCTGAACTTGACGTCGGGCTGCTCCGTCGCGGCTTCCACCACGAGCTCCGCATCGGTCACGGCCTCGAGGCTCGACGCCGTCCGGATGCGCCCCAGCGCGGCGTCGCGCTGCTGCGCGGTGAGCGTCCCCTTCTTCACCTGACGCTCCAGGTTCGCCCGGATGATACCGACCACCCGCTCGAGCAGGCCGGGCGCCACGTCGATCAGGGCCGTGTCCCACCCATGCTGCGCGAACACGTGGGCGATGCCGTTGCCCATCGTCCCCGCCCCCACCACCGCCACCCGGCTCACGACGCAGCCTGCACGCCCGGCGCGCGCCGACTCCACGCGACCAGGGCCGCGGTCCCGCCGAGCATGACCAGCGTCGCGACGATGCCGCCCTCCGGTCCGAAGGCGCCGCCGTCGATCCACGCGTGCGGGCCGGGACGGTACTCGAGCGCCGGCAGCGGGAACGCGTAGCCGCTCACCGGCGCCGCGAACCCGAGCGCCAGGGTCGCGTTCCAGCCGAAGTGCGCGCCCCACGCGAGCGGCATGGCGCCCGGCGAGAAGAACGCGGCGGCGAGCCACACGCCCGCCAGCCCGACGTTGACAGTGGAAAACGCCGTGGCGCTCGGGTTGCCGAGGTGCGCCAGCGCGAACCCCGCGCCCGCGATCGCCGTCGCGGGCCCAGCGCCGACGGCGTCGGCGAGGCGGCGCAGGGGATAGCCGCGAAACATCAGCTCTTCGGTCAGCGCCGCCAGCAGAAACCCCGCGCCCAGCGGCAAGGCCGCGGCGGTCCAGGTCCAAGGCGCCCACTCGCCACGCGCCGCCACCGCGGCCCGCCCGGCCGCGACCGCGAGCGCCACGGCGGTCGCGGCCATGACCGCCCCCGCGCCGGCCCCGAGCAGCAGCGCGCGGGGGAAGCCGGTGCGCGGGCGCCAGCCCAGAGCCTCCCACGACCGGCCCTCGAGCCAGCGACCCACGACCCAGGTGGCGAGGCCGAAGCCCAAGACCGACGCGAGCGAGGTCCAGGCCAGCCACCAGCGCGCGTCCGGGTGCAGCGGCAACTGATTCAAGAGGACGCTCGCTCCGACGCCGACGCCTGCGAACGCCGCGATCCAGGCGACCGCGACGGCGGGGACTCGCGCCCGGTGCGCAAACGAAACGCGCGCCGTCATAGGCGCGCGCGGAGCGGATTCACGGTGGGCTGCAGGACGAGAACGGCGATCGCCACCTTCACGACGTCGCCGATCAGAAACGGGAGCGTCCCCAGTCGCAGCGCGCCCGTCGCGCTGCCCGTGAGAATCAGGAGCTGCGCCAGACCGCCGAGGTGGATCAGGGCCAGACCGGTGAAGGCGGCGACCGTCACCCGGCCCCAGCGAGCGCCGTCTCCGGCGAGCCTTCCGACGGCGAACGCGGCGATCGGGTAGGCGAGCAGGTACCCGCCGGTCGGCCCGAGCAGCCGCGCCACGCCGGGGAGGCCGTACGGCGTGAACACGGGAAGGCCGGCCGCGCCGAGGGCGAGGTAGCAGACGAGCGCGCCGGCGCCGAGCCGCGCCCCGAGCCAGCCGCCCACCAGCAGCACGGCCAACGGCTGCAGAGTCATCGGCACGGGCGTGCCTGGCAGCGGGATCGCGATCTGGGCCGCGAGCGCGACCAGCGCGGCGCCGAGCGCGGCGGCGAGGGCGCGTCGCGCGGTGCGCGACGGCGCGGACACGACGGCGGTTTGAGCCTGCATCAGAGCATCTCCACGCTCAGGGCCACGGCATTGCCGCCCCCGAGACACAGGGTGGCGAGGCCGGTCGTCTGCTTGCGGTCCTGCAAGGCATAGAGCAGCGTCGTGAGCACGCGCGCGCCCGAGGCCCCGATGGGGTGCCCGAGCGCGATCGCGCCACCGTTCACGTTGACGCGTTCCCAGTCCCAGCCGAGGGCGCGGCCGTCGGCCAGGGCCTGCACCGCGAACGCCTCGTTCGCCTCGATCAGCTCGTAGTCGTCGATGGTCGTCTTCGCCTTGGCCATAAGGTTCTGCACGGCGACGATGGGCGCGAAGAAGAGATCCTTGGGCTCGCCGCCGCCCGAGGCGTAGGCGGTGATGCGCGCCAGCGGTTTGAGGCCGTGCCTCTTCGCGAACGCTAGGGAGGCGACGACGAGCGCGCTCGCACCGTCGTTCAACCCCGGCGCGTTTCCCGCGGTCACGCTGCCGCCCGGGTCGAACGACGGCTTCAGCGCGGCGAGCGCCTCGAGCGACGTGTCCTTGCGGGGACCCTCGTCTTTCTCGAGCAGGCTCGCTCCCCCCTTTCCCGGCACCTCGACGGGCACGATCTCCGCCTTGAACCGGCAGGCCCCCATGGCGGCCACGGCCTTCTGGTGGCTGGCCAGGGCGAACCGGTCCTGGTCCACGCGCGATACCCCGGCCTTCTTGGCGGTGTACTCGGCGAGGCTGCCCATATGGACGTCGGAGAACGAGTCCCACAGCCCGTCGCGGATCATGCCGTCCACGAGCTCGCGGTTCCCCAGCTTGATCCCGCCCCGCATGCCGTACACGTAGTGCGGCGCGTTGGACATCGACTCCATGCCACCGGCGACCACGCATTGCGCGTCGGCTGCTTTAATCGCCTGCGCGGCGAGCATCACGGCCTTGAGCCCGGAGCCGCAGACCTTGTTGATCGTGACGGCGGGCACCGTGCCGGGGAGGTCGGCGTGGATCGCCGCCTGGCGCGCCGGCGCCTGACCCACGCCGCCCTGCAGGACGTTCCCGATGATCACTTCCTCCACAGCGGCGGGCTCGACGCCCGCCCGACGCACCGCTTCGCGGATCACGAGGGCGCCGAGCTGGGGAGCGGGAAGCGCGGACAGGCCGCCCAGATACCTGCCGATGGGCGTGCGGCAGGCGCTCAGGATCACGGGGGTGGTGCGATCATCAGTGCTCATCAGGTGCTCATGGGGTCTTCGGTCCACCCCGGGCTCGCGTCCGGGGTTAGTCTACACCGCTGTTCGCGGACCCCGGGCGCAAGCCCCGGGGACCACTTCACTCAAACTAACGGTGTCAATGAGCGCGTGCGAACCTCGTCCGTGAGTTTCGTCACGAAATCCGGCACGGGCAGCACCGTCTGCTTCTGGCCGGCGCCGCGCGCCCGAACGGCCGCCGTTCCCGCCTCCGCTTCGCGCTGCCCCACCACGGCCATATACGGCACCTTGTGCAGCTCCGCGTCCCGGATGCGGTAATTCAGCGTGTCGCTGCGCTCGTCCAGGGACGCGCGGATCCCTGCCGCCCGCAGGCGATCGTGCAAAGTGCGGGCCGCGGGCGCCTGGGCAGCCGAGATGGGGAGCACGCGGACCTGCTCGGGCGCGAGCCACAGGGGGAACGCGCCCGCGAAGTGCTCGATCAGAAACCCGACAAACCGCTCGAGCGTGCCGTAGATGGCCCGGTGGATCATCACCGGCCGGTGCGGCCGGTTATCCTCGCCCGTGTACTCGAGCTTGAAGCGCTCGGGCTGCTCGAAATCCAGCTGGATGGTGGCGCCCTGCCACTCGCGGCCGATGGCGTCGTTGAACTTGATGTCGATCTTCGGTCCGTAGAACGCCCCGCCGCCCTGATCGATGCGGTACGTGGCGCCGCGGTGTTTCAGCGCCTGCTCGAGCGCGCGCTCCGCCTGGTCCCACGTCGCGTCGCTGCCGAGCTTCTTGGCGGGCCGCGTCGCGAGATCGAGCCGATACGCGAGCCCGAACGTCTTCCCCAGCACCAGCTCCACGATGTCGAGCAGCTGGAAGATCTCCTGCTCGATCTGGTCCTCGCGCAAGAAGAGGTGCGCGTCGTCCATCGAGAGCCCGCGCACGCGCAGCATGCCGTGCAGCGTCCCCGAGCGCTCGTTGCGGTACACGTTGGCGATCTCGGCGAGCCGGATCGGGAGGTCGCGATAGCTGCGCTGCTGCGACGCGTAGATGAGGATGTGCATCGGGCAGTTCATCGGCTTCACCCGATAGCGGACGCCCTCGGCCTCACCCTCCCCCGCCGCCATCGCCGGAAACTGGTTCTCGGCGTACAGCGGCAGGTGGCCGGAGCGCAGAAACAGCTCCTCGCGCGTCACGTTGGGCGTGTAGACCAGCTGATAGCCGCGCTCCAGAATCACATCCTCGATGAAGCGGCGCAGCTGGAAGTTCAGCATCGCCCCCTTGGGGTGCCACAAGATCAGTCCCGGGCCCACGTCCTCCTGAATCGAAAAGAGATCGAGCTGCTTCCCCAGCACGCGATGATCGCGCTTCTTGGCCTCGTCCAGCCGCCGCAGGTACCCCTCGAGGTCGTCCTTGGTGAACCAGGCGGTGCCGTAGATGCGCTGCAGCATCTGGCGGCGCTCGTCGCCGCGCCAGTAGGCGCCGGCGGCGTGCAGCAGCTTGAAGTGCTTGATCCGACCGGTGCTCGGCACGTGGGGCCCGCGGCACAGGTCCACGAACGGGCCGTCGGTGTAGACCGAGATCACCTCATTCGGCCCGAGATCGTCGATCCGCTCGAGCTTCAGCGGGTCATCCTTGAAGCGCAGCTTCGCTTCAGTACGCGAGACTTCCTCGCGGACGAACGGGTAGTCCGCCTTGACGACCTCCGCCATCTTTTTTTCGATCGCCTCCAGATCCTCCGGCCCGAAGGGCCGCTCCACCTCGAAGTCGTAGTAGAACCCATCCTCGATCGGCGGCCCGAAGCCGATCTGGGCGCGGGGGAACAGCTGCCGCACCGCCGTGGCCAGGACATGGGCCGAGGAGTGACGCAGCACCTCGAGCGCTTGCGGGTCCCTGTCGGTGAGGATCGCGACCGTGGCGCCGTCGGGGAGCGGGCGTGCCAGATCCCACACACTCCCGTTCACGCGCAGGGCGAGGGCCGCCTTCGCGAGGCCCGGCCCGATCGCCTTGGCCAGATCGGCCCCGGTGGAGCCCTGGGGCAGGCGTTTCTCGCTCCCATCGGGGAGCGTGACCCGGATTTCGGCGGCGACCATCGGGTCAGGAGGCCGGTTGGGCGGCAGCGGGGGCGACCGGACTGGTGAGCGGGGGCACCCGGCGCCCGTCTCGGAAGTAGAGCGCCACGGCGAAGACGATTACCACCGCGATCGCGATCCACCGGGCGAGCCGGCTGGTGGGGAGGTCCGGCGTTTCGTCGGCCATGGGAGGGATTCTAGCAGGATGGGGGAGGACCGGGGAGGTTCGGGAGGTCAGGGGAGGTTGCTCCGCTTACCTCACAACCGTCCCAAACCTCCCCAACCTCCTCAACCTCCTCTAACCTCCACTGTCCTGCCTATTATAAGGAATGCCGCAGCCGCGCTTCGAGCTTCCACCCCAGTACGATCCGCACGCCGTCGAGCGCCGCCTGTACCAGCGCTGGCTCGACCGCGAGGTGTTCACGGCCCGCGCCGACTCGTCACGCGCGCCGTACGTGATCGTCATGCCCCCGCCCAACATCACGGCGATCCTCCACACGGGCCAGGGGCTCAACAACGTGATCCAGGACGTGCTGATCCGGTTCGAGCGGATGCGCGAGCGAGAAGCCGAATGGCTCCCGGGGACCGACCACGCCGGGATCGCCACCCAGAACGTCGTCGAGCGGCTCGTCGCCAAGGAGGGCAAGACCCGGTTCGACCTCGGGCGCGATAAGTTCGTCGAGCGGGTGTGGGCGTTCGTGCGGGAGACGGGGAACACCATCCTCGAGCAGCTCAAGGTGATCGGCTGCTCGTGCGACTGGAGCCGCACCCGCTTTACGCTGGACGAGGCCTACTCGCGCGCGGTGCGCGAGGTGTTCGTGCGGCTGTGGGAAGAGGGACTGATATACCGCGGCCACCGCGTGATCCATTGGTGCCCGCACTGCCTCACGGCCCTGTCCGACGAGGAAGCCGAATCGAAGGAGACGGACGGCAAGCTCTACTACATCCGCTACCCCGTGGAGGGCGGCCCGAACTCCTTCCTCACGGTCGCCACAACCCGTCCCGAGACGCTGCTCGGGGACACCGCCGTCGCGGTGAACCCGAAGGACGCCCGTCATGCCGGCTTCGTGGGAAAAGTGGCCCGGCTCCCCATCGCCGACATCCCGATTCCGATCGTCGCGGACGACGTGGTCGACCCCACCTTTGGCACGGGGTTCGTCAAGGTGACGCCCGCGCACGATGCGACCGACTTCGAGATCGGCCTGCGGCACAAGCTGGAGATGCCGCTGGTCATGACCGAAGACGGACGCATGGAGCACGCGACGCGGGTGCCCAAGCAGCTGGCCGAGCTCGACCGATTCGAGGCGCGCGAGCGGATCGTGGACATGCTGAAAGAGCGGGGCCTGCTCGAGAAGATCGAGCCGCACCGACACGCACTGCGGCGCTGCTACCGCTGCGACACGATCGTCGAGCCGCGGCTCAGCGATCAGTGGTTCGTGAAGATGAAGCCGCTCGCCGAGCCGGTGCTTGCGGCCTATCGGGAGGCGACGTTCCGGATCGTGCCGGAGCGCTGGCACGCGACGTTCGAGCACTGGATGGAGAACATCCGCGACTGGAACATCTCCCGCCAGCTGTGGTGGGGGCACCGCATCCCCGTGTTCACGTGCACGCCATGCGGGCACCAGTGGGCCGACCGGAAGGACCCCGCACGCTGCCCCAAGTGCGGCGGCGCCGTCGAACAGGACCCCGACGTGCTGGACACGTGGTTCTCGTCGTGGCTGTGGCCGTTCGCGACCTTCGGCTGGCCCGAGCGCACCGCCGATCTCGCGCGGTTCTATCCGGGACATACGCTCGTCACGGCACCGGAGATTCTGTTCTTCTGGGTGGCCCGGATGCTGATGTCGGGCTACCACTTCATGGATCGCCGGCTGCCGTTCACGACGGTGTGCCTGCACGGCACGGTGCGCGACACGCAGCATCGCAAGATGTCCAAGTCGCTCGGCAACGGGATCGACCCGCTCGACGTGGTGCGGCTGTACGGCGCGGACGCGCTGCGCTGGACGCTCGTGGCGGGCGGCTCGCTCGGCGCCGACGTGATCCTCGACCCGAATGACCTCGAGACCACGTTCGCCCCCGGGCGCAACTTCGCGAACAAGCTGTGGAACATCGGGCGGTTCATCTTGGCGCAGCTGCCGGAGCGGGTACGCCCGATCGACGAGCTGGACATTTCGCGCCTCCCGCTCGCCGACCGCTGGATCCTGATGCGGGCGAACGACGCCGTCCAGGCCGCGACGTCGCATCTGGAGCAGTTCAAGCTCGATGAGGCCGCGAAGCGGTGTTACGAGTTCGTGTGGGGCGAACTGGCCGACTGGTATGTGGAGGCAGTCAAGCCACGCCTCGCGGCGGACGCGGCGTCGGGGGGCGCGACGGCCGCCGAGCCCGGCGGGCCGCCGGCCGGAGCGGCTTCCGACGCCACGTCCGTCGCGGCGCACGCCGTGCTCGCCCATTGCTTCGACACGGCGCTGCGCCTGCTCCACCCCGTGGTGCCGTTCATCACCGAGGAGCTGTGGCAGAAGCTGCCGGGGCGGAAACCGGATGATTTGCTCGCAAGCGCGAACTGGCCGAGCTTCCGACCCGACCTGGTGGACGCCGAACTCGACCTGCAGTTCCTGCGCGTGCAGCAGGTGGTCGAGAGGATCCGGGCCATACGGGCGGAGTACCGGGTGCCACCCAAAGCGCGCCTCGCGGCCGCCATCAAGCCGAGGAGCGAATCAATCCGTGCCGCGTTCGACGGAGAACGCGATACGATCGTTCGGCTGGCGCAGCTCTCGGAGCTGCAGCTCGACGGCGGGGTGCGCGGCGCGGGCGCCCACGCCGTGCTGGGCGACGGCAGCGAGGTGTTCGTCGCGCTGGCCGACGCGATCGACGTGCGGCAGGAGTGCCGCCGCCTCTCGGGCGAGCTCACGCGGCTCGAGCAACAACTGGCGGCGCTCGACGCCAAGCTCACCAACAAGAATTTCATCGCGCGGGCGCCCGCCGAGGTGGTCGCCAAGGAGCGTGACAAGGAGCGGGCGTGGCGAGACCAGCGGCAGGCGCTGGCCGACAAGCTCAGGTCGCTGGGCTGCTCCTGAGCGCCCTGCTGGGCGGGGGCGCGTGCGCGAGCCAGGGCGATCCGCCCGGCGGACCACCCCGTACCACTCCCCCCGCCATCCTCCGCACCGTCCCCGAGTCCGGTGGCGTGGTTCCCGACCTGCACGGGGACGCCGTCGTGCAGTTCGACGAGGTGATCGACGAGATGCCGTCGCGCGGGGGCCCCTCCGGGGCGATCGCCGGGCTCGCCCAGAAAATCGTCCTCTCCCCCGTGGGGAGCGACGTCAAGGTCTCCTGGCACCGCAGCGCGATTCACGTGGCGCCGCACGAGGGATGGAAGCGCGGCCGCGTGTACCACCTGCAACTCCTGCCCGGGATCGCCGACCTGCGGCGCAACGTGACCAAGACCGGGACCACGATCGTGTTCACCACGGGCCCCACCGTGCCGGCCGCGACGCTCACGGGCACCGTGCTCTTGTGGGCGGAGCAGCGCACCCTACCGCAGGCGGTGATCCGCGCGGCCCTGCTGCCGGACACCGTCGCCTACGTCACCCTCGTGGACTCGGCCGGCAACTTCCGGCTGCCCGCTGTACCGTCGGGGCGCTACCACGTCTGGGCCATTCAGGACGAGAACAACAACCGTCGCCAGGACCGCCGCGAGGCGTTCGACACCGTGACCGTCACCGTGGACTCGACGGCGAGCGCGCTGCTGTGGGCCTTCGTGCACGACACCGTGGGCCCGCGCGCGCGCACCGTCGAGTCGATCGATTCCGTCACTCTGCGGGTGGCGTTTTCCGCTCCGCTCGACCCGCGCCGCGCGCTGGACACCGCCATGGTGCGCGTGCTCGCCCTGCCCGATTCGACCCCGGTCGCCGTGCGGGCGCTCTACACGCCCGCGGTGTTCGATTCGATCCAGGCGCGGGCTCGCGCGGTGCAGGACTCGCTCAAGCGGTTGCGCGACACGACGGCGCGGAAGGACACGACGGCGCGCCGGGACACCTCGCGCGTCCGACCGACGCCCCCCTCCGCAGCAGCCCAGCGGGCGCCCGCTGCTCCGGGGGCCATCGGTCGGGCGGCGCGGGACACTACAGTCCACGTGGATACCGCGCGGGTCAGGAAACTGCTCGCCGAGCGGCCCGTGCCCTACGATCGGGTCGTCGTGCAGACGGTCCAGCCGCTCGCGCCCGGCGGCAAGTATCTGGTGCGCGTGCGCGGCGCCACGAACTTGAGCGGCGTCGCCGCCGACGCGCAGGGCGTGCTGGTGGTGCCGGTGCCCAAGCCCGCCCCCGTTCCCGACACGACCAAGGCCCGCCCCAAGCCGCCATGACCGACCCGCGCCGCCGGCTCCCCGCCGTGGATGCGCTGCTCGCCGAGCCCGAGGTTGCGGCGCTCGCCGTGACCGGGCCGCGCGGTCTGGTGGTGCGCGCGGTGCGGGAGACCATCGAAGCCGCCCGCGCCAACGGCGGCAGCGCGCCGCCCGAAGGCTGGAGCGCGGCGATCCGGGCCCGCGTGCAGCGGCTCGCCGCCCCCTCGCTCGGACCGGTGATCAACGCCACCGGCGTCGTGTTGCACACGAACCTGGGTCGCGCTCCCCTCGCAGCCCCGGCGTTGGCCGCGCTGGCCCGGGTCGGGTTGGGCTACGCCAATCTGGAATACGACCTCTCGCGCGGCACCCGTGGCTCACGCCACGGACTGTGCCGTGACCTCCTCGTGGAGCTGACGGGCGCCGAAGACGCGGTCGTGCTGAACAACGCCGCCGGCGCGGTACTGGTCGCCCTGTCGGCCCTGGCGCGCGGCGGCGAGGCGATCGTGTCACGGGGAGAGCTGGTGGAGATCGGCGGCGCCTTCCGCATCCCGGACATCATGGCCCGATCGGGCGCCACGCTGGTCGAGGTGGGAACCACGAATCGCACGCACCTCAAAGACTACGAGGGCGCGCTCACCCCGGCGAGCAAGCTGCTCCTCAAGGTGCATCAGTCCAATTTCCAGGTCACCGGTTTCACCGCCCAGGTCCCGGCGCAGGAGATCGCCACGGTGGGGCACGCCCGCGGCGTCGCCAGCTTGTACGATCTCGGCAGCGGGCTGCTCATCGACCTGGCGCCGTGGGGTCTCACCGGCGAGCCGACCGTGCCCCAGGCGCTGGCGAGCGGCATGGACGCGGTCGCGTTCTCGGGCGACAAGCTGCTCGGCGGTCCGCAGGCCGGCATCCTGCTCGGCACGCGGGCGGCGATCGAGGCGTGTCGCAACGATCCCCTCGCGCGCGCCGTTCGAGCCGATAAGCTCACGCTGGCCGCGTTGGAAGCGACGCTCGTCCTCTATAGAGAGCCGGAGCGGGCCCGCCGTGAGATACCGGTATTGCGCATGCTTACCGAAGACGTCGCGCAAATACGTCAACGCGCAGAGGCGTTGCACAAAGGCGTGGGCACGGACGCGGACGTCGTCGAGGGTGAATCGGAGGTCGGGGGAGGCTCGTTCCCGGGCGCGCAGCTCAAGACATGGCTGGTCCGTGTGAATCCCCGACCCCTGACCGCCGACACTTTAGTGGCCCGCCTGCGCGCGAGCGACCCCCCCGTCGTCGCCCGCATCGGCGACGACCGCGTGCTGCTCGATCCCCGCACCATCTTCCCCGATCAGGTCGAGACGGTCGCTCGCGCGGTGCGGTCCGCGCTCGATGGCTGAGCCGCGTTCCACTCACCGGGCCGTGTTTCTCGACCGGGACGGAACGATCGTGGAAGATCCGGGATTCCTGCACGAGCCCGGCAAGGTGCGTCTCCTCCCCGGCGCGGCCGCCGCGATCCGCCGCCTGAACGAAGCGGGATGGCTCGTGGTGACGGTCTCGAATCAGTCTGGGATCGCGCGCGGCCTGTACGACGCGGCCGGGTACGCCGCCGTGCAGCGGCGGGTCGTGGAGCTCCTCGCGGCGCATGGCGCTCGGCTCGACGGCGCGTATTTCTGTCCCCACCACCCCGAGATCACCGGCCCGTGCGAATGCCGCAAGCCGGGGGTGCGGCTGTTCCGCGATGCCGCCGCCGCGCTCGCCCTGAGCCTCGCGCACTGCTACTGGGTGGGTGACCGGCTGAGCGACGTCGAGCCGGCGCGCGCCCTGGGCGTGGACGGGCACGGCCTGCTCGTGTCCACCGGGCGCGGCGCGGACTATCTCGCCGAGGCGCGCGCTCTGGGCTTTCCGGTGGTGACGGACCTCGGGGCCGCAGCTGCCGAGATTGTGCGCGGCGCCTAGGGCCCGCAGATTGCGGGCGCCATGGAGCCCCGGCGAGGGATCGGGATACTGGTGGTCGTGCTCGCGCTCGCGCAAGGACGACCGCGCGGCACGATCGCCGTGGGCGACACGGTGCGCGACTCGCTCACGCGACGCGATCCAGTCCTCCCGGCCGAAAGCACCTACGCGAGAGAATGGCGGCTCCGCGGCCGCGCGGGAGAGACGGTGACGATCGACCTCGCGTCCAGCGCGTTCGACGCCTACGTCTTCCTGCTCGGCCCGGCGGCGGGCACGGCGCCGCCGCAGGACGACGACTCGGGAGGCCGCTGCAACGCGCGGCTCACCGTGCGATTCCCCGCCCCCGGAGACTACGTCATCGTGGCGACGAGCCGCGAGCGGCGCGCGACCGGCGCGTTCACCCTGACCGTGACCGCGGGCCCCAAGCCCGCCGCGCTGGCGTCCTGCACGCGGTGACCCCGGTTCCGGTGGCGGTGCTGGTGTCGGGCGGCGGCACCAATCTCCAGGCGCTGCTCGACGCCCTGGGGGCGGGCTCCGCGGTCGCACGCATCGCCCGCGTCGTGTCGAGCCGCGGCAACGCGGCGGCGCTCGACCGGGCGCGCCGCGCGCGCGTGCCCGTGGCGGTGCTCGCCGATCCGACGGACGCGGCCGAGGTGGTCGCGGCCGCGGCCGACGCCCGGCTCGTCGTCCTCGCGGGATATCTGAAACGCGTCCCGCCCGCCGCAGTCGCGCGATTTCGCTGGCGCTTGATTAATATCCATCCGGCGCTGCTCCCGGCGTTCGGCGGTGACGGGATGTACGGACGCCGCGTGCACCAAGCGGTGCTCGCGAGCGGCGTCGCGCTGTCCGGCGCGACGGTGCACTACGTGGACGAGGAGTACGACCGGGGCCCGATCCTCGCGCAATGGCCGGTGCCGGTCCGCGCCGACGACACGCCCGACTCGCTCGCGGCGCGCGTGCTCGAGGTGGAGCATCGCCTGCTGCCCGCCGCGGTGCTGGCGCTGGCGCGCCTGGGCGTGCCGGAGCGGCCCGTGCGGCTGGTGCCGGATGGCTCGGCGTTCGTCGTTGCGGACCACCCTACTGTGAGACTCGGGGATGCAGGATAGAGCGAGTGCTGTCGGCTGCCCCCACCTGGATTCCCATCCTGAAGGATGGGCCCATTTCGGCACAACGCTGAAGCGTGTGCTGCGCGTGCCTCAGCACAGTGCAGTGTCGGGCCCACGCTTGAGCGTGGGAACGACAACGGGGGTGCTGCTCTTTCTCTCCGCCATACCCCTATTCCGCCTGTCCGCCCAGTCCCTCGACCCGCTCGCCATCCGGCTCACGAGCATGACCGCCGTCACCGGGCTCGAGCAGGCGATGACCGACTCGCTCCTCGCCCTGCTTCCGGGCAGCACGCGCGATCGTGCCGGCAACGTCACGCTCACGCTCGGTCAGGGTTCTCCCAAGCGCCTGCTGCAATGCCCACTCGACGAAGTGGGCTACGTTGTCGGCAACATCACGGGCGACGGCTACGTGTCGTTGCGCCGGGTCGGCGCGCGCACGACCTATCCGCTGTTCGACCAGCAGCTCGAGGGTCACCGCGTGACCGTGTTCGGCACGAAGGGTCCCGTGCCCGGCGTGGTCGCCGTGAAGTCGACGCACCTGACGCGCGGGCGGGTCGCCGCCGGCGCACCCGACCCCGTCTTTACCGTGGACAACGCCTACGTCGACGTGGGCGCCGCCTCGGCCGCCGAAGCGCGGGCGCTCGGGGTCGACGTGCTCGCACCGGTGTCGCTCACCAAGCGACCGCTCCAGTACGGCGACCGCCTCCTGGCCGGCCCCGGCGCCGGGCGGCGCGCCGCGTGCGCGGCGCTCGTCGCGGCGGCGCAGAGGCGGCCCAAGGCAAAGGGCACAGTCGTCGTCGCGTTCACGGTGCAGAGCCTGTACGCGGGCAACTCGGGGCTCGCCAGCGTGAAAGCCCTGCTCGGGCCGTTCGACGACATCAAGACCGCGGGCCTGCCAACGCGGTACACGGATACGGCGGTGGAGACTGTGACGCTCGCCGAGGTCGACAAGCTGATGCGGGAGATGGTGCAATGGATGGAGGGAAGATGAGGGCGGTCGGAGATGGTATCGTCGCGCTCCTGTTTCTGTCCGCGAGTCCGCCCGTCCGCCTGTCGGCCCAAGATTCCGCACGCATCGCGGAAGCGCAGTCCGTGCTGGCACCGCTCGTGGAATCCTACGGCGTCTCGGGCGCCGAAGGCCCGGTGCGCGAGACGGTGAAGCGCCTGTTGCCAGCGTGGGCCAAGACCGAGACCGACACCGCCGGCAACCTGTGGGTACGCCTCGGCCAGGGGAACCCCCTGGTCGTGTTCGTGGCGCACATGGACGAGATCGGGTTCCGGGTGACCGCCATCCGCGACGACGGCTCGCTCGACCTCGAGCCGCGGGGCGGCTTCATAGCGTCGCTGTTCGAGGCGCAGCCGGCGGTGGTGCATGCCGACAAGGGCGACGTGGCCGGCGTGTTCATCCCGCGCGATTCGGGCTTCACGCGGCACACCGGCCCGCCGCCGCGCGTCGACGTGGGAACGACGTCTCGAGCGGCGACCATGGCCCGGGGCGTCAGCCCCGGGGCCACCGTGACGATGCCGAAGCAGTACGTCCGCCTCGCGGGCACCCGCGCCACTAGCCGGTCGTTCGACGACCGGGTTGGCGACGCCGCTCAGCTCCTCGCGCTGCGCCACCTGGACCGTGAAGCCTTGAAGCATCAGGTGATCTTCGTCTGGAGCGTGCGGGAGGAAATCGGGCTCGAGGGAGCGGGCGTGGCGGCTGCGGCGCTGGGGACGGGTCCCCGCCGCGTGCACGCGATCGACACGTTCGTCTCCGCCGACTCGCCGCTCGAGCTGCCGAACTTCGCGGTGGCACCGATCGGCGCGGGGGCCGTGGCCCGCGCGCTCGACAACTCGTCCGTGACACCCCCGGCGTACGTGGACTCCCTCGTCCGGCTCGCCCGCGCGCGCGGCGTGGCGCTGCAGGTCGGCACCACCAACGGCGGCAACGACGGCTCGATGTTCACGCCGTACGGCGTGGTGGACGTGGCGCTCGGCTGGCCGCTCCGCTACTCCCACTCCCCCGCCGAGGTGGTGGATCTGAAGGACGTGGCGAGCCTCGCGGACCTGGTCCGGGCCATCGCCGAGAGCTGGTGAGAGCACTGCTGTCGGTCTCGGACAAGCGCGGCGTCGTCGAGTTCGCCCGCGAGCTGGCCGCGCTCGGCTGGGAGATCGTCTCGACCGGTGGCACGGCCGAGGCACTCCGCCAGGCCGGGCTCGCGGTGATCCCGATCGAACGGGTCACGGGTTTCCCCGAAATGATGGATGGCCGCGTGAAGACGCTCCATCCCAAGGTCCACGGCGGCCTGCTCGCCCGGCGCGCCCACGCCGGCGACCGCGCCGCGCTGGCGGAGCACGGTATCACCCCGATCGATCTCGTGGCCGTCAACCTCTATCCGTTTCGCGAGACGGTCGCGAAGCCCGGAGTCGGCTTCGAGCAGGCGATCGAGCAGATCGACATCGGCGGCCCCTCGATGCTCCGCTCGGCCGCAAAAAACCACCAGGATGTGATCGTCGTCGTCGATCCGGACGATTATCCGGTTGTGATCGCGGGGCTGAAAGCAGGTGAACTAACCCCGGGAACCCCGGGCTTGCGCCCGGGGTCAGTGAGCCCGGGGTCCCTGGGGTTGCGGCGGGAGCTGGCCACGAAGGTCTTCGCTCACACCGCCGCCTACGACGCCGCTATCCACGGGTACCTGACCAAAGACGCGCCGGGATGGCCCGAGCGGATCACCCTCGCGCTCGCCCGCCGCCAGGAGCTGCGCTACGGGGAAAACCCGCATCAGGCGGCCGCGCTGTACGCCGCGTCCGAGCCCGGGATCCGCGACCTGGAGCAGCTCCATGGCAAGGAGCTGTCGTTCAACAACCTGCTCGACGTGGACGCCGCCGTCGCGGCGGTCGCGCCGTGGGCCGGCTCGGACGCCGTGGCGTGCGTCATCATCAAGCACACCACCCCGTGCGGTATCGCGCTGGGGCGCTCGGCCCGCGAGGCGTACGAGCGCGCCTTTTCCACCGACCGCACTTCCGCATTCGGCTCCGTGATCGCCTTCAACGTCGCCGTCGATCGCGGTGCCGCGGAGGCGATGCGCGACCTGTTCGTGGAGGTGGTGGTGGCCCCCGCGTTCGCGGACGACGCGCTGAGCGTGTTCCGGGACAAGAAGAACCTGCGTGTCGTGCGGCTGCCGGCGGGCGATGCGGCGGGCTGGGACTACAAGCGTATCCGGGGAGGGTTTCTCGTGCAGGAGCGCTCCTGCGCGGCACGGGCGGCCGACGAAGCGGGGTGGAAGGTCGTCACCCGGCGCGCTCCCACCGACCCCGAATGGCGGGACCTGCGCTTCGCGTGGGTGGCCGTGGGGGTGGTCAAGTCGAACGCCATCCTGCTGGCCCGCGACCGGGCGGCGATCGGGATCGGCGCGGGCCAGATGTCGCGCGTGGACGCCTCGTTCCTGGCAATTCACAAGGCGCGCCAGCAGGGGCACGATCCAGCCGGAGCGGTGTTAGCTTCCGACGCGTTCTTTCCGTTCGCGGACGGTGTAGAAGAAGCGGCTCGGGCGGGGGTGAGCGCGATCATCCAGCCAGGCGGTTCGGTGAAGGACGCAGCGGTGGTGGCGGCGGCCGATCAGGCGGGGGTGGCGATGGTGTTCACGGGCATTCGACAGTTCAGACACTGACCGGTGGCGAGCGTATGACGGATCTCCGGAGGGCGCCGCACACCGCCGCTCCTGAAAGCCCTCCCTACTTGTGGGCGGGCCTTGTGGCCGTCGGCACGCTCGTGCTGTACGTGCTCACGCTGGCACCGACCACGCAGTTCTGGGACGCCTCGGAGTACATCGCCGCCGCGCACGCGCTCGGAATCCCCCATCCTCCCGGCAATCCTTTCTTCATCATCCTGGCGCACGTCTGGGGCTTGCTGCCTCTCGCCGGCGACTACGCCCGACGGATCAATCTCTTGGCGGCGACGACCAGCGCGGTGACTGCCGGCACCTGGTTCCTCATCGGAGAGCGGTGGCTGCGAGCCATTGTGGCGCCCGTACGTTGGCGGCGCGCCGTGGCGACGGCGGGGACGCTCGTGGGATTCACGACGTTCACCGTCTGGAATCAGTCGGTCGTGAACGAGAAGGTCTATACGCTGAGCATGCTGACGATCGCGCTGGTGCTGTGGCTGGCGGTGCGATGGGCCGACCAGCTCGAGGCCACGCGGCGCGACCACCACCTCGTGTTGATCGTGTACCTGCTCGCGCTGTCGGCGACCAACCACCTGATGGGCCTCCTGGTGGCGCCCGCGGTCCTGGTCTATGTCCTCGCTACCGATCCCCGGGTGCTCTTCCGCCCGCGGTTCCTCGTCGCGGCGCTGCTCGTCGCCGTGGTCGGGACGAGCGTCAATCTCTTCATTCCGATTCGGGCGCACCTCGACCCGTATCTCAACCAGGGCGACGCGACCACGTGGCCGGCGCTCAAGGCCGTCTTGACGCGCGAGCAGTTCGGCAAGCCGTCCGTGTTCGACAACCCGATGTATCCGACGGGGGCCGATAACCCCGGCCACACGCTCGTCCTGTACGGACAACAGCTGTTGAATTACGTGCAATACTTCACGTGGCAGTTCGGGCGGGATTGGCTGGCGGGACCGCAGCGCGCCCTCGCGGTGCTGTTCGCGGCGCTGGGACTCCTGGGGGCGCGACGTCATTGGCGCGCGGAGCGTCGGGCCGCCGTCGCCATGACCGCGCTCATGCTCACGTTGACGGTCGCGCTCGTGTTCTACCTCAACTTCAGGTGGGGCTACTCGCAGCCGTACAGCGCCCCCGGCCTGGAGCACGAGGTCCGCGAACGGGATTACTTCTTCATCGCGTCGTTCGCCGCGTGGGGCGTGTGGGTAGGCATGGGCCTCGCGACTGTGATGGCATGGATCCAGGAAGCGCTCGCGACCCGCGTTCCAGCTCACGCCCCCGCGCGGCGGTGGGCGCTGTCGGCAGTCGTCTTGCTCGTCGCCCTCGTCCCTCTCGCCGGCAACCGGCTCACGGCGCCGCGCTCGGGCGAGACCTTGGCGCGCGACTACGCGCATGACGTCCTGCAGTCCGTAGACCCGTACGCCCTGTTGGTGACGGCCGGCGACAACGACACGTTCCCCCTGTGGTATGCACAGGAGGTCGAGGGCGTGCGGAGGGACGTGAGCGTGCTGGTGCTGTCGCTCGCCAACACGGATTGGTACCTGCGCCAGCTGCAGCGCCGCCCGCCGGAGACGTTCGCGCCCGCCCTGGCGCCGGCGCTGTATCGCGACCAGCGCTGGCCGCGCCCCACGTCCCCGTGGATGAGCCGGTTTTACCTCGACGGGCCGGCGGACACGCTGCCACCCTATCTGGCGCTGTCGCAGCCCGTCACGGGGCGCCTGGGACCGGTCACCGTCGCCCTCGACCCGAACGCGTTGGGGCGTCCGTATCTCGAGCGCTCCGATCTGGCCGTCCTGCAAATCATCAAGGACGAGGTGGGCAGGCGACCGATCTACTTCTCCAGCTCGACCGGCAACTACGCCGACCGGCTCGGCCTCGGGGCCTATCTGGTGGGCGAGGGGCTCGTGCGCCGCGTGCTGTCCCGGCCGACGGCGCCGAGCGACAGCGTGCGCCTGCTGCCGGGCCGCGGTTTCGTGAACGTGCCCCGCACGAGCGCCTTGGCGTTCGGCGTGTACCAGGGCGGCGAGCCGGCGGCCCGCCCACGCCCGCGGGGCTGGGTCGACGTGCCGTCGCAGAACAGCCTGCTCGGTTATGTCTTCGTGTATGACACCATCGCCGCCGCGCTGGCGGGCCAAGAGCCGGCGCTGGCGGCGCGGGCGGGAGTGCTGCGCGACGCGATCCTTGCCAACACCACCTACGGCCTCCCCGCCGAGCGGCGCGCCGCCGGCAACTGATCCCAACGAGCGAGCATGACGACTGATCAATTGACGAGGCTGGACAGGACTGTAGACCACCTGGCGTCGTCCGCGGAAGTGGAGCGCCCGCCGTATCTGTGGGCAGGCTGCGTCGCGCTCGGCGCCCTCATCCTGTACGTCGCGACGCTCGCCCCGACCACCCAGTTCTGGGACACGTCGGAATACATCGCCGCGGCGTACGTGCTCGGCATCCCGCACCCACCGGGGAATCCGCTGTTCACGCTGATCGCCCACACCTGGGGCCTCTTGCCCCTGGCGGCGGCGTATGCCGAGCGGATCAACCTGCTCGCCGCGGTGACGAGCGCGGTCGCGGCGGGGTGCTGGTTCCTGGTGGGCGAGCGGTGGATGCGGAGCTGGGTACCGGCCCGGCTGCCGCGGCGGCTCGCCGCCGTGGCCGGCGCGCTCAGCGCGGCGACCGCGTTCACGGTGTGGAACCAGTCGGTGGTGAACGAGAAGGTGTACACGCTGTCGCTCTTGTCGATCGCACTGGTGCTGTGGCTCATCGTGCGCTGGGACGACCAGCCCCCCGGCGAAGGGCACGATCACCATCTCCTGATGATCGTGTACCTGCTGGCGCTGACTTCCACGAACCACATGATGGGAGTGCTGGTGGGCCCCGTGGTGATGGTGCTCTTGTATCCACCGCTCAAGCGGGAGCGCCCCGTAGGGCTCGCCGCGCGGCGGGTCGAGTGGTCGCAATGGTTCGTCTTCTGCAGCGCGTACGCGCTGATCGTGGCGAGCGGGCTCGAGAGCTCCACGCCCTTGAAGCTCGCCGCGGTGCTGTTCGCGGCGGCGCTGGTGTACGCGGTTGCTTACGCGCGCAACGGCGACTTCGCGCTCGCGGTGCTGCTGGTGGCGGCCGTGGGCGTGTCGGTGTACCTGTTCCTGCCGATCCGGGCGGCGCATTTCCCGGCGATCAACGAGGGCGAGCCCACTACGCGAGCGGCTTTGTGGGACGTGCTCACGCGCCAGCAGTACGGCAAGCCGCCCGTGTGGCAGCGCCAGGCGACGCCCCAGGCGCAGATCGGCATGTGGATCCAGTACTTCACATGGCAGTGGGGGCGCGACTTGGCCACCGGGTGGCGCGGGGCGGTTGCCGTGATGTTCGCGTTCGTGGGCTCGCTGGGCGCGTACCGCCACTGGAAGGCCGACCGCCGCACGGCCGTCGCCATGACGACGCTGATGGCGACGCTCACGCTGCTGTTGATCTTCTACCTCAACTTCAAGTACGGCTACTCGCAGCGGCCCGACCTGCCGCAGCCGCTGCACGAGGTGCGCGAGCGCGACTACTTCTTCATCGCCTCGTTCGCGCTGTGGGGCGTGTGGGTCGGCATGGGACTCGCGACCCTGATGGAATGGCTGACGGAGTCGCTCGAGACCCGGGAGCCCGACCCGGCCCGCCGCTGGCTGCTCGCGACTCCGGTGCTGGCGCTCGCGCTCGTGCCGCTGGTCGGCAACCACCTCACCGCCTCGCGCCAGGGCGAGACGCTGGCGCGCGACTTCGCCTACGACATGCTGCAGTCGGTCGAGCCGTACGGCGTGCTCGTGACCGCGGGGGACAACGACACGTTCCCTCTGTGGTACGCGCAGGAAGTGGAGCACATCCGCCAGGACGTGACGGTCGTGAACCTGTCGCTCGCCAACACCGACTGGTACCTGCGGCAGCTGCAGCGCCGGCCGCTCGCCACGTTCGACTCGACCGCCGCCCCGTCGATCTACCGCGGGCAGGCGTGGCCCAAGCCGGCGGGCCGCCTGCTCGAGTACACCGACGAGCAGCTCGCGCACCTCGAGCCGGTGTACTGGCTCGACCAGAAGCGACTCGTGAACCTGGGCGGGGTCAGCGTCTCGCTCGATCCGCAACAGCTCGGCCGTCAGTATCTCGAGCGGGCCGACGTGATCGTGCTCGAAGCGATCAAGGACCAGATGGGCAAGCGGCCCATCTACTTTTCCCGCACCGTCGGCCCGTATGCCGACCTGTTCGGCCTGAGCGACTACTTGGAGGGTCAAGGGTTCGCGCGCAAGCTGCACCGGGAGCCACTCACGCCATCCGACAGCATCGTGCCGCTCGGGGCCGGGCTCGGGGCCATCAACCTCCCCCGCACCACGGCGCTCGCGTTCGACGTGTATCATCGCGCGGCTGCCGGGCGCCTCCGGCCGCGGGGCTGGGTGGACCGGCCGTCGGAATCGATCCTCGCCACCTACGGGATCGTGTACCAGGCGCTGGCACAGGTGCTGCGGCAGCGCAAGCCGGAGCTGGCGACCCGGGCGCTCGTGGTCGCCGACTCGGTCTTCAAGAACACGACCTACGGGTTCAACCCGCCGAGCGAGCGCTAGTCGCGGCTCGGTTACTTCGGCGTGGCGTGCTTCTTTACGTCGATCGGAAGGGCTAGGCGTGGCTGCGCCGCCCCACAGGAACACATCTCCGCGTGACCATACGTCGCCGTGAAGCGTCTTCAGGATAGCCAAAACACCAAGAGCGGTATCTCCATGAGTGCAGGGACCCAGACGCGTCCGCCGACGGGCGGCGACGATGTCTTCATCACGTACCTCGATCAGAGTGACAGCTTCGCCCTCGGCGTGGAGTTCGGCGAGTTTCTCTGCGCGCTCGGACAGGGCTACGAAGCCGTCGGGGGCTACTTTTCTGCGCGACTCGAGGCGCAGCTGCTCGTCGCCGCCTCGCGGTTGGGCTATGTGCGAGAGGCGTGGGCCGAGCGCGGTGACGGGTCTTGTTTGGGGCGGTTCAGGCGAGCGCAAAGCGACCCCTTGTAGGACGTGTCCCATTGCCACAGGGTGCGGCCGAGGTGCTTCATGCCCATCGTGGGGACAGGGCGCGGCAGGCGCTCCCGACCGCGGCGCTCACCATGCGCCGCCACCCGGGCTCCTGGCTGCGGAACAGGCCGGTCGCCACTTCCAGCAAGGCTCCGGCGCACTGCAGCGCAAATCTCTCGCGCCACTCGGCTGGTACGTGGGCGAAGTACGCGTCAATGAACGCCGCGGCGCCCACCTGCGCCCGCTCCGCTGGCACCGCATCGAGTCCGACGCGACCCGTTAGATAGGCGTAGAGACGGGCGGGGTCACGGACGGGATCGCCCATGGCGACGCGATCGAAATCGATGATGGTGACCCGATCGCCTGCAATGAACAGGTGATCGGCCTTCAAGTCGCCGTGGATCGGCGTCGGCGGCGCTTCCGTCAGGTCGGCGATGACCGTGGCGGCAACGGCCCGGATGTCGTCGCTCACCTCCGGGCACGCCCAATCGAGCAGCGAGGCGGCCCGCTCGACGTCGTGGATCTGCTCTGCCAGGGGTTCGTGCGGCCCAATGGCTCGACCGCTCAGGTGGAACGCGGCGAGGGCGCGCGCGGCGGCGCGCACCGCCGGCATCGGGTCGTCGCGTCCTCGCAGGAGCTCGAGCAACGCCGTGCCGGGCGCCTCGTCGACGACGAGCGTGTCGAGCTCGTCGAGATAGGCGAGTGGCCGCACGACGCCGTACGCCGATCCGGCCTCGGCATGCCCCGCGCAGAGCGTCTCCATCAACTGGAAGGTGGCGGCGCCACGCCCGGGACGGCACACCTTCACGTAGCAGCGACGCGTCTGGGAGCGTCTCGACCGCATGTCCCGAAGCTCCAGCGTGTAGCGCAGCGCGGCGCCGATTTCGGAGCGATAACGCAGCAGCTCGAGGCGCCCGGCGCCGGCGCGCCACTCACCCGCACCCGCCTGCGCCCGCAGGAGCGGCGCGAACTCCTGGCCCTCGGTTGCGAGCACCCGGCCGAGGCCGCGGAGTTGGCGATCATACGGAAAGACTTGCACCAACATCTCGAGCTCGGGGACGTAGGCGAGTGGCTCGAACGTGCGCCACCGATCGGGAATCGAGCGCTTCGGATCCGTGGCCGCGAGTTCCCGCCACAGGCGCTCGGCGTCCCCCGGCCGCGCGTACACGACCGCGGTGACCCACTGGTCGAACGCGCCTCCCGTCCCCCGGTCGATCACGCGCAGCGAGTACTGGAGGACGCAGCGCGATGTGGACTGCCGGCACCGAAACCGGACCGGGACGCAGGCCTCGATGTGATAGGCCTTCCCGGCGACCGGCTCCAGGTGAGCGCGGAACACCTCGAGCATCCGCGTGGGATCGCTCGCGATCTCGAGCTGCGGAAAGTCCGGATCGACGGGAAACCCTGGCTTGCCAGGTTCGGCGGCAGGCGCGTCTTGGTGCACGGCGGGTGACGCGATCATCCCAAGCTCGACCCGACCGCGGCGGCAATCTCTTTCAGTAAGCGCTCCGCCTCAGCCCGACGCCGTTCGAGCGCCGCGGGCTCCGGGTGGCGAGTGGTGTCGAACAGCAACGAATGAATCTTGCGCAACAGCGTGGCCCGCTCATACCAGCCGACCCGATCCGCGAGCCCCGGCTCGCGGCCCGCGTGACGCGCGTAGGCATCGATCAGGGTCGCGCGCAACGTGGCGAAGTCCCCGAGCCGGCCGGGCTTGCGCAGCGTGCTGCGCCGGAACTGGGTCAGGACGGTCCCGAGGTCGAGCGCCGGATCGCCGAGCGTCGCGCGGTCGAAGTCGAAGATCACAACCCGGTCACCACGCCACAGCAGTTGCGCGGGACCGAAATCGCCGTGCAGGAACACCGGCGCTCGAGGGTCGACGGGAGGCTCTCGTTCCAGCCGGGCGAAGGCGCGCCGCAGCACGCCCCCTGCCTCGGGAACCCGCTCGCACATCGCGGCGACACGAGCCCGTACCTGCTCCAGGACCACGGCGGGCGTCGTTATGCAGGGGAGCGCGGCCGGCGGACTGACCGCGTGCAGCGCCGCCAACGCGCGTGCGATGGCCTCCAGCACGACGGCGCCCGAGCGCGCGAGCGCCGGAGTCAGCTCCTCGCCTGTCTCGTACGTCATGAGGACGAGGTGGCGCGGGGCGTAGTAGCCGAGCAGCGTGGGTACGACAAACGCGCCCCGCCGCCAGCCGTCGCTGCGGGCGAGACCCTCGAGCAGGCCTGCGACGCGCCGCGCCTCGACATCCTCGTCGTAGAACTTCCCCACCCAATCGAGGCGGTGCGGGTCGGAGCGGCCCGAGAAGCCGGCGTCGAGCTCGAAGTGCACCACGCGGCGTCGTCCATGCCGCGTGATCGACGTCGCGGTCCACGCGTCGAGCCGGGCTGCGGGACCACACACGTCACCGAGCGTCGCGCGCAAGGCGACTTCCAGCTCGGGAGAGGCGAGCGTGACCGGCGCGCTGCTCATGGGACACTCACGGCAGCGGTCGCCATCTCCTCGAGCGCCGCCTGGGCCCGCCGGGCCAGTGCGACGGCGAGCCGGGGCCACCCGGCGGGGTCGGTCCGGCGCACCGTATGGATCTTGCGGGCAAGCGTGAGCGCGCGGTAAAACGCCACGTTGCGGGCCGATACCGCCGGCATCGACGTGCGGTAGGCCTCGAGAAACGTGGCCCCCAATCGATCGGCGCGCGCCGCCCGCGCGGGATCGACGAGCCCCCCCCGCTCGAGCTGCGCCAGGAAATGGCCCACGTCGTAGGCCGCATCGGTATAGCCGAAGGCGTCCAGGTCGAGCAGTACGAGACGCTCGCCCGTCCACAGGAACTGTCCCGCCCACAGGTCCCCGTGCACCGGTGCGGGCTGCGCCGGCTCGAGCGAGCTCACGGCGTCCGCGAGCGCCGACACCAGGGGTTCCATCACGGGGGCCGCCTCGGGCCAGCGCCGCCGCAGTCGCTCGCACCGCGCGGCCACCTGCGCGATGAGCTGTTCCGGGGTGGTCGGCGGCTCCGGGGCCAGCGCGAGGCGATGCAAGCTCGCGGTGAGACACGCCGCCCGCCGAAACAGCTCCGGGGCCCGGCCATCCTCGATGTCGGTGAGGCAGCGCCCGTCCACCCACGGGAAGACCAGCAGGCGCTCGTACGCGACGTAGCCAATCGGCAGACACACTCCGTCCGGCGCCATCTCGTGGCACGCGGCCAGGGCCTGCGCGTGCGCCCACACCCGAGCGCCGAAGTCGTCGGCGTACGCCTTGAGCGCATACGAGCGCAACGCGCCGAGCCGCGTGCGGACGCGGGCCCGGAGGACGAAGCGATCGGGGTGTACGCTCTCGACGCTACACGCCACGTCGGCGGCGGCGATGTCGGTCGAGAGCGCGGAGCGCAGGACGGTCAGGACCGCGGTCGGCTGTTCCAGGCGCGCGCGTTGCGCGCAGAGCAACGCGCGCAGTTCGCGGCTCGGAGTGAACTCGAGGCGCATCGCGTCAGTCTCCCCCGAGCCAACGCGCGAGGTAGGCCGTGAGGCGCGCCGCGCCGTCGAACGATGGGATGACCTCGCGCACGCGGCGCGCGTGGGCGGCGCGATCGCAGCCGAGCGCCCACTCGATGGCCTCGGCGAGGCGGTCCGGCGCGAGCTCGCGCGGGTGGACGCACGAGACGAGACCCCGCGCCGCCAGCAGCTCGGCGCGAATCGTTTGCTCGACCTTGTCAGTCGCCCGCGGCACGATGACCATCGGTCGGGCGGCGGCCAACGCCTCGCACACGCTGTTGTAGCCGCCCATGCTCACTACCGCGTCGGCGGCCGCGAACAGGCGCAGCGTATCGGCTTCGAGGACGACGCGGCACGACGCCGTGGCCCGACGCTCGAGCTCCGCCCGCTGCTCCGCCGGCATGAAGGGCCCCGTGACGACGACCGCGCGGAGCTCGGGGCGCTTCGCCGCCAACCGCTCGAGGGCGGCGACCGCCGCATCGAGGACCGGGAACCCGTCGCTGCCGCTCCCGACGGTCGCGAGCACCAGGGCCGCGCCCTCGGGCAGACCGAGCTCGCGCCGCACCACCGCGGGATCAACCCGCGGGGGCTCGCGCACGATGTAGCCGCAGTAGTGCAGCTTGGGCCGGACGCCCTGTGGAATGGCGTAGGCCTCGGCCACGTCGTGGAGCGCGGGCGAGCCGTACACGGCGATGCCGTCGTACAGATGTTCGAGCGCGTCGTACACGCCGAGCTCGCGCCACTGCCCGCGAATTCGCTCCGGGTCGTCCATGATGTCGCGCAGTCCGAACACGAATCGCGTGTCGGGACGCGCGGCCTTCAGCGCGCGGAGGCCGGCGGCGAACTCGCCCTTGGCGCCGAGCGGCTCGTGGTCCACCAGCACCAAGTCCGGGGCCAGCCCGAGCGCGGCGTCCCTGAGGATCGTGCCACGGAGCTCGCGGAAGTGCCGCTTCGCGTCCTCTTCCTCCAGCGTCGTCCGCTGCCAGCCGTCCGGGGTGAGTAGGGAGGGCAGCTTGATGTAGTCGCACCGCTCGGGCAAAGTGAAATGGCCCGCGAGCGCGGACTTGGTCGCGAGGTACACGACTGCGTTCGGGTAGCGCGCCAGCAGATGGCGGGCGATGGTCAGACTACGGGTAATGTGGCCGAGACCCTGCCGGTCCTGCGCGTACAGGAGCAGCGTGCGGACCCCGGGCGACCGAACCGGCGTCATGGACGACCCTCGGCGGGCGCGACGCTCATGGCCACGTCGGTGCAGATGCGGGGGACGCGCCCGTCCGTAAACGATCGTCCTAACAACAACCCGATTCGCACCACCGCCTCCCTAAAACCGCGCACAGCCGCGGGTCGGGGGCAGGGCTCGCAAGTCGCGTACCAGTTGGAAACGTCGCCTTCACGTCGCTCATGACCAGGTACCGGGGTATTTTCCCACTCGCTCCGTCGCGCTAGCCCTACACCAGGTTGCGGAGTTGCCCCGACGCGCAGGCGCCACGGGTGGGCTCGGACGCCGCTTGTCCGGCGGTCACTGCGGCTCACGCGCCGCGCTCCGCGTTCCCCGGCCCCCGCGTGCCCCGGCCGCAGCAGCGCGCTCAGCGTTGGGGTTGGGTGCTGGCTCGTCGTTGCTCCAAGACCGGCATCGCCCAGCGCGGCGATTTGATCGGTGGAGAGGCTGAGCCAGTCCTCGAGGGCCGAGCACCAAGGCGACGGGATTGATTGGTAAGGCAGGCCGTGGCGAAGCAATTTACTGGTACAGTTAGGGCGCAATTGACCCCTTCTCAGGGTTTTCGCGGTCGCTAAGTTCAGCAACAGCAAGTGGGAGGGCTAGACCTAACTGGTAAGGCGGCGGTCTTGAAAACCGCTGGGAGAAATCCCGTAGAGGTTCGAATCCTCTGCCCTCCGTCTCGACGTCAAGTGATCGGCAAGGGTCGACCCCCTGACCACGCTGGGTTGATAACACTCCGGCCGAGGCTCACCGGGGCCTCACCACACCGGAAAGCGCGCGGTGCCTGGTGTCCCGGGACTTGAAACTGGCTTGAGACCGCGGGGCGAGGGTACGCCCATGCAAGCGGTCACCCTGTTCGGCTACGCCTTCCTCTCGAACGTCGCGCTCGCCGTGCTCCCGCACGAGCCGGCCGTCATTTGGTACGGCGCGCGGCTCGGCGTCTGGCCCACCACGCTCGTCGCGACCGCCGGCACGGTAGCGGCCGCGCTGGTGGACCACCGGGTGTTTGTCCCGCTGATCCGACGGTTTCGCGATGCAAGCGCGCCCTCTCAGGGCGCGACTTGGGCGGATCGGTTCTTTCGTCGTTTCCCGTTCGCGACGATCGCTCTTTCCGGGCTCACGCCACTTCCCTTCTTCCCCTTCAAAGCGCTCGCCTTCACCACGGGTTACCCGCTGGAGCGCTACCTCGCCGCGGTCGCGGCGCGCTCGGCGCCGCGCTACGCCCTGCTGGCGTGGTTCGGCGTGGCAGTGCGGCTGCCGACCTGGCTCATCGCCGGGTTGTTCGTGCTGCTGCTGATCCCGTCGTTGCGGATGCTGCCGTGGCTCCGGCCAAGCGCGAGCTGACGTTTCTCCTGGCCGACCCGGAGCGACGGCTGCTGCGCGCCGTGGCGGCGCGGCTGCCGGCGGTCGTGACCCCCGACCACCTCACCGCGTTGGGCGTGCTCGGCGCGCTCGGTGTGGGTGCCGCGTACGCGCTCTCGCGCGTCAGCGCGGGATGGCTGTGGGCCGGGAGTGCGTGTCTCGTCGTGCAGTGGCTGGGGGACAGCCTCGACGGCACATTGGCCCGCGTGCGCGGCACCGAGCGGCCGCGCTACGGCTACTATGTCGACCACGTCGTCGACGCGTTTTCGACCGCCGTCATCGGGGTCGGCGTGGCACTGTCGCCGTATGTGAGCCCGTGCGTGGCGCTGGGGCTGGTGATCGTCTACCTCGGCCTGTCGATCAACGTCTATCTCGAATCGAACGTGTTCGGGGTGTTCCGCCTCGCCTATGGCCCGCTCGGTCCGACCGAGATTCGTATCATGCTGATTGCCGCGAACGGCGTGCTCGCGGTCCTCGCTCCGGGACCGACCCTGTACCTCGTCGCCAACGCGACGCTGGTGCTGCTCGGCATCGGGATGGTGGCGACCCTGGTCGCGAGAGTCGCACAGAACCTATCGCGGCTCGCGCGGGAGGAGCCCTATGTCACGACTCCTCACACCTCACACCTCGCGGCAACTCGGCGCCTCGGCATCTCGGCGTCTGCTTAGACGTCTCGGCATCTTCCTCCCCCCTGCCGACCACGGGTCGCCTTCCTCAAGTAGTAGCACTCTCGTAGTAGCCTGCGCCGGTCCCCCGGTCCTCCCTGTGGCAGGAGCGCGGCATCGGCGTCGTCCCCAAGCATGCGATGCAAGCTGGCCTTAGGATTGCAGCGCCCGAGCAACGCCGAGTTGGTGCTGTGGCGTCTCGGTACTACCGGCGGCGGTTCAGACCGCCTCGCCAGCGCCGCATCAGTCTCGGTCCGGCGGCCGCCCTGCCGCCCGCCGCGCCGATCGGGCGGAAAACGCTCAGTGACGACGGTGCGGTGCCGACGGCCACGATTGTCGACGGCACACCGCGGAGGATTTCGCGATGATCCGTTTCACACCAAGCTCTCTTCTCCGCCCGGGTCGCTGGGTCGCCGCACTCCTCATGGCGGCTGCCTGCACGGCGGACCAAGGGGTGACGGGCGTATCGGGGGCCGGTCCCCTGCTCTACGTCTTGAACAGCAGTGGCAACAGCGTCACTGCCTACGCAGCGGCTGCGAGCGGGGACGTCGTCCCGCGGACCGCGATTTTGGGCGGCGGCAGCAGTGCCGGACTCTATTACCCCGCCGGCGTGGCCCTGGACACGGCCGGGCGCCTCTACGTTGCCAACTGCTGCGACCAAGTCCTCGTCTTCGCCCCCGGCGCGACCGGAAACGCGGCACCAATCCACGCGATTAGCGGCGCCCGCACGGACCTGGCGTACCCGACCGGCATCGCCTTCGATGCGAAGGGCAACCTCTACGTCTCGAACCTCGCGGCGGGCCCGAGGATCACGGCTTACGCGCCCGGCGCGGAGGGAAACGTCGCCCCGATCGACACGATCGCCGGTGCCAACACAGGACTCGCCAGACCGACCGGCATCGCCTTCGATACCGCGGGTCACCTCTACGTGGCGAACGGTGGCACAATCTCGAACCCCGCGGGCGAGATCCTGATCTATGCACCGGGGGCGAACGGGAACGTGGGGCCGATCGACTCGATCGCCGGCAGCAATACCGGCCTCTACTCCCCGAGCTGGATCGCGTTCGATGCCGCGGGCAACCTGTACGTCACCAATTGGAGTCCGACAAGCACGTCGTTCGGCATCACCGTGTACGCGGCCGGGGCGCACGGCAACGCCGCGCCGATTCGCACGATCGCGGGCAGCAATACCGGACTCACCGGCGCCGCTGGCCTCACGCTCGACGGCGGCGGCAACCTCTACGTCGCCAACAGCGGGGCGAACAGTGTGACCGTCTATGCACCGGGTGCGACGGGGAACACCACGCCGACTACCACGATCCGGGGAAGCAATACCGGGCTCGCCGAGCCGGGGACGATCGCGCGGGACGTCGGGGGCAAGCTGTACGTCGTCAGCAGCATCCTCGGGCAGATCACGGTGTACGCGCCGGGGGCGAGTGGGGACGCGACCCCGACACGGACGATCGTAGCGGACCGCCGGCCGTCGTTCGACCGGGATTGGGGAATCGCCCGGGACGCCCTGGGAGACCTCTATGTCACGAGCCCGGATAACAACACGGTAACGGAGTATTCGGCGGGGGCGAGCGGGCACGCGACCCCGCGTGCCACGATTCCGACCGTCTCGCCCACGCAGCAAACGGGATACCCCACGGGAATTACGGCCGACGCGAGCGGCAACCTCTACGTCACCAACAATCAGTACCGAAGTGAAGGAAGCTGTTGTTACCCGAGCATTACAATATTCGCTCCCAGTGCCCTGGGGCACACGGACACAGCTGCCGCGGTGGACCCTTTCCGCACGATCACCGGCAGTGCCACCGGATTGAACGCCCCGGTCGCGATCGCCCGCGATGCCGCGGGCAACCTCTATGTCGCGAATCGGGGAGGAACCTGCTGCGGCGTTGGCAACAGCATCACTGTCTATGCCGCCGCTGCGAACGGCAATGCGGCGCCGGCGGCCACGATCGCCGGCACCCTGACGGGGCTCAACGCCCCAAGCGGCCTGGCGCTCGATCGCCAAAGGAGGATCTATGTCGCCAACACCGGCGGCAACAGCATCACGATCTACGCACCGGGGACGAGCGGCAACGCGTCTCCCCTCACGACGATCGTGGGAGCGAGCACCGGCCTGAACGGTCCGACGGGCATTGCCCTCGACGCGGACGGGAACCTGTACGTAGCTAACACCCTCGGCAACAGCATCACGGTCTATGCCCCCGGGGCGAGCGGGAACGCGGCGCCGTTCGCGACGATCAGCGGTGGCCGGACTGGGCTGAACGGTCCGGTCGGGATCACGTTCTGATACGAGTAGACGCCGGTAATGACCCACTGATGACCTGCTTCGGACGTCTTGAAAACCGCTGGGCGCAAGCCCGTACAGGTTCGAGTCTTGTGCCCTCCGTCTCGACCTACTGCGGTTCGCCGGGCCAGGCGCGCGGTCAGCGCCGGGCGTACACGTGGATCGTGGCCTTGCCCTGCGCACCGCCCAGGGCGCTCCCGTAGTAGAAATTGATCCACCGAATGACGCGCGCTGCCCCCGGGAGAGCGATCACGCGGCTGCGTGCCTTCCCCTTGAAGGAGAACCGGGTGGGGGGCGAGAACGTGGCCCCGTCCCCGAATGTGATCCGCACATCGAACATCTCGACGTCGCCGCCCTCGACCACGAAGCGAACGCGCCGAAATCGGCCTTCGCTGGCGGTGCGCACGATATCGTGGTCCGTGCGGAAATCCAGCCGCCGCGTGCCCAAGTGCACCCACTGATCCTGGACGGCACGGGACGTGAGCGCGAGGCCGAGAACGGCGGCGCCGAAGAACCAACGATGCGGTCGCAGCATCAGCCGGCCACGATCGGCAACGAGAGCCGCGCCTCGCAACCGCGTCGATCGTCACGATTGGCGAGCGTGAGCGTGCCACCATGCGCCTCGGCGATCTGGCGCGAGAGCACGAGCCCGATCCCGGAGCCATTTGGCTTGGTGGTGAAGAACGGGACGAACAAATTGCCCGTGTCGGCAAGGCCCGGTCCCCCATCGCGGACCCAGACCTCCAGCCAGCCGTTCTGCGCCGCCCAACCCACCTCGGGTTCGGCTTCGCTGTCCAAGGTCGCATCGACCGCGTTGCGGACGAGATTGATCAGCAGCTGGTCGAGCTGAGCCCCATCGGCTTGGACCGTCATCGGTGGACCGGGGCACACGCTGATCGCGCGTCGGGTCTCGAGCGCGGCGACGCGACGCACCCACTCCACCACCGACACCGGTTCCAGTCGCGGCTGCGGGAGGCGGGCGAGCTGCGCGTACGCCGCCATCAGGCGGCTGAGCGACTCGGCCCGATTGGCGATGACGCCGAGCCCATTCTCGAGGTCCGTACGCCAGTCGGGTGGCGGCGGATCGCGCCGTACCAGCTCCGCGAGGCTCTGCGCCAATGACTTGATGGGGGCGAGCGAATTGTTGAGCTCGTGGCCAAGCACGCGGATGAGCCGCTGCCACGCCTGGCGCTCCTCCCGGCTCAACGTGCGGCTCACATCCGCCAGCACCAGCAGCTCGTGCGGCAGCCCTTCCTGACGGAAGGTGCCACGCCGCACCTCCCAGCGCCCCCGGGCCCCGGCCAGCTCGAGATCGACCACTCCTGGCGCGTCCGCGGTGAAGCACGCCCCGAGCCCCAGCTCCGCCGCGCCGCGGCCCAGCGCCTGCTCGCGCGGCCGCCCGAGCAGCGCCGCGCCCGCCCGGTTGACGAGCCGCAGCGCCTGCGAGCCGTCGAACGCGAACACGGCGACGTCGATCTCTTCCATCACGCGCCGCAACAGCGCCGTCGCCTCCAGCGCACCGAGCCGTTGGGCGCGCAAATCCTCGCCGAGACCGTTCAGCTCGAGCAGGAGCAGGCCGAGCGCGTCCGTCGGGTTCGACCCGCGGGCGCGCATCGAGAAGTCGCGCTCCCGCAGCGCTGCGAGCATGTTCGAGACCGTCTGGAGCGGGCGGATCACGTGCTCGCGCAGGGTCGCGGCGATCGCGAGCCATGCGACCACGACGACGCTGGTGAGAGTCCACTGCGTACGCGGGGCGAAGTCGCCCAGCCACAGGAGGGCCAGGGCGAGGGCGAGTCCAGGCACGCCCGTGAGGAACGCGAGCAACAGGACGCGACGCTCGTGTCTCAGGCGCTTGCCGCGACGATCAGAAGTCATGCCGCTTGAGGCGACGGTACAGCGCGCTGCGGGAGAGCCCGAGCGCCTTCGCCGCTTCACTCACGTTGCCGCCCGCGCGCGTGAGGGCCTTCTGGACGAGCACTCGCTCGACCTCCTCCAGACTCATCTGCTCCAGCACCGCCGCGCCGTCGCTCGGCGCGCCCAGGGCGAGGTCGCGCGCCCGGATGACGTCACCCTCGGCCAGGAGCACCGCTCGCTCCACCGCGTGGTCGAGCTCGCGCACGTTGCCGGGCCAGGGATGCACCCGGAGGGCCTGCATCGCGTCCGCCGCGAAGCCCGTGATCCGCTTGCGGTAGCGCGCGGCATGGCGGCGCCCGAAATGGCTGGCGAGCAGCGGGATGTCCTCAGGGCGCTCGCGCAGCGGTGGGAGGCGGACCTCGACGGTGTTGAGGCGAAACAAGAGGTCTTGCCGAAATTTCCCCGCCGCCGCTTCGGCAGAGATGTCCGCGTTCGTGGCCGAGATGACGCGTACGTTCACCCGCTGTGTCTTGGACGATCCGACGCGCTCGAACTCGCCCGTCTCGAGCACGCGCAACAGCTTCGCCTGCTGCGGCAGCGGCAGGTTCGCGATCTCGTCGAGAAACAGCGTCCCGCCCTCGGCGAGCTCGAACCGCCCGACGCGATCGACCTTGGCATCGGTGAAGGCGCCCTTCACGTGCCCGAACAGCTCGCTCTCGAACAGGCCGTCGGGAATGCCCCCCAGGTTCACCGCGACGAGCGGCCGCTCGGCCCGAGCCGAGGCGGCGTGGAGCCAGCGGGCCACGACCTCCTTGCCGGTGCCGTGCTCGCCCAGGATGAGCACGTTGGCGTCCGACGGCCCGATCCGCTCCATGAGCTTGAGCACCGGCTGCATCGTAGGCGACTCGGCGATCAGCTCGGGGAGGCCCTCGCGGCGCAACGCACGGTTTTCGCGTTCGAGCTGCTGGCTGCGCCGCAACGCGCGGCCGAGCTCGACTTGGGTGCGGAGGGTGGCGAGCAGCCGGCGGTTGTCCCAGGGCTTCTCGATGAAGTCGCGCGCGCCACGGCGCATCGCCTCGACCGCGCCGTCGATCGAGGCCCAGGCGGTCATCACCACGACCCGGGGCGCCGCGTCGAGCGCCTGGAGTCGCGCCAGCAAGTCGAGGCCTTCGGCGCCGGAGGTGGTGTCCCGCGCGTAGTTCATGTCGATCAGCAGGGCGTCGAA
>QHUT01000027.1 GCA_003222055.1 Gemmatimonadota bacterium
AGTGTAGAGATCGCCCGGCTGCTGTTCGTGGCGGACAAGATTCCTCGGCACGAGCGCGATCGCGTGCGCCAGGACTTGCTCGACTACTGCCAGCGCGACACGTGGGCGATGGTGAAGCTGGTGGAGCGGCTGCGGGAGCTCGGTCGGAGTGAAGCGAGCTGATTGACACGGTCCGGACTTGCTCGCGTTCCAGAGAGGCCTCATGTTGAGGCCCCATGAGCGCGCCGTCTTCCCCCGCCGCTGCTGCACCCGTCGCTTCGCAGTCCCGCATCGCCTCCATTGATCTGATCCGCGGCGCGGTCATGGTCCTCATGGCGATCGACCACGTCCGCGTCTACTCCGGCCTTCCCGCCGGCGGTCCCACGGCCGGGATTTTCTTCACCCGGTGGGTGACGCACTTCGTCGCGCCCGGGTTCATCTTCCTGGCGGGCACGAGCGCGTTTTTCTACGGGCGCAGACATACCGATCTGTCGCGCTTCCTGTTCGTGCGGGGCGTGTGGCTGGTGCTGCTCGAGCTCACCGTCATTCGGGTGGCGTGGACCTTCAACCTCGACTTCGCGCACTATCTGCTCGCCGGCGTGATCTGGGTGATTGGCTGGTGCATGATCTTGCTGGCGGCGCTGGTACGGCTGCGGGTTCGGACGATCGCGATCATCGGCTTGGCGATCATCGCGCTTCACAATGCGCTGATGCCTCCCCTTACCAGCGCGGTTCCGGCCCTGGGAGAGCTGTGGAAGGTCTTGTATATCGGTTTCTTCAATGGGCCGGTGGGGGGTTCCCCCTTGATCGTGCTGTACTCGATCATTCCCTGGATCGGGGTGATGGCGGCGGGCTACGCCTTCGGCACGGTGCTCACGATGGAGCCCGGGCGGCGGAACCGGATTTGTATGCGGATCGGCGTCGGCGCTATCGCGTTGTTCCTGGTGCTGCGGGGCGGCAACCTGTACGGTGATCCGCGGCCCTGGAGCGCGACCACTCCGATGCCGGCGCTACTGTCGTTCCTCAACACCACCAAATACCCGGCGTCGCTGAGCTTTCTGTTGATGACGCTCGGCCCGACGATCGCGCTGATCCCGCTGCTCGATCGCGCGCGCGGGCGAATCGTCCATTGGCTCACCGTTTTCGGGCGAGTCCCCTTTTTCTATTATGTGCTGCACATCCCGCTGATCCACGCCCTGGCCCTGTTGGTCTCGAAGATCCGGCTGGGCGACGTGAGCCCGTGGCTGTTCACCAATCATCCGATGGGAAACCCGCCGGCCCCCGACGGCTACACCTGGAGTCTGGGACTGCTCTATCTTGTCTGGGCCGTCGCGATCCTGTTGCTCTACGTCCCCTGCCGCTGGTACGCCGATCTCAAGGCGCGGCGCCAGGACTGGTGGCTCAAGTACCTCTAACCTCCATACATCAGCACCACCGAGGTTTCCCGCTGTCGCTCGGAAATCTTCCAGTATTTGCGAAGCAGGCGATCTTTCTCTTCGATCGAGACCAGGCGGAAACCGTGGCGCTGGTAGAAGCGGATTGCCCACTCCGCGTCGGCCCACGTGCCTACCAAGAGCTGCCCGCTGGAGCGGCTGATGAGCGCACCCAGTAGTGCGGCACCGATGCCGCGACTCTGATGTGCGGCCCGCACATATGCATGGCGAATCAGGGTAGCATCGAGCACCTGCTGCAGTCCCATCACGCCGCTGAGAGAACCCGCATCCTCCCACCCCCAGAAGCGCACCCCGCCGGCGATTTCAGCCAGCAGTTCGTGTCGTGGCATGTACGGCTCATGCCAGCAATCAGGAGGAATAACACCCTTGTATGCCCGTGCAGCCTCGTTCACGATGGTTTCTATGACGGGATTGTCGGCAGCGGTGCATGGGCGGATCATCAAGGCCCTTCCTGGGGGTGAGGACTTACACCACCCGCCCGATCGGTAGCCGCCGAATTCGCTTCCCGGTGCCGGCGAAGATGGCGTTGCACACGGCCGGCGCGATGGGCGGCAGGCCCGCCTCGCCCACTCCACCCGGCGCGGCCTCGCTGCGTACCAGGTGCACCTCGATCTCCGGCGTCTCCGCGAGCCCGAGCATCCGGTAGTCGCTGAAATTGCTCTGCACCACTCGCCCGCGCTCGATGGTGATCTCACCGTACAGCGCCGCGGTCAGCCCGTACACGATCGCACTCTGCAGCTGGGCCTCGACTGTGTCGGGGTTGATGAGGATCCCGCAGTCGGCCGCGCACACCACGCGGTGCACCCGCACCGCGCCGTCGGACGCCACCGACACCTCGGCCACGTGGGCCAGGAACGTCTCGCCGAACTGCCACAGCGCGATGCCACGCGACCGGCCGGCGGAGGGCGTCGAATCCCACCCCGCGCGCTGCGCTGCCAGGTCGAGCACGCCGACGAGCCGTGGGTGGCCCGCGACCAGCTCGCGACGGTACGCGTACGCGTCCTTCCCCGCTGCATGCGCCAGCTCGTCCACGAAGCTCTCCACCACCCAGCCGTTCTGCGACGGTCCCACGCCGCGCCACGGCCCGATGGGAACGCCGGCATCCACGGTGGCGCGCTCGAGGCGGAAATGGGGCACGGGATAGATCAGCTCGTCCGCGCCGCGCGTGAGCAAGAACGACCCGCCCGCGGGCCCCACCAGCCGGTGGCTCCACGCCACCGGCGTGCCGCGCGCGTCGAGCCCGCCGCGCAGCACGTTGTACGTCGCGGGCCGGTATACCGCGTTCTGGATGTCGTCCTCGCGCGTCCACACCACCTGGACGGGCACTTGGATCTTCTGCGCCAGCTCCACCGCCTCGGTCGCGTAATCGGTCGGCCCCCCGCGCCGCCCGAAGCCGCCGCCGAGATACGTGACGTGCACGGTTACCGACTCGACAGGGAGGCCCGTCACCCGCGCCGCCGACGCTCGCACACCCTGCGGGTTCTGCGTAGGCGCCCAGATCTCGCAGCGGCCGTCCCGCACGTGGGCGGTGCAGTTCATCGGCTCCATGCAGGCGTGGGCGAGATAGGGCGCCTGATACACCGCTTCGACCGTCCGCGCGGCGGCCTTTAGGTTCGCGTCCACGTCGCCCACCGCCCGCACCACTTCCCCGGGGCGCTCCGCCGCGGCGGCGAACGCGCTCCAGATTCCGTCGCTGCTCCAACGCGCCGTGGCACCCTCGTCCCATTCGATTTTCAGGGCCTTCTTCCCCTGGAACGCGGCCCACGTGCCCGCGGCTACCACGGCGACGCCGCTCGAGATCTGGACCACGCGTTGCACTCCCGGCACGGCGAGGGCTGGGGCGGGGTCGAACCCTTTCACACGTCCGCCGAACACGGGACAGCGCGCCACCGCGGCGTGCACCATTCCCGGGACGCGCACGTCCATGCCGAAGACCGCCGCGCCGCTCACCTTGTCCGGCGTGTCCACGCGCGGCATGCTAGCCCCGAGCAGCCGAAACTCCGACGGCGACTTGAGCGGCGGGTCTGCGGGCACGGCGAGAGTGGCGGCGCGGGCCGCCAGGTCGCCGTAGCCGAGCCGGCGGCCGGTCGGCACGTGCTCGACCATGCCGTTCCGGGCCCGGCACGCGTCGCGCGGCACGTTCCAGGTGAGCGCTGCCGCGCCGATCAGCATCTCGCGGGCGGCGGCGCCGGCTTTCCGGAGGGGCTCGAAGCCGGAGCGGACGCTGCGGCTGCCGACGGTGAACTGGTCGCCGTACGCCGGGTCGGCGTCCGCCTGGGCCACGCGCACGCGGGTCCAATCGGCCTCGAGCTCCTCGGCCACGATCATGGGCATCGCGGTGCGCACGCCCTGCCCCATCTCGGAGCGGCCGGTCCAGATGGTGACCGCGCCGTCGGGTCCGATTTCGATCCAGGCGTTGGGCTTGAACGGCTCGGGCGCTGCCGGCGCGTGCGCGCCGCGGGGATCGAACGCGGGCAGATACAAGCCGAGTACCAGGGTGGCTCCGGCTGCGGCGCCGGTCTTGAGAAACTCCCGCCGGTCGACGGTCGCGTGGTTCATATCGCACCTCTGGAAATGCTCGATCCGGTGAACCTATGACCGGCGTCCCGACCGCGTCAATCGCTCCGCGGAACCCGAGCTCCTTGGGTTTCACTGACCCCGGGCGCAAGCCCGGGGATCACGGGTGCTCCTCCGCCGTGACTCGTGCAGTGACACCACCGTGCCTTCCCGGACGTCGTCATATACCATCCCCCGTCGACACACCAATTCCTGACACCACCGAGCGCGCGATGTCGCCTGAGGCCCTGGAGCAAGAGCTGGATCAGCTGCACCCCGCGGCGTTCGGTTGGGCCCTCGCCTGCTGCTCAGGCGATCGCGCCGCCGCCGAGGACGCGCTCCAGGCGAGCTATCTGAAGGTCCTGGATGGGCGGGCGCGGTTCGACGGGCGGGCGAGCGTTCGGACTTGGATTTTTTCGGTGGTGCGCTACACCGTAGCCGAGCTGCGGCGCCGCGCGGCGGTCCGACGGTGGTTACCGCTCGCTGCTCTCGGCGCAACGTCCGACGGCCGGCCCGACGCCGTGACCGAGCTGGTGCGCGCGGACGGGACGCGT
>QHUT01000028.1 GCA_003222055.1 Gemmatimonadota bacterium
GCGGCAAGGCCGCGCTCAGGAAGCTCCTGAAGGAAGAACCGGAATGACCGAGCGCAACGATCACGACCTGGGGGAACAGTTCCGTGCGCTGCGGCGCGAAGATACGACCGCGGCGCCGGCGTTCCGGGCGACGCTCGCGGCGGCACGGGCGCGCCGCGCTGCGACGCCGCGACGCCGCGCGCTCGGGCTCGCTGCCGCGGCACTAGTCCTCGCCAGCGTCGCCGTCGCTCTGCTCCTCGCCCGGCGCGGGGTACCGATCGATCTCGCGACTGTCCGATTGAAAGCGCCGACCGATTTCTTGCTCGCGCTCCCGAACGAGGAGCTGCTGCGCACCGTGCCGCAGCTCGGTCGCGTGACCATCACCTTAGACCGGAG
>QHUT01000029.1 GCA_003222055.1 Gemmatimonadota bacterium
GGCTGACTGACCGGCACCTTCGGAGGCGCGCTGGAGGCGCGCGACATCAAGGCGGACGGCGATCGGCTCACGGGCGACGCGGTCGGCGAGATCGAGGAGACCGATGACCACGTTCTCGTGATCCGCCGGATTCACGTGCGGCTGCGCCTCATAGCGCCGGCCGCGCAGCGTGACACCGCGGAGCGCGTGCACGGGATGTTCGCGAGCCGCTGCCCCGTGTACCGGTCGCTATACCCGGCCATCGCGATCACGACGGAACTGGTCTTCACCGCATCCTGACCCGTCGGTTGCCATCCCCTTACCGGTGCGCCATGCTATTGGTCACAGGCGTCACCCGTCCCCGCCTTTAACGGAGGCATCATGGCCGCCCCTGTTGCCCCGCGCGACAGCGACCTGGAAAGCCGCTCTGAAATCTTCAAAGTCGCTGCCGCAAGCCTCATCGGCACGTCCATCGAGTGGTACGACTTCTTCCTCTACGGTACCGCCGCCGCGCTCGTCTTCAACAAGCTCTTTTTCCCGACATTCGCGCCGCTCGCCGGCACCATGGCGGCGTTCGCGACCTACGCGGTGGGGTTCGTGGCGCGGCCCGTCGGCGGCATCGTGTTCGGCCATTACGGCGACAAGCTCGGCCGCAAGACGATGCTGTACCTGACGCTCCTGATCATGGGGCTGGCGACGACGGCGATCGGGCTGCTCCCCACGTACGCGAGCATCGGGATCTGGGCGCCGATCGCGCTCGTGGCCCTGCGCCTCTTCCAGGGGCTCGGGATCGGCGGGGAATGGGGCGGGGCGGTGCTGATGGCGATCGAGCATGCGCCGGCGCATCGGCGCGGGTTCTACGGGAGCTGGCCGCAGATGGGTGTGGCGATCGGCCTGTTGCTCTCGACGCTCGCGTTCCGCCACTTCTCGAGCTATCCCGAGGCCGCGTTCCTGGCGTGGGCGTGGCGCGTGCCGTTCCTCCTGAGCTTCATCCTCCTGGTCGTCGGGCTGTGGATCCGCCATCGCTTGGCGGAATCGCCGGTGTTTGCGAGGCTCAAGAGCCGTAAGGGCGACGTACGCATGCCCGTAATCGAAGTGTTCCGCCGGCACGCGAGGCCCATGCTGCTCGCCACGGGCGCGCGGCTCGCCGAGAACGGGCTGTTCTACATCTTCGCTACGTTCTCGCTCACGTATGTCGCGACCCAGCTCAAGCTGGACAGAAGCATCGCGCTGAACGGCCTGCTCGTGGCCTCGGCGTGCAGCCTCTTCACCGTGCCGGCGTGGGGCGCCATCTCGGATCGCCTCGGCCGCCGGCCCGTCTATCTCCTGGGCGCCGTGGCGGGCGGGATCCTCGCGTTCCCCTTCTTCTGGCTGCTCGAGACCGGACAGGCGTCACTGATCTGGCTGGCGCTGGTCCTCTCGATGACGCTGGCACACGATCCGATGTATGCGGCGCAATCGAGCTTCTTCGCAGAGCTCTTCCCCACGCGCGTGCGCTACAGCGGGGCCTCGCTCGCCTCGCAGATCGGGTCGGTGTTCTCGGGTGGGCTGTCGCCGCTCATCGCGACCGCGCTCTTGGCTCGCACCGGCGGGAAGTCGTGGCCCGTATCACTCTACATGCTGGCGCTCGTCCTCATCACGGTCGTATCGGTCTGGCTGACGCGCGAGACGCACAAGCAGGCCATCGACGACTGAGCAATGACGGGCCTCGCCGGCAAGCGCGCGCTCGTCACCGGCTCGACCAGCGGCATCGGCCTCGGCATCGCGCGGCAGCTCGCGGCCGACGGATGCAGCGTCATGCTTCACGGTTTCGGCGATCCGACCGCCGTCGAGCGGCTACGGGACGCGCTCGAGCGCGAACGCGGCGTGACCATGCGCTACGACGGCTCGGACCTGACCCGCCCGGAGGCCGTCGCGGCGCTGGTGGATGCCACGGTGGCCGCGCTCGGGGGCATCGACATCCTGGTGAACAACGCCGGCGTCCAGCATACCGCGCCCATCGACGAGTTTCCGCCCGAGCGGTGGGACGCGATCATCGCGCTCAACCTCTCCGCCGTGTTTCATGCGACGCGCCGGGCGCTGCCGCACATGAAGCGCCGCCACTGGGGACGCATCGTCAACACCGCGTCAGTGCACGGCGTCGTGGCGTCGCCCAACAAGGCAGCCTACGTGGCCGCGAAGCACGGCGTGGTGGGCCTCACCAAGGTCGTGGCGCTCGAGACCGCCGGATCCGGGATCACGTGCAACGCGATCTGTCCCGGCTGGACTCGGACCGAGCTGATCGAGCCACAAATCGCGGCCCGCGCGGCGGCGCTGGGCGTCGGTCTCGAGGAGGGAGCCCGCGCGCTGCTTGCCGAGAAGCAGCCCTCGGGCCAGTTCGTGACGGTGGAGCAGCTCGGGCGGCTGGCCGCGTTCCTCTGCTCGGAGGACGCGGCCCAGATCACCGGCGCGGCGCTGCTCGTGGACGGGGGTTGGACGGCGCAATAGTCGCCCTTGCCGCGGGCAGCGGTGTGGTCCAACCTACATCCATGCTCGTCGCCCGCGCACAGCAGTATCCCGACCGGACCGCGATCGGCGCGGCCGAGGGCACCTTCACCTATCGCGACTTGCTCGACGCGTCCGCCCGCGTGGCCGGGGGTCTGCTCGGTGGGCAGGACGACCTGGGCGAGACACGGGTCGCGTTCCTCGTGTCGCCGGGCTTCGGTCACGTGGCCACGCAGTGGGGCATCTGGCGCGCCGGCGGCGTCGCCGTTCCGCTCGCGACCTCCCACCCGCCGCCCGAGCTCGACTACGTGATTCGCGACTCCGACGCGGGAGTCGTCGTCGCCGATGCCGAGCTCGCGCCCCGACTGGAGGCACTGCGGGTGCCCGCCGCCGTCCGCCGCCTGACCACCACGGAGGCGCTCGCGGCCGACGGCGGCTCGGCGCTGCCCGAGGTAGGCGAAGGGCGCCGGGCCATGATCTTGTACACGAGCGGCACCACCGGCAGGCCCAAGGGCGTCGTGACCACGCACGGGAACCTGTGTGCCCAGGTGAGGTCGCTGGTGGCCGCGTGGGAGTGGAGCGCGGACGACCGCATTCTGCTCGTCCTGCCGCTCCACCACGTGCACGGCATCGTCAACGTGCTGAGCTGCGCGTTATGGAGCGGGGCCCGCTGCGACATGCTCGCGAAGTTCGACGCGGGTGAGACGTGGCAGCGCATCGCGCGCGGCGACCTGACGCTCTTTATGGCCGTCCCGACCGTCTACCACAAGTTGATCGCCGCATGGGACGCGGCCCCGCCCGAGCGGCGCCGCGAGTGGTCGGCCGGGTGCGGCCGGATGCGCCTCATGGTGTCGGGGTCGGCCGCGCTGCCCGTACGGACGCTCGAGCGGTGGCGGGAGATCAGCGGCCACACGCTGCTCGAGCGCTACGGTATGACCGAATTCGCCATGGCGCTTTCGAACCCGCTGCGTGGCGAGCGTCGGCCGGGATTCGTGGGCACGCCGCTGCCGGGCGTCGAGGTGCGGCTGGTGGATGCGGATGGGACGCCCGTCGCTCCGGGTACTCCGGGGGAGCTCGAAGTACGCGGGCCCGGTGTGTTCCTCGAGTATTGGCGGCGTCCCGACGCGACGGCCACAGCATTCGGGAGCGGCTGGTTCCGCACCGGGGATGTGGCCGTGCTCGAGAACGGCTCCTACCGCATCCTCGGCCGCTCGAGTGTGGACATCATCAAGACCGGCGGCTACAAGATCTCGGCGCTCGAGATCGAAGAGGTGCTGCGCACGCACGCCGCCGTGGCCGATTGCGCCGTCGTGGGGGTCGAGGACGTGGAGTGGGGCGAACGTGTGTGCGTCGCGGTGGAACTCGTGGCCGCGTCGCGGCTCACCCTGCCCGAGCTCCAGGCGTGGGCGAAGGAGCGACTCGCGCCGTACAAGGTGCCGCGGGCCCTGTCCGTGGTGCAGGCCCTCCCCCGCAACGCACTCGGCAAAGTGATCAAGCCGGAGGTCGGGAAGCTGTTTCGCGGCACCCCGAGCGTTGACACCTAACCTTCGGGTCCCTCCCGCTTCGCCACGATGTCGTCGAGATGCGACTGTAGGGACCCCGGATTCAGCCGGATCCGACCTTTGCGGTGATAGCTCACGAGCCCTCGCTGACGGAGCTGGTTGAGCAGCGTGGAGACCACTTCTCGTCGCGCCGCGACGATCTGGGCCAAATCCTGCTGCTTGATGTAGTGGCCGATGGCGAGCCCATCGGGCGCGCTCTGGCCCAACTCATCGGCCAGTTTGAGCAACGTGCGAACCAGCCGCTCCTCGGTAAGGTCGAGCGACATGCTTTGGAGACGCTCGTAGGCTTCCGCGAGGCGGTCACAAACAATGGACAGGAAATCGAACAAGGTCTGTGCATCGGTGCGCAGCCGCCCGATCAGCTCGTCGAACGGGATCTCCACCACCTCGCTCGGTTCCAACGCGACGGCCTGCTCGTGGCGCTTGCCCGTACAGAAGCACAGTTCGCCGAAGACCTCGCCAGGCTTGTGGAGCCGCAAAATTAGCTCGTCTCCGCTCTGCGCGAGCACGCTCGTCTTGACCAGGCCGGCCCGGACGAGGAACACGCTGCGCGCAGGGTCCCCCACGAGGTAGCAGGAGTGGCCAATCGCGAGGCGGCGGGCCGGACGCTGCGCGAGCTGTTCGCACAGCTTGCCGCGGAAAAGCGTCGAGAGCACGGCACAGCGCGCATGATCCGCAAAACCAGTCATGGGTCCCCTGTGAGAAGGTCGCATTCGCGCGTGTCGGCTCCGCGGCGCCGGTGGGACGCCAGCATGGTACGTCACACATACAGGAAATGGATTGTCCGTCACCCCGGGCTTGCGCCCGGGGTCAGTCGGGGCTTTTGCGATAATATGGAACGGCACTCTAGCGGGTCTTCAGGAACTCCGCGACGTCTGCCTGCTCCTGCGGGCTCAGCCCCAACTTCATGCATTGGTCATAGTGCTGGACCACATCCATCAACGTGGCCGCGCTCCCATCGTGGAAATACGGGGGGTGCCGCAACAGCGCTCGTAGCGGCGTGGTGCGATACGCGTGGTTCTTCAGCCGGCTCGCGCGTACGGGATCCGTACAGACCTCCGCCGGTGCATGCAGCGTCACCTCCCCGTTCGAGACCACGTTCACGTCGGTGAAGTGCATCGTGGGGATATGGCAATGCGCGCAGCTCGCCTTGCCTTTGAAGAGCGCTTGCCCACGTGCTGCCGCCTTGCGATCAACAGCGCCGGGGAGCGGCGCTGGTAGCGGCAGATTGAGTTGGTACTCCCGCAGCGCCGGCAGCTCGGGTGTCACGAGATCGGGAGTCTGGTCGATATCGATCCGGAGCGCCGCATCGGAGAAGTCACCGTGCCCGTGCATTTGGGTCACGGCGACGTAGGCGTTCCAGTACGACAC
>QHUT01000149.1 GCA_003222055.1 Gemmatimonadota bacterium
AGCTGATTCCCGACGACGACCGCGGGTTCTTCCTGGTGGTGGCATTCGCGCCCGAGGGCTCATCGCTCGAATACACGGACGGCTACGTGCGGCAGGTCGAGCAGATCATCGGCAAGACCCCGGGGGTCCAGGGCTACTTCACGATCATCGGCGGATTCGCCGGGGGCGTCAACCGGGCGTTTGTCGGCGTCATCCTCAAAGACTGGAGCGAACGCAAGAATAGCGTCCAGCAGCTCGTCGGCATGCTGTTCCCCCAGCTGTTCGGGATCGCCGGCATCCAGGCGTTCCCGTACAGCCCGGGCGCGCTCGGGTTCAGCCAGCCGGTGCAGTTCGTGGTGCAGCATCCCGACATCGCGCGGCTGGCGCAGGCCATGGACACACTCGTGCCGCGGGCACGCGCCATCAAGGGTCTCACGAACATCGACACCGACTTGCGTTTCAACAAGCCGGAGTTGCGCGTCACGTTCGACCGGGACCGCGCGGAGGACCTCGGCGTTCCCGTGCGCGACGTCGCGGCCGCCCTGCAGACCTTCCTCGGCGGCCGTCGGGTCAGCACGTTCACCCGGAACGACAAGCTGTATTACGTGATGGTACAGCTCGATCGCAGCGACCGGGCCACCCCGAGCGACATGTCGGGGATCTACCTGCGGGGACGAGGGCAACAGCTGGTGCAGCTGGGCGCCCTGGCGAAGGTCGAGGAGGGCGTGGGCCCGAGGCAGATCAACCACTTCAACCGGGTGCCGTCGTTTACGCTGTCGGCATCCCTGATCCCCCCGTTCGCCCAGGGCGAGGCGCTCGATTCACTCGATCGCCTGGCGCGGCGGGTGCTTCCCCCGGGAAGCACCACAGCGCTGGCGGGCGACTCGCGCGAGTTCCGAGAGAGCGGTGGCGCGCTCTATTTCGCCTTCGGCGTGGCGCTGCTGGTCGTGTTCATGGTGCTCGCCGCGCAGTTCGAGTCGCTGGTGCACCCGTTCACCGTGTTGCTGGCCGTGCCACTCGCGGTGACCGGCGCGCTCGCCACGCTGCTCGTGGCCGCCCTGCTGCATCGCCCCGGAGGGACGATCAACCTCTACAGCGAGATCGGCATGGTCCTCTTGATCGGCCTCGTGACCAAGAATTCGATCCTCCTGGTCGAGTACACGAACCAGCTCAAGGGACGCGGGCTGGACACACTCGCCGCCGTCGTCGAGGCCGGCCGCATCCGACTGCGGCCGATTCTCATGACGTCGGTAGCGACCATCATGGGCGCGATCCCGGTCATGATCGGGATCGGCGCTGGCTCGACGTCGCGCCGGCCGCTCGGCTACGCGATCGTGGGCGGCATCTTCTTTTCCACGGTGCTCACCTTGTTCGTGGTACCCGTTGGGTACGTGCTGCTGGACCGCCTGACGGCACGCGAGCGAAGCGGCGTGCGCGTGGCACGACCCGTGGAGGCCGACTGATGCTCGCCCTCGTCACCCTGCTTCAATTGCAAGCGGCGATCATCACGCCGGCTCCGAACGACTCGCTCCCGAGCGTGACGCTCGCCGAAGCTCTGCGACGGGCTACGGGGCTCGACCCCAACTACGTCACCGCGATCGGCCAGGTGGACAACGCCAACTGGGGTCGGCGCAGCGCGTTCGCGGTGTTCATCCTGCCGTCCGTGACGCTCAGCACCGGCGCGACCCAGAATACGCCAGCGTTCTTCAACTTCGCGACCTTGAAGCCCGAGAAGTACTCCGTGCAATCCCAGGTGACGGTCAGCTATGACGTGTTCACCGGTGGCCAGAAACTCGCCGAGGTTACCCGCTCGGCGGCGGCGCTCGACAGCGCGCACGCCGGGGAGCTCAAGGCGCGGTTCGGAGCGGCGCTGAGTACCGAGTCGACCTATTACGCCGTGCTGGCAGGGGTGGAGCTGGCGCGCGTGGCGCGGGAGCGCGTGCAGCGCGCCGAGCAGCAGCTCGCCGTGGCCCGGGCGCGCGTCGTCTCGGGCGCCGTGGTCCAGACCGACTCGCTGCAACTGCGGCTCGAACTGTCCCGCGCTCGCGTGACCTCCCTGCAGCGTGAGACCGATCTTCGAGTGGCCCGGCTGAGCCTGGGAAGCCGCGTGGGCGCTGACGGGCCCGTCAACGCGGCCCCGCTCGACAGCGTCTTGCCCGCCGAGCTGCCGCTGCCGCTCGCATCAGCCGTCGAAGAGGCGTCCATGCAGGGACCGCAGTACCGCCAGGTGCGAGCATCCGAGCGCGCGGCCGCGGCGGCGCTGCGGGCCCGTCTGGGTACCTATCTCCCCAAGGCAACCGTGTCATGGAGTCGCATCGGGTTTGACAACAAGTTCCTCCCGTCGGCGCTCGGCATCTCCGCGCTCACCCTGAACCTCTCGTTTCCGCTGTGGGACAACGCGCAGCGGGAGATCGCGCTCAGCCGGGCCCGTGTCGACCACGACATTGCGCGGGCGAAGCGCGAGCAGATGGAGCGGTCGGTGCGGCGCGACGTGACGGCCGCCTACGACGGCTTCACGACGGCTCGCGCCACGGCCGACCTCGACGGCGAACAGGTGCAGGTGGCGCGCGAGAACTATCGCGTGCAGCAAGCCCGCTACCGAACGGGCGCCACGACGATCCTAGACCTCCTCACAGCCCAGGCCGACCTGGATGACGCCTCGGCGGCCCTCGTGCAGGCACGCTACGCGACCCGGCTCGCGCTCGCGGGGCTCGAGAACATCCTCGGCCGGCGCCTCTTTCCCGAACCGGAACAGAAATGAAAGTGACGAACATGACGCGTGGTGCGTGGTGCGCAATTGTCGCGGGCGCTGCGCTCGCCATCGGCGGGTGCAAGAAGGGGAAGGCAGGTGGAGCGGGGGGCTTTGGCGGCGGGGGCGCCCCTATGGGCATGCCCGTCGAGGTTGCCGCCGCGCGCACCGATACCGTGCGCGACGAGATCGCGGCGACGGGACAGATCGAGGCGGTGCAGTCGATCGACCTGCGCCCCGAGGTCGATGGGCGCATCGTCGAGATCCCGGTGCACGAGGGCCAGGAGGTCGACGAGGGCACGCCGCTCTTCAAGGTGGACGACGCCCAGCTCAAGGCCCAGGTCGCGCAGCTCGAGGCGCAGCGCGATCTCGCACAGCAGGCCCTGGCGCGTGCCAAGGAGCTGGTGCAGCAGAACGCCTCGTCCGCGGCCGACCTGGAAAAGGCCGAGGCAGAAGCCCGCAGCGCGCAGGCGCAGTACGACCTGCAGCGCATCCGGCTCGACCGCACCACCGTGCGGGCGCCGTTCGCCGGCGCGGTCGGACAGCGCTACGTCAGCCTGGGCGACTATGTCACCAACACCACGAAGCTCGTGTCGCTGCACACGGTGAACCCCCAGCGCGCCGCGTTCCAGGTGCCGGAGCGGTTCGCGCGCGACTTGAAGCCGGGACAGGAAGTGTCGTTCCGCGTCGCGGCCATCGCGGGTCGCGACTTCACGGGACAGGTGGACTTCGTGGACCCGGTGGTGCAGCTGCCGGGCCGGACGATCCTCGTCAAGGCGCGCGTGTCCAATCCCGCGCGGCTGCTGCAGCCCGGGATGTTCATCGAGGCGCACTTGGTGACCGCCGTGCGTCCCAAAGCGATCGTCATCCCCGAAGAGGCGGTGGTGCCGGCCGAGGGAGCCAACGCCGTGTGGGTCGTGGCCGATGGGAAGGCGAACCGGCGTCAGGTGGAGCTCGGGGTCCGCACGCCGGGGTTCGTCGAGGTGACGAAGGGCGTGAATGCGGGGGAGCAGGTGGTGGTGGGCGGGCTCGAGCTGCTCGCGCCCGGCGCGCCGGTGATGCCGCGGGTGGTGGAGCGGGGGCCTAAGGCAGCCGCACCAACCGCCCCCGCGGCGGGATCCCCGCCTCGAGCTCCATAACGCCCACACTCGGCGCGATCCCGAAGCGCGGCCGCCCCGCCCCGCCCGGATTCATCACCGTGACCGTCCGATCCACCAGCTTGAGCAGCGGCTTGTGGGTGTGACCGTACACGATGATCTCGGCCCTGGGAAAGGCCGCGTGCAGCGCGTCCGGGGTCGGGTGCCCCAGTTGATCGCCGTGCGTCACCACGATCGCGAAACCGTCGAGCTCGAGCTCGGCCACCTGGGGCAGCCGCGCCCGCAGCTCGGGACCGTCCGTATTCCCGTACACCGCGGTCACCCGCGCCAGCGCCTCCAGCTCGATCAGGATCTGGGGACTCCCAATGTCACCGGCGTGCAGAATGTGATCGACCTGCTGGAACACGTCGAACACTTCGGGTCGCAGCAATCCGTGCGTGTCGGATATGACTCCGAGCCTCAAGCCGTCCTCGTGTAACGTGCCGTCGTGGCGTCGTGCAACTAACTGTTGCCTTCCCAGCGCTTCACCAGCGCGATGTCGAGCCCCAGATGGTCGACCACCCGTTGCACCACGAAGTCCACCAGGTCGCGCACCTGTTGCGGCTTGTGATAGAAGCCGGGCGCGGCCGGTAGCACGACTGCCCCGGCCTCCGTAGCGAGCGTCAGGTTGCGGAGGTGCACCAAGGAGAGCGGGGTCTCGCGCGGCACCAGGACGAGCCTGCGGCGCTCCTTGAGCACCACGTCGGCGGCGCGCTCGATCAGGCTGCGGCTCGTGCCGTGCGCGATCGCCGCCACCGTGCCCATCGAGCAGGGGCAGATCACCATCCCCGCGGTCTTGGCGGACCCCGACGCCGGCTCTGCGCCGCGATCCTTGTCGTCGAACACGCGCACGCTCGTCCAGTCGCCCCCGGTCGCCTGTTTGAGGCCGCGGTCGTCCGTGATGCCGCACTCCTCCGCGAGGAGCCGCCAGCCATGCGGCGAGATCATCAGCCAGGTGGGCACCTGGTGCAGCGCGAGCACCTCGAGCAGCCGCACGCCGTACGGCGCACCCGAGGCGCCGGTGATGGCCAAAATCACCGGCAACCGGTTCAACGCCCCCTCCGATTCGGCGTCGGAGAGCGGCGCGGATGGGCGGGCGGACGGGGTGGGGGTACGCGGTGCGCGGTGCGCCGTTGCTTCCGTGGCACCGAGGGCTTGCGCTGCCCCAAAGCAACCGCGTACCGCGCACTGCGCACTCGCGTCATAGCACGCGATCCACGAGGGCACCCAGAAACACGACAATACTGACAAGCCCGTTGGCGCCGAAGAAGGCCGCATTGAGTCGCGACAGGTCTCCCGGCTTGACGAGCCGATGCTCCCACGCGATCAGCGCGGCCCCGACGGCGACGCCGCCGTAGTATGCGACGCCGAGGTGGGCACCGGCCCCGAACACGACCAGCGCGACGAGCGCCAGTCCATGCAGCAGCTTGGCGACCAGGATGGCGCGCGCCTGCCCGAAACGCACCACCAGGGACGCGAGCCGCTCCGCGCGGTCGAACGCCTCGTCCTGGAGCGCGTAGAACACGTCGAACCCACCGACCCAGAGCATCACCGCCAGCGCGCCCGCGGGAAGCAGCCACCAGGGCCCGCTCCAGCGTCCCGTGACCGCGAGATAGCCCGCCGGAGTGGCGATCCCGTCGGCCAGGCCGAGCCAGAGGTGGGACCAGTGCGTGAACCGCTTGGCGTAGCTGTAGGCCGCGATGAACCCTAGCGCCGGCGGCGCGAGCGCGAAGCACAGCGGGTTGAGCGCCCACGCGGTCCAGAGAAACAGCGCCGCCGCCAGGGCCACGGCGATCCAGGCCTGGCGCAGCGTGAGCCGCCCCGACGGCAGCTCCCGCCCGCGGGTGCGCGGATTCTTCGCGTCCAGCTCCCGGTCCGCGATACGGTTGAACCCGAGCGCCACGAACCGCGCGCAGGTGAACGCCAGCACGACGAGGCCGAGCACGCGCCATGTCAGCGCCGTCTCGCGCGACGCGACTAGCACGCCGAGCAGCGCGAACGGCAGCGCGAACACGGTGTGCGGCAACTTGACGAAATTGACGTAGCGGACCAGCAGGCTTGCGCCCGCGAGCGTCTGCCCCTCGCGCGGAGTCGCGGTACCGCCCATTACCGCCTTCTACCGCCCTCTACCGCCCAGGTCGATTCCAAGCTCTCCCCACATGGCGTCGATCCTCCGCTTCGTCTCCGCGTCCATCACGATCCGATTCGGCCACTCGCGCGTGAAGCCTTCTTCCTTCCACTTGCGCGTCGCGTCGATCCCCATCTTCGAGCCGAACGTGAACCCCCGGCTGGAGTGATCCAGCACGTCGATCGGCCCCATGGTGAAGCGCACGTCGCGCTCGGGGTCGATGTGGTTCAACGCCACCCACCACGCCTCCTGCGGATCCTGCACGTTCACGTCCCTGTCGAGCACGATGACCACCTTGGCCAACGACATCAGCCCCTGGCCCCACAGCCCGTTCATCACCTTGTACGCCTGCCCGGGATACTGCTTGTCGATGCTCACGAACACGAGGTTGTGGAAGATCCCGGCCGCCGGCATGTGCATGTCCACGATCTCGGGAATGGTCAGCTTCAGGAGCGGCAGGAAGATCCGCTCCGTCGCGTGCCCCAACCAGTAGTCCTCCATCGGCGGCCGGCCCACGATCGTATGCGGCCAGATCGCCTCGGTCCGCAGCGTGACCGCGGTGACGTGCACCTTGGGGTAATAGTCGGCGAGCGAGTAGAAGCCGGTGTGATCTCCGAACGGGCCCTCCAGCACCAGCTCCTCGCGCGGATCGATGTAGCCCTCGAGCACGATCTCCGCCTCCGCCGGCACGTCGAGGTCCGAGGTCACCGCCTTGGCGAGCCGCACTGGCTCCCGGCGCAGGAACCCGGCGAACAGAAACTCGTCGATGGTGGGCGGCAGCGGCGCCGACGCGGCGTAGATCGAGGCGGGGTCGCCCCCCAGCGCGATCGCGACCGGCATCCGCTCGCCCCGCTCGGCCATCGCGCGCCAGTGCGCCGCCCCCACCTTGTGACGCTGCCAATGCATCGCCAGCTCGTTCTTCCCGAGGACCTGCACTCTGTACATCCCGACGTTCCGGGTCCCGGACCCCGGATCCCGGGTAATCACCCCGGCCAGTGTGATGTACGGCCCGCCGTCCTCCGGCCAGCAGACGGGCACGGGGAATTGCGCCAGGTCCACGTCGCCCTCGCGGATCACCACCTCTTGGCACGCCGGCCGGCCGCCCGCCGTCTTCGGCGGGAACTTGGCCACCTCGGCGAGCTGCGGCAGCAGGGCGAGCTTGCCCAGCAGAGTGTCGGGGACCTTGAGGTGAAGCAGCGCGGCGATGCGCTCGCCGATCTCGTCCAGACACTCGACGCCCAGGGCGAGCGCCATGCGGGGGCCCGAGCCGAACAGGTTGACGGCCACGGGATAGCGCGACGGGGCGCCGCCGGCGAGCGTCGGCCGCGTGAACAGCAGCGCCGGCCCCCCGCCCGGAGACTTCATGCAGCGGTCGGCGATTTCCGTGATCTCTTTGTCTATCGACACCGGGTGATCGACGCGGACGAGATCGCCTCGTGCCGCGATCGCCTCGATCAGGGCGCGCAGGCTATCGAGCGCCATGATGGATGGCGCAGATCCCGCCGGTCAGGAGCTCGTACCCGACGTCGCCGAATCCGGCGACGGAGAGGCGACGCGCGAATGCGTCGGGCTCCGGGAACTCGAGCACCGACTCTGGCAGGTAGGTATAGGCGTCCCTATGTTTCGACACCGCCCGGCCGATCGCGGGGAGCAAGCGCCGGAAGTAAAACATGTACACCGCGCGCAGCGGCGCGAACCGCGGCGTGGTGAACTCGAGCACCACGAAGCGCGCGCCCGGTCGGAGCACGCGGTGCGCCTCCCGCAACCCGGCGTCCAGGTCCGCCAGGTTCCGGACCCCGAACGCGCACATCGCGCCGTCGAACCGGCCGTCGGCGAAGGGCAGCGTCAGGGCGTCGGCGGCGACGGGACGGGCGCGCTCGGTTTTCCCCTTCCCCCGGGCGAGCATGGGGACCACGAAGTCGGCGCCGACGACCCGCCCGGCGAACGCCGGCTCGCGGGCGAGCGTCGCCGCGAGGTCGAGCGTGCCGGCGCAGAGGTCGAGGTACGTGCCGTGGGGCGTCCGCTCCCAGGCGAGCCGCCGCACCGTGGCGCGGCGCCAGGAGCGGTCCACGTTGAGACTCAGGAGATGATTGAGGAAGTCGTAGCGCGGGGCGATCGCGGTGAACGTGTCGCGTACGTACGACCGCTTGGCCGCTCGCGCGGCGAGCGGGAGGTTGGTGGAGGTTCCGAAGGTTGTGGAGGTTCGTGGGGGGGACGCCATAGGCGCGAAAGATAGGCCGGGCCACCTGACAGGCGCCAGCGACCAGGACGTCGTCGAGTGGGCCAAGCGCGGCCACGACGCGGCGTTCCGCGAGCTGGTGCGCCGTTACGAGCGGCCGGTGTTCTCGCTGCTCTACCGGATGGTGCGCGACCGCGGGCTCGCCGAGGACCTCGCCCAGGAGACGTTCATCAAAGTCCTGAACGGCCTCGGCTCCTACAACCCGCAGTTCCGCTTCTCGTCCTGGATCTTCAAGATCGCGAACAACGCGGCGATCGATCAGCTCCGCAAGCGCGAGCTCGACACGCTTTCGCTCGACGGCTCGCCCCACGCCACGACGCCCGAAGCGATGCGCGCCACCGCGCTGCAGCTCGGCGACAAGCGCGAGACCCCGCTCCAGGAGCTCGAGGCACGCGAGCTGGGCGGCGCGATCGAGCGGGCGATCGCGCGGCTGCGGCCCGAGTACCGCTCGTGCATCTTGTTACGCCACGTGGAGGGCCACTCCTACGAGGAGATCGCCCGGATCCTCGAGCTGCCGCTGGGCACCGTGAAAACGTATATCCACAGGGCCCGCAACGAATTGCGGGGTTACCTGGCCGATCGCAAGGAGTGAAACCGGTGCGCCGCCTTACGCGTAAGGGTCCACCAAGATGACCCCGACCCCTGACACCCGCCACCTGACCCCGGACGAAGTCGAGCTCTGGGCCGAGGGGCTGCTGCCCGCCGCGCGCGACGCGCACCTGGCCCAGTGCGACGAGTGTCGCGTGACCGCCGGGCGCGAGCGCAAGCTGTTCCGCGAGTTGGCACAGCTCACCCGCTTCGCGCCCGAGTTCGGGTTCGTGGAGCGCGTGATGGCCAAGGTGAAGATTCCGACGCCTTCAGGCCCGCACTTCCGCTCCCACACCGACTCCTAGCAGTCGCGCCGCGCTGCCGTCGCGCACCGCGATCTCCACCGTTCCCCCGCTGCCGACGAACGCGACGAGCACGCCCCGCTTCACGTCGCCGAAGGTGCGCGCCAGCGTGCCGATCTCCGTGCCGGCGACCCTGATGCGCACGCCGGGCTCCACCGCGTCGCCCGGAATGTTCGAGATCAGGGTGCCGAAGCGATCGACGTAGATCACTTCCCCCACCACCACCGCTCCGTCGTCACGGGGAGCGGGGAGCGGGGCGCGGTACGGATCGGTGATCGGTTGGCCCAGGTGCGACAGGGACGCGCCCAGGGCGAGCTGGCCCGCCGCGGGCGCGAACAGATCGCGGGCGTGGAAGGTGGGGGCCGCGCCCCGGGGCACCGGGAGCGAAACGAAATGCGCGTCCCCGGAGAGAAACGTGAGCAGGCCGTTGTCGGGCGCGACGAAGAAGTGCCCCGCCGTCTGCGCGGCGAGCGCACGCCGGTCGGTCCCCACGCCCGGGTCCACGACCGCGAGGTGCACGGTCCCCTGGGGAAACCGCTGCCATACTCGTGAGAGGATGTATTGCGCGGCGCGCACGTCGCCCGGGGGGACCTGGTGGGTGATGTCCGCGAGCACCACGCCATGCACCTGCGACAGCAGCACACCCTTCACCTCGCCGACGTAGCTGTCGGCGATGCCGAAGTCGGTGAGCAGGGTGATGAGCGTCGCCATGGTCAGGAACGTGGAACGCGGAACGCGGAACGCGGAACAGCTGAACGAAGCTCGGCCCGCCTGCTCCGCGTTCCGCCTGCCCACTTCCGCGTTGTCATACCGCCGTCGCGCGCCATGCGCCCCTCACCCAGAACAGCGTCATCGCGACGCCCCGGGAGATCGCCGTGACGGAAAGCGCCAACCAGATGCCGAGCAGCCCGATCGTCCCCGACCACCAGGCGGCGAGCGGCACGCGCAACAGCGTGAGCACGGTGCTCGTGATCTGCGGCAACAGCGTGTAGCCCGCCCCCGCGAGCGCACCCTCGAGGATGATCTCGAATGTCTGCCCGATCTGCGCGAAGGCGATCACGCGCAGGTAGAGGCTCCCGTCGGCGATCACCGCGGGATCGCCCGTGAATAGCCCCACCAGGGTGCGCGGGAGCGTCAGGAACGCGATGGCGGTGGCAACGGTGACCGTGAGACAATAGCCCACCGTCAGGCGCACCGCCTGGCGCGCGCGCGCTTCCTGGCTCGCGCCCAGGTTCTGTCCTACCAGCGCCGCGGCCGAGAGCGCAAACCCTGAAATGGCGAGGAACCCGATCCCCTCGACCTTGTGCCCCACGCCGAGCGCCGCGAGTGCGGCGGTGCCGAAGCGCGCGGTGTACCGGGTGAGCCACATGTACACCAGGGAGAGGAGCACGCCCGCCAGGGAGAGCGGGGCGCCCACGCGGAGCAGCGTGGGCACCGCCCGCCAGTCGGGAACGTCGAGACGGATAAGCCCGCGCTTCAGCGCTATGCCGACGCCGATCAGGAAGCCCCCGCCCCGCACCATCACGGACGCGACGGCCGCCCCCTCGACGCCGAGCCTGGGGAACGGCCCCACACCGGCGATGAGCAGCGGGTCGAGCCCGATCGACAGCAGCACCGACGCCGCGAGCAGCGCGAACGGCGTACGCGTGTCGCCGGCGGCCCGGAACGTCGCCTCGATCGCGAAGAACCCGAACACGAGCGGACCGCCGAGCAGCCACGTGTCGAGGTAGCGGGACCCGAGCGCCGCCACCTCGCGCGGCACCGTCATCAGGCGGAACAGGTCGCCGGTCAGCGCGAACCCGAGCAGCGACGCGGCCGTGCCCGCACCCAAGGCGTACAGCACGGCCGCCCCGGCGGCGCGCGCGGCCAGGTCGGGACGGCCCTCGCCATGGCGCCGGGCGGCGACCGCGATCAGCCCCACCTCCACCATCTCGCCCAGCGACAGCAGCACCCAGACGTAGAATCCCGCGGTCGAGACGGCCGCGAGCGCCGCCGGGCCGATCAGCCGGCCGACCCAGATCGAGTCGATAAGGTTGAAGCAGAAATGACAGGCCATCATCGCCACGGCGGGGGCGGCGAGCTGCAGGATGACGGGTCGCAGCGGCCCGACGGTGAGCGATCCGGGCGCGCGGGTGACGCTGGTCATGGCGCCGCAAGCTACCGGAGCGTGGCGCCGGGGGTCAACGACGAGGGGGGGGCGCCGCCTTAATCAGGCGGCGTGCGGATGCGCCGGCGTCGGACGGGTCCGCTCGTCCAGCCACGGCGCGGCCTCACTCCAGTCGATGAGAGAACCCTGATCGCACCGCGGGCACACCATCGTGCCCTTCGATTGCCTGACGGGCTCGCGCGCGCCGCAGTTCGGGCACACGGCGTACCACGCGCCCCAGCTCTCCGGCATCATCACCGCATCGGCTGCGCGCGCGACGATGCTCCAGCGGGTGGGGCGGGCGAACGCCAGCTCCAGGTAGGACTCGTGCACGCTCAGGGGCATGCCACGCACATCGAGGACGACGGCGTGCCACCCCGTACCCAGCACGGGATACCACGCGCCGCACCGCAGGCGACAGCGCATGGCGTCGCGGAGCCGGGCCCAGCGCGGGCCCTTCCCCGCGTCGGCCCACTCCGACATCAGTCGATCCATATGGACTCCCGCACGGGCAATTTGTGGTCCTTCATATATCCCCCGCCGCCAGCGTCGTCAAGGGCCCGCGCGTGCGACACTGAGACGCCGCACGCAGGAGAAGTAGGAGGAGTGAAGAAGGGGAAGGGCGAGAACGACTTAGGACGCCTGTGCCCGGTGTCGCTGGCGCGATTTGGTGTCGTATAGCGAGCGGTCCGCCGCATTCAGCAGGCCTTCGAGCGACGCCCCATCGCGGGGATGGACGGCGACGCCGACGCTCACCGAGATCACCGGCTGCTCCCCATCGCGCGCCACGCGCTCGGCGATGCGGCGCGCCACGTGCCACGCGGCCGCGTCCCCCGTCTCCGGCAGCACCAGAGCGAACTCGTCGCCCCCGAAGCGCGCCGCGGTGTCGATGCCGCGGCACGAGCCGAGCAGCGTCTCCGCCACGCGCCGCAGCGCCAGGCTCCCCACCAGGTGGCCGAAGCGGTCGTTGATCGTCTTGAGGCCATCGAGATCCATCAGCACCACCGCGAACTCGCGGTCGGTGCGCGAGGAGCGCTTGATCTCCGCCTCGAGCGCGTGGACGAGCTGCCGGTAGTTCGACAGCCCCGTCAGAGGATCGCTGACCGCCAGCCGCCGCAGCCGCTCCTCGGCCTCCCGCCGCTCGGCCACCGCCGCGGCCAGCACCAGCGTCATCACGGCCGTCACGCCCATGAACGCCTGCAGCAACAACAGCGACTCGTCGTACGTCGGCCGCGCGAACGGCCCGAATCCCGCCAGCGTGCCCGCGATTGCCACGCCGGACAGGACGAGCGCGGCCGTGGCCGCGTCGCGCGGCTCGAACCGGAACGCAGCCCAGAGCAGCAGCGGCACGCTCAGGAATTCGAGGGGATAGTGGTCGCCCCGCCACGGGAACAGGCCGTCGAACACGGCGATCCCGACGACGACGAGGCTCAGCAGCAACCCCGCGCCCTCGAGCGCCTGGCGTCGCGTCCAGTGCACGCGGGGACGCTGCGCCCAGAGCAGCACGGCGGGCGCGACCACCAGATTGCCCACCGCATCGCCGAGCCACCAGGTGAGCCAGATCGAGCCGAAATCGCTCCAGCGCGCGAGTCCGTCGAGCGCGATCGCGAGCACGCCCGCCGTGGCGCTCACGGCCGTGCTCACGATCCCCGCGAGCACCGCGAAGGTGAAGATATCCCGCGCGCGCTCCAGCACGCGGCGACCCCGAGCGAAGCGCGTGACGAGGTACGCGCCGAGCAGCCCCCCGAGTGTGTTGCCCGCCGCAATCGCGACGGCGCTGGGCACCGAGCCCGTCGTGGTCAGGTGCACCAGGAACGCACCCACCATGATGGCCGGCCAGACGTCGTAGCCGGCGAGGAGCAGGGCGGCGAGCGCGATCCCGGCCGGCGGCCAGACGGCCGTCGCGTGGGGGTTGACGACGGCGAACCACAGCCCCAACCTGCCCGCCGCGAAGTACGCCGCGGCGATGGCGCCGAGCAGCCCCAGGCGTCTGAGCGATTGCGACTGGATGGTCCGAGTCATCCCGTGTCTCCGGCCGGCGCGGCACGCCCGTGCAACCCTACCATGATGAACGACGATGAACGACGATGCAGTGCAGAGCAGCGCTGCGAGGCCCGACTCAGCCCGTGCCGACGAACCACTCTTCCCACGCCACCCGGAACGTCCGCTCGCAGCGCGGGCAGCGCATGGTGTGCGGCGCTCCCTTCAGCTGGGCGCGGTTGCGGCAGCCGGGGCAGACGGCGTACTTGTCGCCCCACAGCGCCGGCAAGCTGCGCGCGTCTCGCGGGCGCGGGACGACGGTCCAGTACTGGGGAGGGGTCGTGACGATCTTCACGGAAGTGCGCGGCACCGGCACCTGCTCCCGGTTCACGTCCAGCGTCGCCTCCGCTGACGTCAGACCCGCGACGCGATACCACGCCCCGCGACGCAGACGGCAGTTCACATCACTCTCGAGACGGGCCCACCGCACGTCGGCCATTCCGGGATCCCCTAACGCGTGCCGAACCTCACTCCATCGTAAGGACGCCGCCCTTCTTGGGGTAGAGTGGCAGCACCGCAACAGCGGTCGGGTCACAGGAAAGGTCACGGCGGAGCGGCGGGAATCTCCTTGAGGAAGCGCTGAAAGACCGGGTTGCCCGGGTAGCGGAGGGTGAGCTGGGTCACTTCGTCACGGGCGGCGCGCTGGAGGGTCGCGCGCGCGGGAGCGGTGCGCGCCGCCTCGCGCACCAGGGCCGCAGCCAGCACCCAGCCGGCTTCGACCCGCGCCAGATCGCCGTCGATCGCGGCACGCCGCATGTAGCCGATCCCCCGTTCCGCGTTGCCGCTGCCCAGCCCCACCAGCTTGGCGACCAGACGGGCGAGACCGCCGGCGCGGGCCAAGCCGTATTGATAGACGCCGAGCCCGAGATAGCAGTCGGCGCAGCCCGAGTCGGTGGCGAGGACGCGGGCGTAGGCGTCGCGCATCGCTTTGGCGTCCTTGGCGGCGCCCCAGGAGTGCCCGTGCAGGTCGCGCTGGCGGGCGCGGTAACCGAGCGCGGTGGCGAGCCAGAAGTCGCGGGCCGGCCCGCGCGGCGCCGCGGCGGTCCGGGCAATCGCGCGATCGAGCAGCGAGTCGATGCGCGCGGCCTCGTAATCGTCGTTCTCGAGCGCCGCCGCCCACCAGATGTAGGCGCTCGCCTCGAAGATCACCGGCGCGGGGTCTGCGCTGTCGTGCCGGGCGAGCTCGGCAAAGTATTCCGCGGCCGCGGGGAAGCCGCCGCCATAGAGCGTGTCCAGGCCGGCGCGCAACTCGGGACGCTCGACGCGCCGGGGACTCTGCAGCAAGAGCAGCGCGGCGAACAGGAGCCGCACGTCAGCGCGGAACGGCGGCGAGCGCGTCGGCGACCCGGCGCGCGATCGCATCGAGCGCCCGCGCCGCTGGTGAATCGGGCTGGGCCGCGACGATCGGCTGGCCGGTGTCGGCCAGGTCCGCCAGATGCGCCTGCAACGGCACTTCTCCGAGCAACGGGACGCCGAGCTCGTCCGCCAGCCGGGTCCCGCCACCCGCGAGGAAAATGGCGGTCCGCTCGCCGCAGTGCGGGCACACGTAGTAGCTCATGTTCTCGACCACGCCGAGCACCGGGACCCCGACCCGCTCGAACATCTTCGCGCCGCGCAGACTGTCGCCCACCGCCACTTCCTGCGGCGTGGTGACGATGACCGCCCCGCGGATGTGGACCGACTGCGCGAGCGACAGCTGCGCGTCGCCGGTGCCCGGCGGCAGATCCACGAGGAAGTAGTCGAGCTCCCCCCAGTCCACGTCGCGCAGGAATTGCTGAATCACCTTCATGATGATCGGCCCGCGCCAGATGGCCGGCGCGTCGCGCTCGACGATCAGCCCCAGCGACATCAGCTTCACGCCGTGGGCCTCGAGCGGTTGGATCCGGCCGCCCCGCACCTCCGGCTTCCGATCGACTCCCATCATGCGCGGGATGTTGGGTCCGTAGATGTCCGCATCCATGAGGCCCACGCGGTGCCCGGCGCGCGCCAGCGCGACGGCGACGTTGGCGGACACCGTCGACTTGCCGACGCCGCCCTTACCCGACGAGACCGCCAGGACTTTGCCGAGGTGCGGCAGCTCGACAGGCGTCGGAGGCGGAGGGACGCCGGCGGGACCGGCGCGCGGTGCGCCGTCCGCGGCGGGCTGCGCCGTGGCACTCGCATCGGTCACGTTCACCCGCACCGCCGTCACGCCCGGCACCCCTTGCACCGCCTTGCGCACGTCGCGCGCGAGCGAGCCGGGATCGTCCCGCCCGAGCAGGAAGGTGAAGCTGACCGCGCCGCGGTCGTCCACGGCGAGGTCCTTGATCATGCCGGCCGCGAGCACGTCCGCGCCGCGGCGCGGGTTCGTGAGTTGCGACAAGGCGCGCTCGACGCGGGCCTGCAGGGTATCGGACGCTGGCACTGGAGAAAGGTAGAGGGAAATGCGGCGGAGGTGCAACGAGTCGGCGACGGGCACGGGGATTGCAGGCTTTTGCACCAGCCCAATCGCGCACTCCATGTCCGACGATCGGCACCCCGTTCGCCGCGCCTCGGTGGCGCAGTGGACGACCTATCTGTTGTTCGCCTGCCTCGCGCTCGAAGCCGGCACGATCGCATCCCGCCTGTCCGAGCGCGCCCTCATCGCTCCCGCGGTGGCGGACGCGCAACCGTTGCCCGACGACGTCGCCGCCAGCGACGCCCGCTGGCGCGCGGACGCCGAGAAGCGGGCGGACGCACGATCCCGCGCGATCGGCACGCTCAACCTGGTGGCGTTGGCGTGCACGGCGGTCCTGTGGCTCGTATGGCTGCACCGCGCGTACACGAACCTCGTGTTCGTCGGGTCCAAGCGGGTCCGCTTCAGCCCGACCTGGGCCGTCGGCTACTGGTTCATTCCGTTCGTCAACCTCGTGCGGGCCTACCAGGTCATGAAGGATCTCTGGCTGCGCAGCGAGTCGAGGAACGACCGCGATGGGTACGACGACCTGCCGGCCCCCGTCTTGCTGCGCGGATGGTGGGGCATGTCCCTGGCCTGGGCGGGGCTCGAGCCGGTGTTCACGAGCCTCGCCCGGGACGCCCGCACGGCCGAGCAGCTCAGCGACGCCACCCACCTGGGGATCGCGGTCGGCGCGGTCGGGATCGTCGCGACCGTGCTCGCCATCAGGGTCGTGCGCGAGATCGACCGCAGGCAGCGGTTGTTCGACTGAGACGCGCGGCGTCCCGCCGGGGCGTCAGGGCCCCCCCGGACGCCGCTGGCGCATCTGCTCGAGGTTGCGGTCGAACGTCTTCTGCTGGTCGGGCGTCAGGACGGCGCGCATGTCGTCCCGCTCGCGTTGGAACAAGGCGCGGATCTTGTCACGCGTCGCCGAATCGGGAGGCGTGCCGGGCGTGAAGGAGGGCCGCTCGTTTCGATAATGCGCCTGGATGGAGTCGACCTTCGCTTGCTGCGCCGGCGTGAGCGTGATGTCCTTGAAGAGCAGCTCCATGCGCCGGCCGGGCCCCCCCGCTCCGCCGCGCATCGGGGTCTGTGCCTGCGCGGCGGTCGCGCCGAGCGCCAGCAGGGCCGTCAGTAGAAATGAATACTCTCTCATGGCTCCTCCCTGATGGGTCGAGTCGTCGGTGTCACTGAGAGACTACGGCTGAGGCGCCTCGACCGCTGCGTTCTTGAGCAGCTGGATGTAGATACGCACCACGTCCGCGTAGGCCCTCACGCCCACCCGCTCGTCGGTGCCGTGCACCCGGCGCAGATCGTCCTTCCCGATGGTCGCCCCGACGAAACGCAACACGTTGGGCGTGAGGCGGGCGTAGTGCCGCGAGTCGGTCGCCCCGACCACGAGCCATGGCGTCACCACCGTGCCGGGGACCACCTGGCGGATGGTGCGCGCCAGCAGCTGGAACGGCTCGGCCTCGACCGGCGTGATGGGCGACGGATTGCTGAAGGTCGCCTCCAGCGCACGCACGCCGATCCGCGGGTCGTCAACGGCGACGCGCACGTGCTCGAGCACGCTCGCGACGCTGTCTCCAGGGAGAATCCGAAAGTTGACGAGCGCGCGGGCGGTGGACGGCAGCACGTTCTCCTTCACTCCCGCCTGCAGCACGGTGGGGGCCGTCGTGGTCCGGAGCAGCGCGTTGCCCTGCGGTGTCTTGCCGAACTGGGCGCTGAGGATGCCCCCCAGGAGCCACCGGTTCGCCGTCACCAGCCGCGGCGCGAACGGCATCTCGGGACCGAGGTAGTCGAACATG
>QHUT01000122.1 GCA_003222055.1 Gemmatimonadota bacterium
TGAGTGCGGCGGCGTGGAACGGCTTGAACCCGAGGCCGATCATGAACGCGCCCGCGATGGCTACCGGCGCCCCGAAACCCGCGGCACCCTCGATGAACGCGCCGAAGCAGAACGCGACGAGCAGCAGCTGCAACCGGCGGTCGGCGGTGATGCCCGCAACCGATTCCTTCATGATCTCGAACTGGCCCGTGAACACCGAGATGTCGTACAGATACACGGCCGCGAGCACGATCCACGCGATCTTTAGCACGCCGAACCCGACGCCGTACAGGAAGCTCATCCCGGCGAGCGAGACCGGCATCCCGAAGACCAGGACGGCTACGAGCACGGCGGTCGCGGCGCCGCCGATCGCGCACCAGTGCGGCTTCACCCGCAGCCCCGCCAGCAGTCCGAACAGCACGAGGATCGGTAGCGCCGCAACGAGCGTAGACAAGACCCAATTGTTCAGCGGATCGTAGACTTGGGTCCAGGTCATGGCTCAGTCCTTCACCGTGAAGCGCACGGTGTCGGCGACGAGGGGCTGCAACGGCCGGTGCTTCGAATCGCCCACGACGGCGATGACGCGATGCGGCCCCGGCTTGAGCGAATCGAGCACGAACTCGGTCTGCCCGCGACCGAGGTGGATGATGCCCGTCACGCCGCGCGGCATCGTGTCGTCGACGGGGGTTACATCGCGATCCACGAACAGGTGATGGTGTCCCGTTCCCGGACGCTCGTCCGTGGCCGGCACGATCTCCACGCCGCTCGCCACCAGCGTGACCTTCACGGGCCCGCTCACCGTGGCGCCGCGGGCGGGCGCCGTGATCTTCACTGTCGCACCCTTGCCCGCCTGCGCCGGCGCGGAACGGGGCAAGAGCGCGGCCGCCGCCGACGTCAGCGCCAGCCCGGCAATCCAGCATCTCATAGGGATCCGCCTCCACATTGGGGTGTGCGGCGAAGGGCTCGAGGCCGTGTAAACGACGGCGTTCCCGTGTCGCCGTCAAGACGCCCGGTTAGCCCAGCCGCACCGCCCACAAGGCGGCTCGCATGCGTGCGGAGGCATCGTGGCTGTGCCCGGCGATCCACAGCAGGGGCGCAGCATGCTGCGCCCCTACATTTTCTATCACCTCGGAGACGGCGAGGGCGGCACTGTGCTCGCCCCCCAGTGTGCCCAGGTCCAGCAGGCCGCCATCCGGCGTCCGCAAGAATGCATGGGTGACGGGCTGGCCGCGGGCGTCCGTGTCCCCGGTCTGGCTGGCCCCCACGATGCAACCGGCTTGGTTGATGGCGTTGGCGCAGCTGGTCCGCCCGCCCAGCGTTCCCAGGTCGACCATGCCGTCGCGCGCGGTCCAGAGGAACGCGTGGCCGCTGCCGCCCACGACTTCGGTCCGGTCGTTGATCCCGAGCGCCATGCTCGCGGCGCCGAGCGTCCCCAAATCGCGCATGCCGTCGGTCGCCGTCCACACGAACGCACGCGGCTCGCCCGTCTTGGTCTCGGCCAGGCCGACCGCGTCGCCGCGGTCGTTCAGGTCGTGCGCGATGCTGGTCGCTCCGCCGAGCGTACCGAGATCGATCATCGTGCCGGGCTCGGCGATGACGAAGGCGTGCTTCGCCGGCGCCGCGCCGCTCCGGCTGTGCCCCGCCACCTGTCCGCGCCGATTGACGGCGAGTGCCTCGCTCTCGTTTCCCCCGAGCGTGCCGAGATCGAAGCTGGTGCCGGCGGACAACACGTAGGCGTGGAAGTCGCCGAACCCGGTGTCGCCGCCGCCCACGATTTCGCCGTTGTCGTTGATGTCGTTCGCGGAGGTGTTCACGCCCGTGAGCGGCTTCAAGTCGACGATCCCGAGGGTCTCCTCCCACAGGAAGGCCCGGGTGCGGCCCAGGGCGTCGCGGCTGGTGCCGACGACCTGCCCGCGGCGATTCACGGCCTTCCCTTGGCTCACGGCGCCACCCAGTGTGCCGAGGTCGTGGAGCGAGACTAACGCCGCCCGAGCGCTCTCGAGGCCCACAGGCCCGCCTCGACCGCCGTCTCGGCGGTCGGGCCCTCGAAGCGGCGCACCAGGATGGCGGCGCGACCTTCGTGCTGCACGGCGACCAGGTGCAGGATCGCGACCTGGCCGTCAGCGGGGCTGTACCGCAATCGCAACTGGGCGCCACCCGCTTCTCCGGCCGACCCGAGCCGGATCGCCGGCCTCGCGCGGGCGTTGTAGTCGTCGACCCACGCCTGGAGCACGTCCATCGCGTCCTTCTGCGGTGCCTGCTCAGTCATCCCACACGCCTTTCCTTACATATGGTGCAAGATCGCATCACCCTGCCCGGGCTCGAGCAGCTGATAGCGCGGCTGGCCGATTGGATCGCGTGTCACCAATTGAGCGCAGTACGCGGGCAGCCACGCGGGGTAGTGGCCCGGAGCGCCCCAGCCGCTGGTGTCGAACGCGCTGCGGCCGTCCGTCACCCGGAGGAGGGCGAGATCACCCTCATGCGCGGCGGTCAGCGCGTCGGGATCGAAGTCCGCGGCGGCGAACAACACTCCGGCTTCGGCCTCCGCCTCTTTGACGTGCTCCCTCAGGGACTCCACGGCCGCCCGTCCGACGGGCGCCTGCTGGCGCCGGCAGGCGATGAGGGCCGGGCGCGGCCCCGCCGTGCCGCTCAGGAGGCCCTTGAGCTCCAAGAGATAGCCCCGCTCCGGCTCGGGGAGCGTGGCGCGGCGATGGATGCGGAGCTCGGAGACGTCGAGCCCGACTTTGCGCAGCTCCCGCACCACCAGGATCTCGAAGTGTTGCGGCGTGAGCTCCGGCAGTTCAGTCATCGCTCGAGCCCTCCTCGGGAGCGGACTCTACGGCAACAGGCCCGAGACCGCCAGGTCTCGTGAAATGACTACCGTTCGGGGGGTTGCGCCGTCCCAACCCCGTCTCTATATCATCCGACGGTCGGCGAGGAAGCTTCGCGCACCCACCTTATCTCGAGCGCGGAGGAGTGTATGCTGGTCGGTCGACGGGATTTCCTACGCCTCACCGCCAGCGCCGGAGCGGGCACGGCCATCGGCGGGCTCGTCGGGCTCGGCGTGACGCTGGCGCCGGCCATGGCACGGGCGCAGGAGCTGCGGATCAAGGACGCCAAGACGACGCCGAGCATCTGTCCGTTCTGTTCGGTCGGGTGCGCGACGCTCATCCACACGGTCGACGGCAAGATCGTCAACATCGAGGGCGATCCGCGCAGTCCACACAACGAGGGCACCCTCTGCCCCAAGGGCGCCGCGATCTATCAGCTCCACATGAACCCCAACCGCGCCACCAAGGTCCTGCACCGCAAGCCGGGGGCGTCGGATTGGGAGGTCGTGGAGCTCGAGTGGGCGATGGACCGGGTGGCCGAGCTGACCAAGAAGACGCGCGACGAGACGTTCATCGAGAAGCTTCCGAACGGGAAGCTCGTGAACATGACGCCCGCGATCTTCGCGCTCGGTGGCGCGACCCTGGACAACGAGTTCAACCATGTGTGCCAAAAGTTCTGGCGCGGTCTCGGGGTCGTCGCCATCGAGAATCAGGCCAGGATATGACACAGCTCTAGCGTCGCCGGTCTGGGGACGCGGTTCGGTCGCGGCGCGGCGACCGTCTATCCGCGGAATCTCGAGCACACCGACTGCTTCGTCATCATGGGCTCGAACATGGCGGAATGCCACCCGGTGGCGTTCCGCTGGCCCATGAAAGCCAAGCTGAACGGCGCGAAGCTGATTCACGTCGATCCCCGCTTCACGCGTACCAGCGCCGTGGCGGACCTGCACGTGCCGATCCGCGCCGGGTCGGACATCGCGTTCCTCGGCGGGCTGATCAATTACGTCATCAACTCGAAGCGGTGGAACACGGACCCCTTCTTCAAGGAGTTCGCGGTCAACTACACCAATGCCGGGACGATCATCGGCGACGATTTCAAGGACACGGAGGAGCTGGACGGCGTCTTCTCAGGGATGGTGAAGTTCACCGAGCCGGCGTTCTGGCCGTACAACGGCCTCGAGGGTCGCTACGACAACGCGAGCTGGGCGTACAAGCGGGGGCCGAAGCCGCCGGGCCCGGCCACGAAAGACTTGATCGCGAAGCGCGCCGGCCCGCCGTTCGACGACCTGGTGCGGTCGCTCAAGCCGGGGCCGGCCGAAAAAGATCCGACGCTCCAGAGCCCGCATTGCGTGTTTCAGATCCTGAAGCGGCACTTCGCCCGGTACACGCCCGAGATGGTAGAGCAGGTCTGCGGGTCGCCCAAAGAGAAGTTCATCAAGGTGGCCGAGATGCTGCTCGAGAATTCGGGCCGCGACCGGACCAGCGCGTTCGCCTACGCGGTGGCGTGGACGCAGCACACCTATGGCGTGCAGATGATCAGCTGCTGCGCGCTGCTCCAGCTGCTGCTCGGCAATATCGGCCGGCCCGGGGCGGGCGTGATGGCGCTGCGCGGTCATGCCGCGATCCAGGGCTCGACCGACGTGCCGACCCTGTACCACAGCATCCACGGCTACATGAACGCGCCCTCGGCCCTGCGGCCACACGAGTCGCTGCGGGATTACATGGCGGCCGAGACGAGCCCCACCAGTTATTACGGCAACACGCCGAAGTTCCTGGTGTCGTATCTGAAGTCGATGTACGGCACCGCGGCGACCACCGAGAACGACTTCGGCTACGACTGGCACCCGAAGATCCTGGGCGACCACTCGCACATGGCCATGTTCGCGGCGATGGCCGACGGGAAGGTGAAGGGGATGTGCTGCGTCGGCCAGAACCCCGCCACATCGCTGAACGGCACCGCGACCCGCCAGGCGCTGCGTCAGCTCGACTGGCTGGTGGTGAAGGACAACTGGCTCACCGAGACCGCCACGCACTGGTATCTCGGTCCCGAGGTGAAAAACGGCGAGGTGAAGGTCGCGGACATCAAGACCGAGATCTTCTTCTTCCCCTCGACGCAGATCGCCGAGTACGACGGCAGCTACACGAACACGCAGCGCATGCTTCAGTGGCACTCCTTCGCGGCGAAGGCCCCGGGCGACTGCCGCACCGACAGCTGGTTCTACCACAACCTGGCGAAGCGCCTCAAGAAGGCGTACGCGAGCTCCAAGCTGCCGCGGGACCAGGGCTGGAACAACGTCACCTGGGACTTCGATCCCGATGCGGGTGAGGAGCCGCTGTACCCGGGCGAGATTAGCGCGCGCAAGGTGCTGCGGGAGATCAACGGCTATCAGACGGCCGATCCGAAGCAGCATCTCAAGGG
>QHUT01000150.1 GCA_003222055.1 Gemmatimonadota bacterium
CGTCATGGCCCCGTCGCGCCACAGGAACGCGTGGAGCGGCCCGCCCGCCGTCTGGCTCGCACCCACGACCTGGCCCGCGTCGCTCACGGCGCTCGCGATGGCCACGGGGAGCTCCTGGTCGCCCAGCGTCCCGAGATCGCGCAGGACGCCAGAGTCCCACATGACCGCCCGCAGAATGTTGGGAAAGTCACTCTCGTATCCCACGATCTGCCCGCGCGCGTTGATGGCATTCGGGACCACCTCGGCACGTCCGTCGCCGACGGTGCCCAAGTCCCGCATGGCACCGTCCCACACGAACGCGTGGCTGAAATCGGGACCAACCGCGCTCCACCCGATCACGTGCCCCTGATTATTGATGCCGGTCGCGGCGCTCTTCGCGCCACCCAGCGTGCCGAGGTCGACGATTTCGTATTCAGAGGAATCGGCCCAATCGGCCCATTGGAAGGTGGCGGTAGGCCCGCCGTCGCGCGGTTGCAACGGTTGCGCGCACCCGACCGCGGAGGCCGCGATACCACATGCCCATAGACGGTGCACCCTGCATCGCCCCGCTCGAGTCGAGGGCCGTACCGATGCAAACGCCATGCTGTCGTAGCGTTGACACCTCGCGGATCGCCCCTACCTTAGCACCCGCTCCGTCACGATCGGCCGATGAAGCGCTCGACCCTCTATGCCGTCGCCGCCGTGCTCGCCGTCGCGGCGCTGTTCTTCGTCATGACCACGGCTCGCGCCAAGGTGCGGTGCCGCGTGTGCGTGGAGTTTCGCGGCCGGACCAACTGCGCGACGGCCGCCGGCTCGACCGAGCAGGCCGCACGGGAGGGAGCCCAGACCACCGCGTGCGGGCCCATCGCCAGCGGCATGGATGAGCAGATCGGGTGTGGAAGAACCGTTCCTGCTTCGGTGCAGTGTCAGACTCAATAGAGGCGTCGAGCAACAACGTCTCACAGAGACGTCGAACGGAAACGTCGGGCAGTGCCGTAGACGCCTCCGCGTGACGCATTCGTGCGACGCCTTTCCTAGACGTATCTGCGTGACGTACTTAGTATTCTCCCGTGTCAGATCTGTCCCTGCCCCGCACCCCCGTCCCCGCCCGTTTGCTCCTCACGCAAGGCGTGTCGCGCCCCGGGCAGATCTACGTGATGGAGCGCGTGCCGCACCACGACGGACCGGAAACGGTGCTCGAGCTCTTGAATCGTCCCGAGGGGTTTTTCGCGTTCCGCCCCGCCGAGGACGACGCGATCCTGCTCGTGTCGAAGGTGCAGACGGTGTCGTTGACGGTCGATCGCCAGGCGCCGATCGCCGACCCGGCCCGACTCTCGGCGGCGCGGATGCTGGGTCTGGAGGTGGTGCTGGCGGGCGGCGCCACGCTGGGCGGCTGGGCGAGCGTCGAACTGCCCGAGCAGCACGCGCGGCTGCTCGATTACTTGAACGCGTCCCAGGAAGCCTTCTTCGCGGTGTGGAGTCACGCCGCGACCCACTACGTGAACCGGGCGTACGTCCTGTTCGCGCGCCCCCTGACCTGAGATCCCCCTGATGGCCGCCCGGATCGATCCATTCGTCGACGTCCTGCTCCGCGAGCGCGGGGATCAACTCTATCTCCTTCCGGACGAGCCGGTCACGATGGTCAAAGACGGCAAGGCGCGGAAGGTGAGCCGGCAGCCGCTCACAGATCAGCACATCTACGCGCTCCTGGTCGAGGTGGCCCCGTCCGAAGCGGCGGACCACATCGACAAGAAGGCGGAGACGGAGTTCGAGTACATCGCGGACCGCGGTATGGTGCGGGTGCGGATCGTCCCCGAGATGGGTCGGCTGACCGCGGTGGTGGCGCCGAGCGGGAATGCCGCAGCCGCAGGGGCCCCCGCTCCGGCAGCCCAGCGGGCACCCGCCGTCGCGGGAGCCCCTGCGGCTGCGGCCACCCGAAGCTCTGGGGCCGCGCCCGCCGTCGCGGAAGGTCGCGCCGCGGCCCCGACCGCGGTCCACCAGCCGCCCGCCGGCCTGCCCGCGGACTTCGCCACCCAGTACCAGGGCGCCGAGCGCGCGTTGGGCGAGCTGCTCAAGGCCCTGGTGCATTCCGCGTCGTCCGACCTGCACCTGCGCGTGGGGGAGCCGCCGGTGTTCCGCACGCACGGCGAAATGAAACGCCAGGGCACCCCGCCGCTCTCCCCGGAGCAGCTCGAGCTCATGCTGCTGTCGGTCATGCCCGAACGCAACCGCGGCGAGTGGCGGGAAACCGGCGACTCGGATTTCGCCTACGAGATCCGCGGCCTGGCGCGGTTCCGCGTCAACGCGGCCCGCGACCGCAAGGGCCCGATGGCGGTGTTCCGCGTGATTCCGGCGCAGGTGGTGACCGTCGAGCAGCTGAACATCTCCAAGGAGGTGCAGCAGCTCTGCTACCTGACCAAGGGACTCGTCCTGGTCACCGGCCCGACGGGGTCGGGCAAGTCCACTACGCTGTGCTCGCTCGTCGATCTGGTCAACCGGATGCGCACCGATCACATCATCACGATCGAAGATCCCATCGAGTTCGTGCACGAGAACAAGAAGTGCGTCATCACGCAGCGCCAGGTGGGGGTGCACACCGACAGCTTCCGTTCGGCGCTGCGAGCCGCGCTGCGCGAAGATCCGGATATCGTGTTGGTGGGCGAAATGCGCGATCTCGAGACCATTGCGATTGCGATCGAGACGGCGGAGACCGGGCACCTCGTGTTCGGCACGCTGCACACGACTACCGCCGCCTCGACGGTGGACCGGATCATCGACCAGTTCCCGGCGGACCGGCAGGCCCAGATCCGCGTGATGCTGTCGGAGTCGCTCAAGGGCGTGGTCTCGCAGACGCTGTGCAAGAAGCTGGGCGGCGGGCGCGTGGCCGCGCGGGAGATCCTGCTCGCCACGCCGGCCATCTCGAACCTGATCCGCGAGGGGAAGACGTTCCAGATCCCCTCGATCATTCAGACCTCGAAGCAGCTCGGCATGCTCACGCTGAACGACGCGCTGCTCGATCTGGTCGAAAAGAAGGAAATCAGCCCCGACGAGGCGTATATGAAGTCGGTCGAGAAGACGGGGCTCGCGGCGTCGCTCAAGGCTAGAGGCCACAAACTCACGTTGACAGCTTAACGACGTCGCGCAACAACGTCACGCAGAGGCGTCACGCAGAAACGTCACGCACGGACGTCAGTGACTCGGCCACCCTCCGGCCCAAGGCCGCTGCGACATCCCGAATGCGATCCATTAGCTCCCCGAACGCGTCCAATGTGAGCGACTGATCCCCGTCCGAGCGGGCGTGGTCGGGGTCGGGGTGGACCTCGATCAGCAGCCCGTCGGCTCCCGCGGCCACGGCCGCGAGCGCGAGCGCCGGCACGAGATCGCGCCGCCCCGCGGCGTGGCTCGGGTCCACCAGCACCGGCAGGTGCGTCTCGCGCTTCAGGTACGGGACCGCGCCGATGTCGAGCGTGTTGCGCAGCGCCCGCTCGAACGTGCGGATGCCGCGCTCGCACAGCATCACCTGGCCGTTGCCGCGGGCCAGTACGTATTCGGCGGCGAGCAGCAGGTCCTCGAGCGTGGCCGACATGCCCCGCTTTAACAGTACCGGCTTGCCGCTCTCCCCCACTTCCGTGAGCAGCGCGAAGTTCTGCATGTTGCGCGCGCCCACCTGCAGGCAGTCGGCCTTGTCCGCGACCAGGGCCACATGGCGGGTGTCGAGCACCTCCGTCACGACCGGAAGGCCGGTGGTCTCCCGCACCGCCGCCAGCAGCTCGAGCGCCTCGGCCCCGAGGCCGCGAAACGCGTAGGGGGACGTGCGCGGCTTGAAGGCGCCGCCCCGCAACGCCACGGCGCCCGCCGCCTTCACCGCCTCCGCGGTCTCGAGCAGCATGTCCCGGCCCTCGACCGAGCAGGGGCCAGCGATGGCGTGCACCGCCCCGTCGCCCACCGCCGCCGCGCCGAGCGTCACCTCCGTGTCGCGCGCCACGAACTCCCGCGCCGCGAGCTTGTAGGGCTTCTCGACCGGGAGGATCGTCTCCACGGCGGGGAACGCCAGCACCGGCACTTCGCGCAGCCGGTCTTCGTCGCCGATACAGCCGATGATGGTGCGGCTGACGCCACGCGAGACGTGTGGTGTCAGGCCGAGCGCCGTCACCTGAGCCACGATCTGCTCCAAGTCGTGCTCACTCGCGTTGGGTCGGAGAACGATGATCATGCAACGCTCCGTGACATGGGAAAAAGAAACGGCCCCGGAATCCGGGGCCGCGTAAGCTCTCGTGTCGCTCTGCAGGCTACTGCGTCATCCCGTCACCTGCGCACACGCGCCCGCCGGCCCCTCGGGACCAGACCAGAAAAATCGATAATAGGACGCGTGCGTCACGGCTTTAGCGTAGCCCTTGCTCGCAGAGTTGTCAACGGAGAGACAACGTCACGCGAAGACGTCACGCGAAGACGTTACACAAGAGCGTCTCGCGAAGGCGTCCTCTGCGTGACGCCCTTTGCGCGACGCCTTTGCGCGACGCTTCTCGCTTGACGTCTTTTTGCAGTTTGAGAGCCACCGGTCGGATTTGAACCGACGACCGCTCGATTACGAATCGAGAGCTCTACCACTGAGCTACGGTGGCGCGGTTATACAGCAACGACTTACCGCATTGGTCGAGAGGTCTACGCCGTGGTGCCAATGGCGGTGCCAAAACCACCCCGCGAGAGCGCCTCCCACCGCGCCCCTAACTTAGCGGCGTGCTGCTCCACGCGGTACTCCATCGGCTCGGCGCGGTGTCGCACCTGGCCCAGGTGCCCATAGACCTTCCGAACCATCGCCTCGCCGCCGTGGCCCATCTCGCGGGCAACCGTGTAGGTGCTCACCGGCGCCCCCTGGTCCACGGTCTGGAGTCGCGCCGCGCAGTAGGTGTGCCGGAATATTTTCGAGCGGATTTCCCCCGGCTTCCATCCCGCCCGAACAGCCACCGCGTCGGGCAGCTTCCGGAAGTCAGTCAGCATCGCCTCCTCGCCCGTGCGATAGCTCGGGAGCAGCAACCGGCTCGGCGGGTGCTCGGCCAGGTAGCGTTCCAGGGCCTCGCGGAGCTGGGGCCAGAGCGGCACCGACCGATGTGACGTAGCGGTCTTGAGGCGTCGCCACTTGTTCGGCCGAAACGTCACCACGCCGCGGTCGAGAGAAACGTCGTCCACTTCGAGCCCCAAGACCTCGGACTCGCGGCCGCCCGTGAGGACGAAGGTTGCGATCAGTTCGTACGCGAACGGGACCGGCCGCCAACCGCCCTTGTCCGGTGCCGGCCGATACGTCCGCGCCGCCTCAAGGAGCAGAGCCGCGTCGTGGATCTCGAGCCACTTGGCCTCGCCGCGCGCAGGTGAAGGTTTCTCGTCGAAGTCGCCCACCGGATCGTAACCTGAGGGAACCACCCGCTCGGCCCGCGCCCGTTTGTACAGGTTCGAAAGACAGCATCTGCTCGCGCCGGTCTACGGCTCTTTCACGGAAGGGTTCGACACCGCGGAAGCTGTCTCAGTTGCGGCAGCTTTGACAGCCTCCTCCTGCAAGGAAGGCTGGCCGCGAGTGGCAACGCCGTTTCGGGAACAAAGCTACACCGTCACCCTCAAGCCCATCCCGGATTGAGAGATCCGGGCGCCCGACGCTCCGCCCCCCGACCGGCCGAGCGCCCTGGTCCCTATCTTGCAGCCGCGAAACCTAGGCTACCGGGGTAACGCCGCCGCCGATGCAGCCTAGCGACACCCGGCGGGGTGAGGCACGGCCGCAGTGGCCGTCGCGAGGTTTCTAGCCATGGCAATGGTCCGTCGTGCAGCCATGCTTCCCGCTGGATCCGCACCGGAGCTGGTGTCTAAGTCGGTTCGCGCCGTTCTCCCAACCCCCCTTGGATCGCGAAGGCATTTCCACCGGTGCGCAGCCCGTGCCCCGCCTGTGCACCTGAACAGTCTTGTTGACACTGACTGAGCGGACACAATCGGAGGAACACGCAGAGGGAGGAACACACAATGAATGCGCGGATCTTGAGCGCAGGACTCGCGGGCGTTGCGCTGATCAGCCTCGCCCTTGGATGTGAGAGGGGCACCCCGGCCTCGACCGTACTCGCGGCGAAGACCGCCGGGCTCTCCCCAAACTTCAGCGCTTCAGCTAGCAACCCCCACATGCGGTGGGACATCATCAGCGTCAATTTCGGCACGGGCACCGTCTCCGCCGGCGGCGTGGCGTCAGCCTTTGCCAACGACAACTCGAAAATCACGCTCACCGGCACCGGGACGTTTCGCTCGAACCCGGGAAACCCGCAGGACGTGACCGGCGGGGGGAGCTGGACCACCTATGCCTCCGGCGGCTCGGTGACCGGAAGCGGCACCTACGAGGTCACCGGCTTGGTGAGCTACGTGCTCGCTCCCGGCACGTTTCCATTGCCGAATGACAACATTGGGAACCCCGCAGACGGCCGTGCGGGCCTGCTCGTAGTGCGCGTCGCCTACTCGGACGGCAGCGAGGGCAGCCTCGTCGTGAGCTGTAACTTCGCGGGAACGGCGACGGCCGACGTCTTCGAAGGGGTCACGGCGTCGAAGGGCCGCACAGACTTTTGGAACCGCGCGGCGCCTGCTCCGGGCGTTCATGGAAATCGGACCGCGTTCCACGTGATCGATTAGGGCACGCACTCACGGGGGTGGCGCAACCCACCCCCGTCAACGCCAGGGAGGAACCATGCAACGCTCTTTGCACCGCCCCGCAATACTGGCAGCGGCGCTCGGGCTCTCCGCGTGTGCCGCTCCGGGAGATGCCTTTGCTCCGCAGGCCGCCATATCGAGCGACCGCGCGGCTGCGCCGCCGGCACATACCGTGAGGGTCACGGGCGGCGGCACCACCACCTTCGACGCAGATCTCGACGGCGATGGAGACGTCGACGGGTCGCACTTTGGCTTCGCGGCAGTGATCGCCGGTGACGGATCGGCGCACGGAGACTTCACGTGTCTCATGGCCGGCAACGCGAACTTCCTCGGACTGCGCCTGATGGCCGTGCAGGGGCCAGTGACGAGCGGGGCGCCGGACGGCCGCAGCTTCAGCGGCACAGCCACCGTGAAGGTGCTGAACGCGTTTGGCCCTGGTGTGCAGTCGATCTTCCGAGACATCCCCTTTACCGTCGCCGTCACGCCCGGTGGCCCGGGGGTCGCCACGTTGCAGCTCACGGTCTTCGGGGTGTTCGATGGCGTAGCCGGGGATGTGGCGCCCGGAAATGCCAACTACGATCTAGCCAAGGAGACGCTGACGACGGGGCAGATCACGATCCATTGAAGTCGCCGTCGCTGAGCAGGACCCGGAGCCAGATTGGAGCGGGTACTTCGCTGCGGGCGAAACGGGCCTGACGAGCAAGCCCTACGGGGCCTCGTCCCGGAGGCCCTGTTGCCAAGGAGGGCTCCATGCGGAGTATCATACGCAGGACCGGCTGGCTCGTGGCCGGAGTCGTCCTCGGCGCCACCAGCTGCGCCCGGGACGCGGTGTCTCCGTACGACCGGGGTCGCGCGGCCGCACCCCAGGACGTTGCAGCCACGACGGACAACGTCGCGATTCAATGGGACAACGCGGCGCTGCAGGCGATCCGCGTCGCGAAACTAGGTCCCCCGATCGTCGCGCGCGCCCTGGCCATCGTGCACACGGCGATGTACGACGCCTGGGCGGCGTACGACGACCAGGCAGTTGGCACCCGCCTCGGCGGGTCGTTGCGACGCCCCGGCGTCGAGCGCACCCTCGCCAACAAGAACGAAGCCGTGAGCTTCGCTGCCTACCGGGCGTTGGTCGACCTCTTTCCCACCCAGACGCCCGCGTTCAACGAAGTCATGGCGAGCCTCGGCCACGATCCAGCCAACGGCTCGACCGACGTCGCAACGCCGGCCGGCGTCGGGAACGTGGCGGCAGCCGCCGTGATCGCGTTCCGCCACGTTGACGGCGCCAATCAGCTGGGTGATTTGCACCCGGGCGCGTATTCCGATTACACGGGTTACGTGCCGGTGAACGATCCCGATCACATCAACGATCCCAACCGGTGGCAGCCCCTGCGCTTCTCCAACGGACACGGCGGCACCGTGACGCCGGGCTTCATCGCGCCGCACTGGGGACGGGTGGTGCCGTTCGCCTTGACCTCGGGCTCCCAGTTCCGCCCGCCCGACGTGCCGAACCTGTACCCCTTCGGCGGCTACCGCGTGCAGGCCGAGCAGATCTTGCACTACAGCGCGCGGCTGACCGATTCCCAAAAAGTGATCGCCGAGTTCTGGGCCGACGGCCCGAACTCGGAGCTACCACCGGGCCACTGGATGCTGTTCGGCCAGTTCGTGTCGCGGCGCGACGGCCACACGTTGGACCAGGACGTGAAGCTGTTCTTCGGCTTGGCGAACGCGGTGTTCGACGCCGGGATCGTTGCCTGGGACTGCAAGCGCGCCTACGACTACGTGCGCCCCGTCACGGCAGTGCATTTCCTGTTCGCTGGCAAGAAGGTGCGCGCGTGGGCGGGCCCGTATCGAGGAACGCGGGTCATCGACGGAGCCGCCTGGGAGCCGTACCAGCCGGTCACGTTTGTCACGCCACCCTTCCCGGAATTCATCTCTGGCCACAGCGCTTTCAGCGCCGCGGGGGCGGAGGTCCTGAAGGCGTTCACCGGCAGCGACGCGTTCGGCGCGTCTGCGACTGTGCGGGCGGGGAGCTCGAAGGTGGAGCCCGGCGCCGTGCCGGCGACGGACGTCACGCTGTCTTGGGCGACGTTTTCTGACGCCGCCGATCAGGCAGGGATTTCGCGGCGCTACGGTGGGATCCACTTCGTGCAAGGGGATCTACACGGTCGCCGCGGCGGTCGCCTGGTCGGGGCGCAGGTGTGGGCGAAGGCGCTGACGTACTTCAACGGCACCGCGAATCCGTAACAGTCGGCCCTCACGCGCTCCCGCCCAAACGCTGAGCAGCCTAGCGGAGGCCACGCGTGCGGGTGCGCGACTGCCCACGCTCGGGCCTCGTTATGTTCGCAAGGCGGCAAGCAGTTCGCAGGGGGAACCCGGCCGAGTCGTGGTGCCAACGGTGGTGCCAACGGGGGCGTTGCTGGCCGTTGCCGGCCGTCGTGCGGCACGCGCAAGTCATTGAAAACACGACGGCCAGCGCCGGTGTGCGCTGGCCGTGCCGGATTACGAATCGAGAGCTTTACCACTGAGCTACGGTGGCGTGGTCCCTAACTTAGCGACGTGCTGCTCCGCGCGGTACTCCACGGCATGTGCTCGGTTCTCTGGTCGGCTCGCAGCGAACGCTGTACTCTTAGGTAGAGCGCTGGCCCTCCAGCGCGAGCGGACATGACCGACATCTTCCTCCACCTCCAGGCCGCCCTCGCCGAGCGCTACGCGATCGAACGGGAGCTGGGCCAGGGTGGAATGGCGGTTGTCTTCCTCGCCAAGGACCTGAAACACGGCCGCGCGGTCGCCATCAAGGTGCTGCGGCCGGAGCTCGCCATGGCACTCGGGGCCGAGCGGTTCCTCGGCGAGATCGAGACCGTCGCCGGTCTCGCCCATCCACACATCCTGCCGCTCTACGATTCTGGCGAGGCCGCGGGCTTCCTTTACTACGTCATGCCGTACGTCGAAGGCGAGTCGCTGCGTGAGCGGCTGACGCGTGAGAAGCAGTTGCCGCTTGAGGACGCATTGCGGATCGCCGGCGAAGTGGCGACCGCACTGAGCTACGCGCACAGCCGCGGCGTGGTGCACCGGGACATCAAGCCGGAGAACATTTTGCTCGAAGCCGGGCAGGCGGTGGTGAGCGACTTCGGGATCGCGCGCGCGATCACGGCGGCAGGCGGGGAGCAGTTGACTCAAACAGGCATGACCGTCGGGACCCCGGGTTATATGAGCCCGGAGCAGGCAGCGGGCGAACGGCAGCTGGACGGCCGCACCGATATCTACAGTCTCGCCTGCGTCCTGTACGAGATGCTGGCCGGGAACCCACCCTTTCTCGGTTCCTCAGCACGGGCAATCCTGGCGCGGCAGTCCTTAGATCCCGTGCCGCGACTGCGGACCGTGCGGGAGACGGTGCCCGAGGAATTCGAGCGCGCGGTGGTCAAGGCCCTCGCCAAGGCGCCGGCGGATCGTTTCGCCACCGCCACGCAGTTTGCCGAGGCGCTCGTGATAGGAAGCCCCACCCCGCGGACGTCACGACGCGCTCTTCTCACCCGTGTAGCCCTGCCGCTCGTGGCGGCACTCACGGTCATCGGGGCCGTCGTGCTCGCGCGGCCCTTCTCGCTGCTCCGCAACCCTCCTGCGCTCGACGCCAACGTTGTCGCCGTGGCCCCGTTCGATGTGCTGGAGCCGAATCTGACGCCGTGGCGGGAAGGCCTGGTGGACGTGCTGTCAGCCAACCTCGATGGCGCAGGGCCGCTGCGGACGGTGTCGCCTACCATGGTGGTCCACAGCTGGAGCGGCCGTGGAGACCAAGCCGGGGCCGCAAACCTGGGCCGGCGCACGGGTGCGAGGCTCGTGGTCTTGGGAACGGTGTTCGGGGCAGGTGCGGACTCCGCCCGCGTCACGGCCAGGTGGCTGGACGTCGCCACGGGCAAGGTGCTGGGAGAAGTGATCGAAATCAGAGACATGACTTCCCGGATGGACCGGTTAACCGATTCCATTACGGTCCGTCTGCTGCGCGAGCTGAACCGCACGCGACCGATCGGGGCGTTCCAGCACGCCAGTCTGGGCGCAAGGTCCCTCCCTGCCCTGAGTACGTTCTTGCGAGGAGAGCAGTTCTTTCGTCGCGCCGCCTGGGATTCGGCATTGACGCACTACAAACGTGCCGTGGCGCTGGATAGCGGCTTCACAATCGCCTGGAGTCGGATGGGCGCGGTGCAGGGGTGCTGGAGAAGGGGAGGTCTGGGAGACCCGTTCGGGTACAAGTATGGTCTTCTCGCCGGGAGCTTGAATCGAGGACTGGCGCCGAGGGAAAGCCTACTGGTCGCGGCCGACTCGCTGTTCCAGGCCCTGTTGGATGGACCCACCGATCCCGCTGGGCGGGAGCACCATACGCGGCTGTTCACGACGCTCGACGAAGCCGTGGGCCGCTATCCCAACGACCCGGAGGCGTGGTACGAGCTCGGGGATGCGCGGATGCACTGGCCGCTGGTCGGGCGCACGACGCCGGAGCAGATCCTGGAGGCCTTCGATCGCGCGATTGCCCTCGACTCGGCATTCGGCCCGGCCTACATCCATCCCGTCGAGGTCGCCCTCCACCTCGGACGTTCTGCCGCGGCCCGGCGCTACCTCGCAGCCTACCTCGCGCTGGACCAAGCCGATTTGAACAGCGAGGGGATGGGGCTGGTCGAGCAGCTCCTGGTTCGCCCGCAGCCCTCGCCAGCCAAGGTGCAAAGGCAGATCGACACGGCCTCGAGCCATGCGCTGATAGCGGCCTGGGTCGTGTTTCGGCACCTTCCGGATTCCGCTGAAACCGACGTGAGGTTGGCCCGAGCACTCGTCGGCAGCCGCCGCACGGGCGAGCCCGTTTTCGATGATTCGCTAGTGCGCAAGTCGGTGCTGACGAACGCACTCGCCCATCGAGGCCGCCTGCGAGAGGCGTATGCCGTGGGGGGCACGCGTTTTCCCGCGGAATTCGCCCAGCTCGCGCTGCTCGGCGGCGTCCCCCCGGAGAGCGCTCGGGCAACGTTCGCCGGCTGGCTCCGCGAGCCGCTGCCCCGACAATTCAGCGTCGACCTCCTTGCCCCGCGGCTCACGGCCTTGCCGTGGTGGGCAGCCCGGGGGGATACGACGTCGCTGCAGGCCTTCGTGGCGCGCTGGCGCGCGATCGCCCGAGCCGCGGGGCCAAATGTCGAGCTGAAACTGTGGGCACTGTACGGGGCGGCTTCCGGTCAAGCGTACGTCGCGCTCGCGCGCCACGATACTGCTGATGCCCTCCGCCGTTTCGTCGAATTGCCGGACTCGGTCTGCCCGTGTCTACCCGATCGGATCGTAACGGCCCAGCTCCTCGAGTCGTACAGCAAGCGATCGGAGGCAGCAGACGTCCTGGAACGCTCCTGGCCCATCGACTGGCAGGATCCCGCCGAAGGGCTCTGGCGGCTCGAGCGGGGCCGGGTCGCCGAACGACTCGGCCAGCACGACAAGGCCGTGCAGGAATACCGCTATGTCGCAGATCTGTGGCGAACTGCCGACCCCAACCTTCGGCCCGAGGTCGACGAGGCAACCGCCGCCCTCAAACGATTGGCGGGCAAGCCACAGCGATGACTCGGCTGGTCGCGGCGCCTACAATCTCAGGGCCGCTCGAGCAGCAGGTCCCGGAACGCTGCGGCTGCGGGGCCAAGCGGCGTCCCAAGGCGCCGCACAATCCGCAGATCCCGCGTCCAGCGGGGGCCGGCGAGCCGCGCGGCCACGATCCGTCGATCCCGCGCCAAGACCGCGTGACGCGACACCAGCGCCACCCCGAGGCCAGCGGCGACCGCCTCGCGAATCGCCTCGGTGCTTCCGAGCTCCATCGCCGGCGTGAGCGTCACCCCCACCCGCGCGAGATAGCGTTCCGCTACGCCGCGGGTGCTCGAGCCTTCCTCGCGAGCGATGTAGGGCTCGCCCGCGATCGCGTGCGCCGTCACGGTCCGGCGTCGCGCGAACGCGTGGCCGCGCGGGACGATGAGCACCAGCTCGTCCTTCACCCAGGGTTCCGCAGCTAGCCCGGGCACGAGCGGCGCTTCGCCGATCACTCCCAGCTCCAGTCGACCCACCGCCACCGAGCGCTCGATGTCCCGGGTATCGCTGATCTCGAGCCTCAGGGTGATCCCGGGATACGTCGCATGGAACCGCCCGAGCGCGGCCGGCAGGAGGTAGGTGCCGGGAGTTGTGCTGGCGCCGATCGTGAGGGAGCCCGCCCGAAGCCCGCGCACCTCGCCCGCCGCCTGCTGGGCGGTGCGCAGCAACGCGAGGGCCTGGCGCGCGTATGGCTCTACCACGCGCGCCGCCGCAGTCGCCCGGACGCGCTGCCCGTGACGCTCGACGAGTCGGACGCCAAAGTGCGCTTCGAGTCCACGCAGGTGCTCGGAGACGGCGGGCTGGCTGATGTGGCAAGCCTGGGCGGCGCGGCCCACCCCGCCCTGGTCCAAGACGGCGAGGAACAGCTCGAGGCGGTGCACCGTGAGGCCGGGCTTGATCATAGGATAAACCCTATAGGTGATATCAATAACTCGTATTGGTCCTATGGTGCAACCTGCGCCAGCTTGGGGCAACCCCTCGTGTGGGCGCCGAGCGCCCAAGGAGATCCCCATGAAGCACCACGTGATGCTCACCGTCGTCGCCGCCGTATGCGCTGCCGCTTTCGCCGCGCGGGCGAGCGCGCAGGCGGCCGCGACTCCATCGGCCGGTCCCATCGTCGTCCACGCGTCGGGCATCAGCTGGGCCGACGGCCCGCCGTCCCTGCCCCGCGGGACCCAGTTCGCCCTGCTCGAAGGCAACCCGGCCGAGGCCGTCCCGCTCACCTTGCGCCTCAAGTTCCCGCCCAACTACCGCATACCGCCGCACTGGCACGCCGTTCTCGAGCACGTGACCGTGCTCTCCGGGACGCTGAACGTCGGAATGGGCGAGCAGGCGACCTATTCGGGCGGCACGGCGCTTTCGGCCGGCAGCTACGCCGTGATGCCGCAGAAGATGATCCACTACGCCTGGACCGGAAGCGACGGCGTCGTCTTCCAGCTCCACAGCGTCGGGCCTTGGAGCATCACCTACGTGAATCCGAAGGACGACCCGCGCCAGGCGCGGCCGTGACCGACGTCTAGGCACGCTCCCCCGATGCCTGCACCGACCATCTCCACCGAAGGACTGCGGGAGCTGCTCGAGCGGCGGGCACCGGTCACAGTCCTCGATGTGCGCCCCGCCGCCGAGCGCGCCGAGTGGAGCATCCCTGGCAGCGTACACGCCGACGCGTATGAGGCACTGCGGCGCGGCGACCCGACCGCCCTCGCCGACTTCCACCCCACGAATGGCGACCGTGTAGTGACTGTATGCGCCGCGGGGAAAACGAGCATGCTGGCTGCCGAGCGCTTGCGGGCGCGCGGCCTGGACGCGGTGTCGCTCCAGGGCGGAATGCGCGTCTGGAGCCTGGCCTGGAACACCGCCGAGGTTCGGTGCCCCGGGACCACCCCGCGGATCGTGCAGCTGCGCCGGACCGGGAAGGGATGCCTGTCTTATCTCATCGGGTCGAACGGCGCTGCCGCCGTGGTCGATGCCTCGCTCGAGCCCCAGGTGTACCGTCGAGTCGCCGAAAACCATGGCTGGCGTATCTGCACGGTCCTCGAAACGCACGTGCACGCCGACCACTTGTCTCGCGCCCGAGCTCTCGCAGTCGATACCGGGGCGAAGCTCTGTCTTCCGACGACGGATCGCGTCTCGTTCGAATTCACGCCCCTCAACGAGCACGACACGTTGCGCGTGGGATCCGCCGGCCTCAGGGTGTTTCATACGCCTGGCCACACTCCGGAGAGCGCCTGCTATCTGTTGGACGAGCGTGCCCTGTTCACTGGCGACACGCTGTTCCTAGCGGCCGTCGGCCGCCCGGACCTCGAGGCGTCAGCAGAGCAGGCGCGCCGCCGGGCTCACGTACTCCACGCGTCGTTGCAGCGCCTGCTCGCATTACCTCCCGAGACCGTCGTCCTGCCCACTCATACGAGCGAGCCCGTCGAGTTTGACGGCCGGCCCATCAGCGCGACGCTCGAGGAAGTCCAGGAGCGGACGTCGCTCTTGCGTGAGACCGAGGAAACGTTCGTGAGCCAGATCCTCACCCGGCTTCCGCCAACACCACCGAACCATCACCGTATTGTCGCGCTGAACGAAGCCGGCACGTTGCCTGATGACCCGACCGAGCTGGAGGCAGGCGCCAATCGCTGCGCCGTTGCCTGAGACGCCGTCTCACATCCGGCTCGGCCTCGGCGCCAACTGGCGCCAGTTCACACTACTCGTCGTCGTCAATGCCTTCGTCGGAGCGATGGTAGGGCTCGAGCGCACCGTCGTCCCGCTCATCGCGCAGGCAGACTTCGGGCTCGTCTCGAAGACCGTTGTCCTCTCCTTTCTCATCAGTTTCGGCGTCGTCAAGGCGCTCGCGAATCTATGCGCTGGACGGCTCGCCGATCGGATCGGCCGCAAGCCGCTGCTCGTCGCAGGGTGGCTCGCGGGGCTCCCCGTGCCACTGCTCATCATCTGGGCGCCGAGCTGGGGCTGGATCGTGTTCGCCAACGTGCTGCTCGGCGTCAACCAGGGACTGTGCTGGTCCACGACGGTGATCATGAAAATCGATCTCGTGGGGCCGGCGCGGCGTGGCCTCGCGATGGGCCTGAACGAGTTCGCGGGGTACGTCGCCGTGTCGCTGTCGGCGCTGCTCACCGGTTACCTCGCCGCCGCGCACGGTCTCCGGCCGGCGCCATTCTATCCGGGCATAGCATTCGCCGCGCTGGGACTACTCCTCTCCGTGTTTGCCGTCCGTGAAACCCATGGCCACGCGCGCGCGGAGGCGAGTCAGCGCGGCGCGGAGCAATCCCGCCCCGGGTTCGCCCGCATCCTGCTGCTCACGAGCTGGCGCGACCGCGCGCTGTTCGCGGCGAGCCAGGCGGGCATGGTCAACAACCTGAACGACGGGATGGTGTGGGGACTGATCCCCGTGTTTCTCGCCGCGCGGGGCGTCACGCTCGACCGCATCGGCGTGGTGACCGCGACCTACCCCCTGGTGTGGGGAATGGGCCAGCTCGCCACTGGCGCGCTGAGCGACCGCTGGGGACGGAAGTGGATGATCGCTACCGGCATGTGGATGCAGGCGGTGGGCATCACGGCGTTCGTTGTCGGCCGCTCCTTCTCGTCATGGATGGCCGGCTCCAGCCTCTTGGGGATCGGGACCGCGCTGGTCTACCCCACCCTGCTCGCCGCGGTGTCGGACGTCGCGCACCCCGACTGGCGGGCGAGCGCCGTGGGAGTGTACCGGCTGTGGCGCGACTCCGGCTATGCCATAGGGGCGATCGCCGCAGGGCTCCTGGCGGACGCGTTCACCATGCCCTTCGCCATCACGGCGATCGCGGCGCTGACGTTCGTCTCGGGAGTGGTGGTCGCCGGAGTCATGTACGAGACCCTGCCCGGTGGATCCACGGGCTGGCGTGTCGGGCCCATCAGGGCGTAACGGGGCCGAACGGGGGCGACCAAGGCATCGCCCCCGCAGGATGCGCTGCTTCGCTCCGGGCCTCAGTGAAGAACGTGGAACAGATTAGGGCCGGTCATTGGCCCAAAGAAGTCCACGAACCCTTTTGATGCCGTAACCCCTTCGAAGCGACCTGGCTGCGCGTTCGAGATCCGGCAACTGATCGTGAGGGTCCCGGCACTCCCGTCATCATACTCGACCCGCAGGATCGCGAGCCCCGCCGTGCTCCCGGGCATACTCGGAACAGATGCTGCTGCCCGCTCCCAGCTCACGAGTCCGGTGACGACGTACGTACCGCTCCCCGTCACCCCGCTCGCATCCCGAGTCTCCCACGTTCCGCCTCCGGTCACAGCGTCGTGGCGGGAATGACGGTCTGCT
>QHUT01000035.1 GCA_003222055.1 Gemmatimonadota bacterium
ATCGGGTTCGACCCGAGACAGCCGTTTCTCATCACCTTTAGCGGGCAGGGACGCGGGTCGGTGTTCCTCGGCGGCACAGCGCAGCCCGCGCCCACGCAGCGCGCCGGCTCCTACACCGGGACGATTACCCTCAACCTGACGGCGTTCCCATGAAGCGAACGGGGCTGTCGCTCGCGTTGCTGTGCGGCGCCGCACCGCTCGCGGGGCAGGGCGTGGTGATCGCCCCCCATGCCGTGTTCATCGACGCCCGCACGCGCAGCGGCGCGGTGCTCCTCTACAATCCGAACGCCGACCCGGCCGAGGTCGTCATTTCGTTCTTCTTCGGCTATCCGGCGACGGATTCCGCGGGGAGCATCGTGGTGCGGACGGTCGAGCACCCCGATGCGACGAGTCCGTCCGCGGCGAGCTGGATTCAAGCCTTCCCGCGCCGCCTCACGGTACCACCCCTCGAGCGCCAGACCATCCGCCTGCTCGCGAGTCCGCCCCCGGGCCTTGCCGATGGAGAATACTGGGCGCGTCTCGTGATCTCGGCCAAGGGAGGTCAGCTTCCGGTGACGGGCGTGGCCGACACGGCCAAGCTCAAGGTAGGGCTCACGCTCGAAGTGCGCACGATCATCGGCGTGTTCTACCGCAAGGGCGCGGTGCACACGGGCGTCACCCTGTCCGGGCTGCGCACCGCGGTGGTGGGGGATTCGCTCGCCGTCTGGGCTCGCCTGACGCAGCAGGGGAACGCGGCCTATATCGGCAGCGCGCATGCGGCGCTACTGGATTCGACCGGCAAGACGCTCGCCGAATTGAAGGCGCCCATCGGCGTCTACTACGCCATGGAGCCGCGCTGGGCGCTGCCCATCGGGGCACTTGCTCCCGGCCGCTACCGGCTGCGGCTCGATCTGTCCACCGGACGCGAGGATCTGGCTCCCGAGCTGGTGCTGCCGAGCCCGCCGGTGCGCGATTCGGTCGAGGTCCGCGTCCCGTGATGTCGCGACCCGGTCTCGCCGGCCTGCTCTTGCTCGGGCTGCTCGTGACGCGCGCCGGCCTGTCGCAGGGCGTGGGCGGATCGGTCGCCATCGACGCGAACGTCATCGGGCAGGCGCTGACCATCACCACGTTGAGCGATCTGAACTTCGGGAGTGTGCCGAAGGGCGTCGCCACCACCGTGCAGCCGACGGCGGCTGGCGCCGGGGCGTGGCAGATCCAGGGCAGTAAGAACGCCGACGTGAGCGTCACGTTCGTACTCCCCGCGCTGTTGACGAACATTCAGGCGCTGCCCGGGAGCACGATGCCGGTGTCGTTCGGGGCCACGTCGGCCCGCTGGAACCGGGCGACGAACAACGTGGCGGCCGCGACGGTCTTCAACCCGAGCGTCGGCGCCACGGGCAAGCTGGGGCCTCCCGCGAACCCGTTTCTCTACATCTGGATCGGCGGCACCGTGACCCCCGCCGCGGCGGCCAAGCCCGGCATTTACACGGGCACGATCATCGTCACGATCGCCTACCTGTAATACCATGGCACCGGTTTGGCGCGCGACGCGGGTCGCCCTGTGGTTTACGGTGGCCGGCGCCCCCGTAGCGGCCGCCCAGCGGCCCGCCCCGGCCGATACGGCGGAGCCCATCCTGGTCGAGCTGCGACTCGGGCATGTCACGGGTCGTACCGTCGCGGCATTCCGGGTGCGTACCGAAGTCCTCGTGCCGCTCACCCAGTTCCTGCAGCTCGCCGAGATCCGCTACCGCTTGAGCGCGGCCGGCCGGGTCGAGGCGACGGTGGACCCGGGAAATCGGCGGCTGGTGATCGACGCGGGCGGCGACACGATGAGCTACGGCGCGCGGCGCGTGCGGTTGGAGCCCGAGTACCGGAGCTTCCGCGACGGCGAGCTGTACGTGGGCGCCGAGCGCCTGGGCGACCTGCTGGGATCGCCGTTCATCGTCGATTTCTCAGAACTCACGGTCACGCTGGCGGATCCGGGCGACCTGCCGGTGGCGCGCCGGCTGCGTCGCGAGGCGGCCCGGACGGCACTGCTGCGGCCGCGGGAGATGGCGCGTCCGGATCTGTTGCTCGCGGCGGAGCACCCGCGCTGGGACGGTCTGGTGTTCGATTACTCGCTGCTCGCGCCCAGCGGCGACCCGCTCGCGGGCAGCGGGTACACGGGGGCGCTCGGGGCGGACGCGTTCGGCGGCTCCCTCGAGCTGAGCGCCGCGAGCGTCGGGCGGGCGGCGGACGGCGTGGTGCAGATCGCCGGCTCGTGGACGGGCGTGTGGCGCGACCACCGCTGGCTCGAACAGCTGCGTCTGGGCGACGGCGTGTCCACGGGGCCGGCGCTGCGCTCGCTGCGCGGCGTCTCCATCACGAATGCACCGTTCGTCCGCCCGTCCCTCATCGGGATCCAGCGCTACGAGGGCGCGCTCGAGCCGGGCGGCGGATGGTCGGTCGAGGCGTACCGCGGTGGGCAGCTCCTGGGGTTCGATTCGGTCGACGCCACCGGGCGATTCAGCGTGCCGGTGCCCGTGCGGTACGGGGAGAACCCAGTGGACTTCGTGGCCTACGGACCGCTCGGCGAGATCCGCGAGTTCAACCAGACGTTCCGCGTCGCGGACGAGCTGCTGCCTGCCGGGCGGTTCGAGTACGGTGCCTCGGCCGGGTCGTGCCGCGGCACGCCGTGCGGTGCCACGGCCAACGTCGACCTGCATTACGGCGTGAGCGAGCGCTGGACCGTGCGGGGCGGGCTCGATCGATTCTGGCGCGACACGCTGCCCGACCTGACGCACGCCTACGCGTCGGTCGTGGGCAGCCCGTCCACCACCTGGACCGTCACCCTCGACGGTGTCACCGCCGCGTTCGCACGTGCGGGACTGCGCTACGAGCCGTCCATCGACCGACGCGTGACCGCGGAATACACGCGCTACGCCGGCGGTACCATCGCGCCCGTCCTCACGCCGCTGGGTGCGCGCTCGCGGCTGCTGCTGTTCGGATTCTGGCGGCCGATCCGCCGGGCGGGCTTCTTTTTCTTCGACGGCACCCTCGACCGCCAGACGAGCCTGACCGGCACCACGACGTTCGTGCGGGTCGAGAGCTCCACCGAAGGCCGGGCGGTGCGTGCGTTGCCCTTCGTCCGGTTCGAGCGGGACGCCCCGGCCGGCGTGCCGGGCGTGACCCGGTGGTTCGCGGGCGCGAACGCCTTCGTCCTGCCGCGCCCCGCGCTCGGCCGGGTGCTGGGGCCGATCTGGCTGCGGGGCGGTGGCGAAATCGAGACGGACGGCCCGCTCCGCCTGTCGTCATATTCACTGCTCGCCGCGCGCCCCGTAGGTGCGGGACTGCGGGTCGAGGCGGGGGTCACCTGGCTCCGGGGATCCGCCGGGCCGGTGCTGTCGCTCTCGTTCACGTCTTACCTCTCGGCCGTGCGGACCTATACCACGGTGAGTGCCCCCGCCGGCGGGACTGTCAGCGGGACGCAGTACGTGCAGGGGTCGCTGCTGTGGGACCGCGCGACGGGTCGGCTCACGACGGCGCCCGGCCCCTCGCTCGAGCGGTCGGGCGTATCCGGGCGGGTCTTTCTGGACGAGAACGCGGACGGCCTGCAGAACCCGGGTGAGCGGGGCATTCCGGGCGTGCGCGTGCGCGTGGGCACGAGCACGGCCGTCTCGGACTCGGACGGGGAGTTCCGCGTGTGGGACATCGTGCCGTTCGAGCCCGTCAGCGTACAGGTCGACTCGTTGTCTCTGTCTTCGCCCCTGCTGGTGCCGGCGTTCGCGAGTGCGCTGCTCGAGCCCGGCCCCAACCGCTTCCGTGGCCTGAACATTCCCGTGGTACAGGCCGGCGTCGTCGAGGGCCGCGTGAGCCGGGACGAGGGCGGTCGGCGCGTGGGCGTGCCCGGTGTGACGCTGCGACTCACCGACCGGCGCAGGCGAGGGGGACCCGGGCAGCGCTTCACCACGTTCAGCGACGGGGCGTTCTATGTGCTCGGGGTGAAGCCGGGCGATTACGACCTGACCGTCGACGCCGCCGTGCTGGACGCGCTGCAGGCGACCGCCGCGCCGCTGCGGGTAACGCTCGCCCCCACGCCGAACGGCGTGGGGGCCTCCGGCCTCGAGGTGGAGCTCAGGCCGAGGCCGTAGCGCGCCCGGCGACCTCGCGGACCACGCGCTCGAGGACGGCGAAATCGAACGGCTTGGCCACGGTGGGTACGCCGGACTCTTTCAGCAGCGTGGCCGTTTCCGGCGTGAAGGCATCGCCGGTGCTGAACACCAGGCGCGCCACGAGATCGGGTCGATCGCGGCGCAGCCGCTCCAGGAACTCCCGTCCGCTCATCCCCGGCATCCGCACGTCGGAAATGATGACGTCGAAGGCGCGCTGCTCGAGCAGGCGGATCGCCTCCCAGCCGTCGGCGACGCCCTCGACGTGGATGTCACGGCGCTGCAGGAAGCGCAGCAGCGCCTCGCGCAACGTCACCTCGTCGTCCACGACGAGCACGGCGAGCCGGCCGGTGGCGGCGTGGGGGGCCGGCTCCGGAGTGGCCGCCGGGACGCGCGCCTCCTCGCGCTGGTCGCGCGGCAGCAACACGCAGAACCGGGCGCCCCCGGCCGGCTCGGACTCCACCCAGATGCGGCCGCCGTGGTCGCGTGCGATGCCGTAGCAGATCGACAGGCCCAGCCCCGTGCCCACCCCTTCCGGTTTCATGGTGAAGAAGGGATCGAAGAGCCTGGTGCGGAGATCGGCGCGGATCCCCGGGCCCGAGTCGGCGATCTCGAGCCGCGTGTCGCTCTCGTCGGCGCGCGTACGCACGGTGATGGTGCGGGCCCGCTCGACGGTCACGAGCGCCTGCTCGGCGTTGATCAAGAGGTTGAGCAGCATCTGCTGGAGCTCGGACGCGTCGGCCCAGATCTTCGGCTC
>QHUT01000036.1 GCA_003222055.1 Gemmatimonadota bacterium
TCACCCGAGCGTAGTAGGTCCGGGCGGCCGCCTTGTCGCCGCGCTGCTCGGCGAGGAGGCCCAGCTTGTACAGCGCCGAGGGAGCCCGCGGCGAATTGGGAAAGGTCTTCACGACCTGCTGATACACCGCGGCCGCCGAGTCCGCGCTCTCCCCCGCGAACGTTTCACCCACGTAGAACAGCGCGTCCGGCGCCCGCTCGTGGGTCGGGAACACGCGCAAGAACTCCCGAAACCCGAGTCGCGCCGTCCCGAGGCTGCCCCGGCGGAACTGCTGCAGCGACAGATCGAACATGCGGTCCGGGCCCGGGCCGCCAGGTGTCCCCGAGGGCCCGACCGGGACGGCGGCACCGCCGTGACCGGTGTCCGGGACAGGCACCGGTTGACGCGCCTGCTCCTCCAGCCGGCCGCGCAGCTCGGTGAGGCGCTGCTGGCTCTGGCCGGTCAACTCCTGCACCGAGACGAGCTGCTGCTGCACGGCGAGCAGATCGGTCTTCATGTCGCCGCGCAACTGCACCAGGTAGGCTTGCTGCGCCGCGAGCTTCTCCTGCACCACGGCGAGCAGAGCGCGCACGGAATCGACCTGGACGGCGCGTGCGCTATCGCCGCGCATGCGCTCGACGCGGAGCGCCTCGACCTGGAGCTCGACACGCCGCACGTCGCCCTTGAGGGCGCAGCCGGCGGTGAGCCCCAGGCCGACCAGCGGCAGCCACGCGCGCGTCACGCGCCCGCCGCTCAGGGCTGCTTCAGGGCGTCGCCGCCCGCCAGGATGTCGAACTCGTCGCGGCGGTTCTTGGACCACGCGTCTTCGTTGTGGCCGGGATCGAGGGGCCGCTCTTCGCCGTACGACACCGTCTCGACTCGACCCGCGTCGATGCCGTGGCTCACGAGATACTGCTTCGCCGCCGTGGCGCGCCGATTGCCCAGCGCCAGGTTGTATTCGTCGGAGCCGCGCTCATCGCAGTGCCCGCTGATGCGGATGCGCAGGCCCGGGTTCGCCTGCAGGATCGCCACCTTTTGATCGAGCACAGCCGCGTCGCCGCCGCGGAGGATCGCCTTGTCGTAGTCGAAGTGAATCATCGTCGCGAGCATGGTCTTTACGGCATCGGTCGTCTTGCCGATCGCGGCCAGCGAGTCCGCGATGGCTTGCTGGCGGCGCCGTTCGGCTTCCTCGCGCTCCCGGGCCTCGCGCTCCGCCCGCGCGGCCGAGTCCGCGCGTAACCGCTCGGCCTCCGCGGCGGAGTCCGCGTTCGGGCCCTGCGGCAGTGGCGTCGTCTCCGGCTTCTTGCCAGGGCACGCGGCGACCGCCGCAACAGCCAGGCCGCTCAGCAGGAGCAAGGGTAGGCGTTTCATCGGTGGCGTCCTCTCCCAATTCAAGGGGTCGACGGTGCGGTCTCCGGCAGACGCGGAGACCAGGCCGGCAGCCGCGCGCCGCTCTGCTGCAGCAGCGGGCGAATACGGCCGGTTTCCAAATCGATGATCCAGAGCTGCCGATATCCCGAACGATCCGACACGAACGCCATATGGCGGCTGTCGGGTGCCCAGGTTGGATCCTCGTTCCGCCCTACCGAAGTGAGCTGCCGCACCGCGCGCGTGCGCACGTCGAGGACAAACACCTGTAACGTGCCCGCTACGTCGCGGTGGAAGGCGACGGCCTGCCCGTCGGGTGACCATTCGGGCGCGTTGGACGACCCCGTCGCCCCGTAGTCGAACGGCGCGAACAGCTGCTGGTCCGTCCCGTCCGCCGCCATCACGTAGATCTGCGGCAGTCCCGCCCGCGTCGACACGAACGCGATCCGCTGGCCGTCGGGACTGTAGGTCGGTGACAAGTTGTCGTAAAAGCGCCCCACGGTCAAGCGTTGTAAACAGCAGCCGTCCTTGACGTTGACCGTATAGACGTCGGTTCCTTCTTCAATGGCGCGGCTGAAGGCGAGCGTCTTGCCATCGGGGGAAAACGCCGGCGTGAAGTCGAGCGCCTGGCCCGTGGTGGCCACCGGCGAGCGCTTGCCGGTCGCGACGTCTTGCACGAACAGGCGGCCGTGCCCCTGCCAGAACTCCATGTACGAGAAACGCCGGCCGTCTACCGCCCACGCGGGCGACAGGGCCGCGTGATCCGTCGAGGACACGAGGCGCCGGTCTGCTCCGTCCTGATCGATGACGTAGACCTTCCCGTCCATCACGAACAACACGCGCGTGGCCGCGATCCCGGGCGCGCCCAGCGTGGCCTCGAGCACGCGATCCGAGAGCCGATGCACCGCCATCCGGAAGCCAGCGTCGGTGAGCGCCGGCAGCCGGGCGCGGAGCTCCCGCCGTACGGCACCGGCCGCGACGTCGTGCACCGTGACGACCGCGGTATCGGCGGCCGCGGCCGTCAGCGCGACCGCGAAGTCCGCGCCGAGCGCCTGGTACAGCGGGTAGTTGAGTCCGCCGGCCGACGCCGCGCCGCCGCCGGCCTTCCCGCTCGCGGTCCCCGCTGCGGGGCGCGAGCCCGCCGTGGGAACGGGGGCCGCCAGACGGATGGAATCGCTGCCCGGCAGCGTGATCAGCTCGAAGCGGTCGCTGTAGTCGATATCACGCGCCATGATCGTGCGCAGCGAGTCGAGCGCCGGGACGCGGCCCGTCAAGACCACGATCCCCGGGCGCACGCCCGGTCGGTACAGGATGCCGATGCGGACGCCCCGATCGACTGCGGAGGTATCCTGGCCCGTTAGACGGGCGACGGGAACGACGGCGAGGGACAGCACCGCCAGGCCGAGCGCCCGCCTCATTGCCGCTTCCCGCTGAAGTAGAAGCGCACGAACAGGACGTCCGCCGTCCAGCCGTCGGGGAGCGGCCCGAACGCCTTGCGGCGTCCCGCGTCCTCGATCGCGCCCTGCGCTTCGAGATCGAATCCGAAGCTGCCCGACCGTTTGATGAACTGCATATCGCTGATCGACCCGTCGCGGTGAATCAGGAACCCGACTTCCGCGTCGAGCGGCGTACTCTGCTGCGGACGCTGCCACCGGAGCGCGATCTGAACAATGATGTTGTTCGTGTACTCGGGGAACGGAAACTCGATCCCCTCGGTGGACACCGTGAGCGGGTCACTCCCGGTGGACGGTTGCTCGCCGGGGAGAGGCTGTGCCTTGGGCGTGGTACGCGGCGCGGCCTCGCGCTTGGTGTTGTCCGCCACGGGCGGCGGCGGCGCGGGTGCCACGGTGCTCTTCGGGGACTTCGCCTTCGGTGCCGGCGCGGGCTTCTCCTCGGCCGGCCGCTCAACCGCCTCGGGCGCTTTACGCGCATCCTCGGTCGGCGCGGGCGCAGCCACCAGATGGACTCGGTACGTGGGCGGCGTCGGCTTGCGGGCATTGGCGGCGCCTACCAGGAACAGCACCCCGACGGAGGCGTGGACGAGAACCGTGCCCGCGAGGCCGATGCCGATGTTGGCGGGCGCCCGGGGCCGGCGCTTCACCGTTGCACCGTCTCCGGCTCGGCCACGAGACCCACGTCGTTCACGCCCGACGTCCGGATGACGGCCAGAACCTGCACGACGTCGGCGTACGGCACCCGACCGTCGGCCCGAAGGTACACCCCAGTGGGCCGTTTGGTTCGCACGAAGGCCGGGAACGTGGCGCGGAAGTCGTCGTACGAGAGCGCCGCTTGCTCCAGGTAAATGCGCCCGTCGCGGTCCAAGGTCACGACCAATCCAGACTTGGGCTCGAGCGGACGTGCTTGGGCGCGCGGCAGCCGGACGTCCACGCCGCCCTGCATGATGGGCGCCGTGATCATGAAAATGATGAGCAGCACGAACGCGACGTCCACGAGCGACGTGACGTTGATATCGGCGTTCAAGGGCAGCTCGCCGTGCCCGCGCAAGCCCCCACCGCCTCCTACCAAGCCCGCCATTACAGCCTCCCTTCGCGCGCCATCGTGCCGATGATCTCCTGGGCGAAGCCCTCGAGCTCTCCGGCGAACAGCCCCAGGCGGTTCACGAACAGGTTGTAGGCCATCACCGACGGGACCGCCACCGCCAGCCCGGCGACGGTGGTCACGAGCGCCTCGGCGACGCCCGGCGCGACGGCGCCGATGTTGCCGGACCCGCCCACGGCGATCCCGATGAACGCGTCCATCACGCCGAGCACCGTGCCGAGCAGGCCGAGCAAGGGGCTGACCGACCCGAACGTGGCGAGCCACGGAATGAACCGCGCGGCGGCGTCGCGCTCGGCCGCGACCTCCTTGGCCAGCACCATCCGGAGCGCCTCGAGCTGGGTCATCGTCAGGGCGGCCTGGGTGGCCACCGCCGGTCCGTTCTCCTTCAAACCGCCGGGCTTGAGCTCGGAGAAGAAGTGGATGCCCTCGCGCAGCAGGCGGTTGTACGGCGACGAGGGAAGTCGCATGGCCGCGTGGTAGGCGTCGTCGAGCCGCGGCGCGCGCGCGATCTCCGCCATGAACCGGTCGGCATGGTGGCGCATGCGGCGGAACTGCCACCACTTGAGGAAGATGAGATACCAGGAGACGACGGAGAAGACGACGAGGATCGCGAGCACGAACTTGGTCTCGCGACTGGATGTGAGCACCAGCTCCCACGGCGTCGTCGGAACCGCCCGGCCCACCTGTAGCAGGAGCACGCTGTCAACCCTCCTCAGTTCCCGTACCCGAGCGGGTGCGCTCGGTGCCACGCCCACGCGCTCGCGATGATCTCTTCGAGACTCGAGTGGCGCGGCCGCCACCCGAGCAGCCGCTCGGCGCGACCGCGCGCCGCCACCAGGAACGGCGGATCGCCCGGCCGGCGCGGCCGGGCGAGCGTCGCGACCGCGCGCCCGGTCACGCGGCGCGCGGCCTCCGTCACCGCCAGCACCGAGCTCCCCGTTCCGGTCCCCAAA